>AP021858.1:1248584-1560731 GCA_017347465.1 Candidatus Nitrosymbiomonas proteolyticus | reverse complement strand
AAGGCCGCGACGCGTCCCTTGCCGTCTTTCGTGGGGACGAGGGTCTGCGAGATTACGGCTTGCAGCGTGACGCTCAACTGGGTTCGGATCTGCGCCTGCTGCTCTGGAGTAAAAACGTCCACGATCCGGTCGATCGTCTGGGCGGCATCGACGGTGTGCAGCGTCGAGAGCACGAGGTGGCCGGTTTCTGCGGCGGTGATGGCCAATTGAATCGTCTCGAGGTCGCGCATCTCTCCTACGAGGATCACGTCCGGGTTCTGCCGCATGACGTGGCGAAGGGCATCGGCAAAGGTGTGCGTATCGGTCCCGAGTTCCCTTTGGTTGATGATGCTCTCCAAGTCCTCATGCACGTATTCGATCGGGTCTTCGACGGTCATGATATGGCATCGCTTGTGCGTGTTGATGTGGTGGATCATCGCCGCCAGCGAAGTGGACTTCCCCGAACCGGTGGGACCTGTGACGAGGATGAGCCCGCGCGGCAAGAGAGCGAGTTGCTTGCTGACCGGCGGCATCATGAGCTCGTCGATGGTTCGAATCTGAAACGGAATGACCCGAAACACCGCTCCAAGGCTATGCCGATGCCAAAACATATTCACGCGGAACCTCGCAAGTCCTGACACGTGATAGGACATGTCCAGTTCCTTGAAGCTGTAAAGACGCTCTCGGCGCTCTTCGTTCAAGATGCTAAGGAGGAGTTGACGCGAATCCTCCTCGGACAGCGCCGGGTAGTTCACCCTCTGCAAGTCGCCATGAATCCGCATGAAGGGCGGCTCGCCTGCCTTGATATGCAGGTCGCTGGCCTCCTTGCTCACCAGGTCTCGCAGCAGATCGTCGATGTTGAGGTTCAACGGACTCCTCAATTATCGGCGCAACATCTGCTTCAGTTCAGAAGCAATTCCCGCGTAGTTCAGCGCAATCTCCTCGCTGATCACCCCGGCCTTGACGTACCGCAGCAGGCTCTGGTTCATCGTCTGCATTCCCCAGAACTCGCCTTCGTTGATCGCGTGGTAAAGGTCGCTGAAGTGTCCGTCTTCGATGATCTTCTGCACCGTGGGCGTTACGACGAGTATCTCACAAGCTGCAACACGGCCCAGTCCGTCCGCTCGCGGAACCAGCTTCTGCGCGACGATCGCCCGCAAGGCTGAGGCAAGTCGAATGCACAAGTGGTTCTTTTCGTGAGGCGGAAACATGTTGACGATACGGTCCATGGTCTCGTAAGCGCTCGATGTGTGGACGGTCGAGAACACCAAGTGGCCCGTTTCACCGGCCTGCATAGCGACGTTAAAAGTAGCGACGTCGCGCATTTCACCGATCAAGATCACGTCAGGCGCCTCTCGAACCACAGCGCGAAGCGCGGGTTGGAAGTCCTCGGTGTCGATCCCAACCTCGCGTTGCGTGATATAAGAGGCTTTGTCCCTGTGAACGAACTCCAGCGGGTCTTCGATCGTGACGATATGCACCGGTCTCGTGCAGTTGATCACGTCGATGATCGCGGCGAGCGAAGTGGTCTTGCCCGATCCCGTAGGGCCGGTGAAAAGGACCAGTCCTTGCCGAATCTTGGCGAACTCCTGCAACACGGGCGGTAGACCCAACTGCTCGATGTTCAGGATGTCGGTGGGGATGATACGGCAGACGATGCCCCAAGTCCCTCGCTGCATGTGGATGTTCGCGCGAACGCGGCACGTCTCCCCCACGCTAAAGGCGAGGTCCATCTCCATGTGGTCCTCGAACTTCCTGCGCTGCTTCTCGGTCATGATCCCGCCGATCATCCGCTGCGCGTTGTAGGGGTCGATGACGGGCCATTCGCCGGGAAGGGGCTGGACCTTGGCGTGGAGCCTCATCATGGGAGGAGACCCTCCCTTGACGAAAACGTCAGAAGCTCTCTCGTGATAGCCAATGTCGATCAGTTCGTGGATGTTGATGCTCGCAGGATCTCGCATGGCGGTTACGCTCGTTCTATGTTTCGAATCTCAGGGCCGCTTTGCCCTTTGCGATCGGAGCAGGGCGAAGTATACCAAAGCACCCGCAGCGATCCCTGCCAACCCAAGAAACACCCAGGCGTAAGCAGGTGGCCCTCCCGTGGAACTGGACGGAGCTTGAGGTTCCGTTTGTTCGTTTGCAGACTCGGGAATCCTGATTTCATCGGCCTTCTGCGTCTTCAATCGGATGCGATACTCGATTCCGGTCGGGTCGCGTGTCACCCGGCCGGCGATCGACACCGCCGTACTTTCGAAGCTTTGAATAGTCGAGGCGGTAGGAAGTTCCCCGTCGAAGATCACGCTAAGGCCTTGGACCGTGTTGGGCGACGCCGCGCCGGCGAAAGCCCTCGCAAGCGGTTCCAGCCGCAAGACGCCCAATCTGCGGTCGATCAATCCGTCAACCGCGAAAGTCGCCTTCAGAAAGCTCAGGCGCTGGTTTTCAGGGTCGAGACTCTGTTCGAAGACCCTCAGAACTCGCGGCTCGGAATTCAAGTACTTGCCAAGCGCCGAAATCTGCTGCGAGAGGAGTGCGGCGGGGTACTCGGCGCGGGTGGCCGTGATCTCGACGATGTCCGCGCCGGTCGCATGCTCCGTGATGACGACCGAAACGTCGGGGCCCGTCGTCGCAAACGGCCCGGACGGGCTTCCCCCTTGCGCGGCCGAGATTCCGACGAGTGCGCCCACGAGGGGCAAGGCGACGATTCGCATCAGGCCGAGCCTACCTTCTGGAGGTATGCGATAACTCGATGCGAACCCATAAGGAGCGGGCAACGTCTTGCCGATATGTCCAACACACCGAAACATCAGGTCTTGTGGAGACGTATGGGATAGGAACCTTAGTATAATTGCGGATCGATCAGTTATGGAAGAAATCAACAGCATCGCGGGGAACGGTCAGACCGAGGTAAGCGGCACGATCGTGTGGTTGACGCCTGAGGGCCACGAGGAGCTCAAGAAGGAGCTCGAATACCTCACGCTGGAAAAGCGGCCTGAGATCGCTGAACGGATTAGAGAGAGCCAAGAGCACGGCGAGTTCAGCGAAGACAACAGCGAGCTCGACGAAGTGAAGTTCGAACAGGCGATCGTCGAAAACCGGATCGCCGAACTCAAGTCGATTTTTGGTACGGCGCAGGTCCTGAACGAGGAGGACATTCCCACCTCGTTCGTCGGGATCGGATCGCTAGTCACCCTAAGCGATTCCTCGCTTGGAGAAAGCTTTACGGTCCGCGTGGTATCGAGCATAGAAGCGGATCCGAACCGAGACTACATCAGCAACGAGTCCCCGATGGGTTCGGCGCTGCTCGGCAGCAAGACCGGGGACACGATCAGCGTGGACGCCCCGGACGGGCCGCTTACGTACTCGGTCACCAAGATCGCTAGGTAGGCAGACAGAAGCCGCCTGGGTTCACTTGTTTTCCCGAAGCAGATTGTCCAAGGCGGACTCGGCGTCAGGGTATCGGAACTCGAATCCCTCGGAAAGGCACTTCTCGGCTGAGACTCGTTGCCCGCCCAGAATCACGGCGCCCTCCTTGCCGATCCATCCAGCTATCGATTGAATGAGGAACGCAGGAGCGGGCGGACACCACGGACGGCCGAGGGCCTTGCGCACCTTCGCCATGAGTTCGGCGTTGGGAAGCGGATGGGGAGCGACGGCATTCCACGCTCCCTCCAGCCGATTTTCGATGGCCCAAAGCATCAACGCCACTGCATCTTCGAGATGAATCCAGCTCACCCATTGCTTCCCCAAACCCGCCGCACCGCCGAGAAACCAGCGCGCGAGGGATGCGACGATGGGTAAGAACCCGGCCTGCTTCCCCATAACGACGCCAAGACGAATCCGGCAAGCTCGGACGCGCTCCGGGACCGTTTCCCTCTGGGCCGCCTCCCATGAAGCGCAGGCCTGGCCGAGGAAGTCGTCGCCCGGAGGGCTATCCTCTGCGGCAAGTCCAGTCGCTAGGTTCCCATAATATCCGATGGCGCTGATGTTGACCCACTGCGCGGGCCGGCGATTCAGGGTGGAAAGCGCATGCCCCAGGGTTCGCGTGGGCTCGACGCGGCTGGAAACGATCCGGCGTTTCTCTTCGTCCGTCCACTTCCGGTCGATCGGTGAACCGCAGAGATTGACAACGCAATCGGCGCCCACCAGCGCGTCCGTCCAAGCCCCCAGCGACTTGGCGTCCCACACGACCACTTCGTCGGCGTTGCAGATGGGAGAGCCGGAGCGCGAGAGGACGACCGTTTGAACCCCGCGCAGCTTCAGGGCGGCCAAAAGCGCGCTTCCCAGAAAACCGCTCCCTCCCGCAACCACGACCCTACTCATCGGCCATCCAAGGGCGAATAAGGTCGGAATCGTGTCCCAATGCTTGCAGGACGCGCGCCACGACCGTATCCGCTAGGTCCTCTAGCGATTTGGGACGGCCGTACCACGCGGGGGAAGCGGGCACGACGATCCCGCCGGCTTCGGTAATCGAAGTCAGATTCCGCAGCATGATCAAGTTCCAGGGCATCTCGCGGGGAACGACAACGAGCTTGCGTCTCTCCTTCAGGCAAACGTCCGCGCAGCGCGTCAAGAGGTCGTCGCTCACCCCGTTTGCGATGCGGCCGGCCGTGCCCATCG
Organism: Candidatus Nitrosymbiomonas proteolyticus; assembly: GCA_017347465.1. Classification (GTDB taxonomy): domain Bacteria; phylum Armatimonadota; class Fimbriimonadia; order Fimbriimonadales; family Fimbriimonadaceae; genus Nitrosymbiomonas; species Nitrosymbiomonas proteolyticus. Next base: position 1,556,135 of record AP021858.1, on the reverse strand, counting down.
AACACGGAACGATGACCATGCCCTCATGCCGAAATGAGCCGCTCGCGGGCGGTGTGAAATAGTCGCGATCCCCCAATAAAACTAGGTTATCTAGGGGTTTTCCCAACCACGATTCGGGGTCGAACGCCGCCTTGTCGAGCCTCACTCCCAACTCATGTTCGGCCACCTGGCAAGCCTGCTCGGAGAGGATGAGGTATATCCGGTCGTAGAGGCGGGAAGCCTCCCGCAGGAACCGTTGCGCGTAGATGGCTCCACTCGCGCCTGTGACGCCCACAATGAGGGTACCAGTCGACATGGCGTAAGTCTACGAGATACGAGGCCGCCGAGTCCTCTTGCCGCGCCCGAAGGACCCCTACTCGGCACCCATTCGAAACGCGTCTTGCCCATGAGCCAGCAACACCATCCCCATGACGACTAGCGCCTGCTGGTAGCTGGTGACCGGCAGAAGCCCCGCAATGAGGAAGAGGAGGAACGCAGCCCCCGTCGCAAACGAGTTCTTGTCAAGGACACAAGAGAACGCCGTCGTCGCGAAGAAGAACGTGCTGACGACATAGACCCAAACTGGGAGAAAGACGGTCAGGCCTGTGGCTTGTGTGAGTGCGGCCACAGCGGAAGGCCCGCCCACTCCAAAATAGAGCGCCAACGCCAACGCCGCGGCGAGGCCGGCATACAGCCCGGCGCGGTTTTCCTGAATGCGCCGCCATCCCCAAGCGTAGAACGCGAACCCTCCGGCTACGACGTACAAGACCTCGCCGAAGCCCAGAGTTCCCGGTCCTCCCGGAGCAACGATGTTCGACGGACTGAGGAAGGCGGGCGAGAGGGCGTAGACGTAAGCGCAGACGAAGGCCAGCAGCAAGAGCCCAATGGCGAACTTGCCTTCCGCATTGGGCCGGACGAGAGCCACCAATCCCACCACGAGCGTCAGCGCCGCGCTGATGAACCCAAAAGTAGCCGGAACCCACGGTCCCATCGCCGAAGCCCAAGGCAGGATCGCGGCGAGGAGCACGTACCCCACAAGGGTAAAGCTCCAGCCGCTTCGCCAGCGCAAAGGAGTCAAGGCAAAGACCACAAGGCTCACGAACACCAGGATCGTGGCGAAGTCGAGAAAGAAGCTGCCGACGGTCGAAGCCCAGCCCCCAGCAACCGCGCCCGTGGCGATCGTCCTGTCAAAGCTCAGAGCCCCAACGAAGCGAAGGAGCGCGAGTTCTCCCAATCCGAAAAGGGCCGCCAGCGCCAAGATCGGCCTGAGTGGGTGAACTCCGGATGTCGGTGACAAGGGTTGTTGGACCGCCATTAGTTTCCTCTCGTCGCACGCGTCTCAGACGCCGCCGTTGCATCCTGGGGCCAGTTGGCCGCAACGCGAAGGGTGTTTGCCGCCATAGGCACGTCCGCATATAAGAGAATCGGAGTCGAAACCGCTCGCGACGCCCCTCGGTCCCCTTGGCCGCCATCCCACAGCGAGACTGCGAACGTAGTTCGTGAATTGCTGAAGATGGGGCCCGGGTCGCCGGGCGTTACCAGAGGCCGGACGAAGTGAACACGCCACTTGCCCCCCGACCAAGAGCCTCGGCCCACAAGCCGGGCGTCCGGGTGCAGCTTGAGCCCTGAGTTGCGGGCTGCAATCATGGCCTCGGCGGGCTCAGACCGACTCTCGCGAGCGTTTTCGTTGCCAGCAGCCCGAGCAGGGTAGTAGAGGATTTCGCCCTCATAGGGGTACATATCGGCAATGTTGTCGGGCGTACGGTCTCCGATGACCCCGGCCTGGGCGGTCTCGAAGGCCCTTTGCCAGTGAGAGTTCCACTGCCAGAGCGTCACGGCTCCCGTCGATCCGGCCAAGGCGAAAAGCGGCATCGGCTCGACCTTCCCCGCAGAAAACGCGATCTGCGCGGCGTCGCGCAAGGTCTCGCCTCGTTCGATGAACTCATAGGGTCCCTTGAAGCTGAGGTCCGGAGATTCGTCGGTCCATTCGAGCAGGATGTAGAGCAGTTCCCCATCGCTCAAGGTCCGGACCGTGGCGGTTCGCACCAAACCCGCGCCACCCGAACTGAGCGCGATCCGCATCCCTTTCGCCTCGTCCCAAGCCGGCGAATCCGGGTCTGAGGCCGACGCGGAATCGACCGTTCGGGCCACGAGCGCGGGAACGGCCGAGGAACTGATTCGAGTTCGCGTTGCGGTCAGAACCACCGTAGCGATCAAACAGAGAACTAGGATCGCCGTCGTGTTTCGATCGAACAACATGGTTTAGTCATCTCCTCCCAACCCAAAGGTGTCTGCATGAGTGCCCAGCACTCCTTGGCGCGAACAGGCCAACTCGAACACGGGACACTCGTCGTCCTCCGTTTCCATCTCTTTTTGCTGCATCAAAGGGAGCGGTTTCGGCGGGCCGGAAATCTCATGGACCCGAGCCCCTTGCTCCGCAAACTCCCAGGGGAAGAACCTACTCACTAGGTTGGCTAGGCAATGGTGCGGACCGCTCGGCGCCTTGATGGCTACGAACTTCGCAAACACCCGTACCCAGGGCCCCAAATGGGTTTCCAGGAAGGCGACTTGGGTCCGGTACATCGCCGAAGCTCGTCGCGGGCGTCCCGTCGAGGCGGCCCGAGCTTCCTTTTGCGCGAGATAGGCCATGAACTCGGCCTCGACGCTGATATGGTCGGGGCGCTCAGTTCCGGGTGTAACTCCAAACGCTCGGTAGAAGCCGTTGAGGTCCGAGAGCTTGTTCGCCTGCTGGAAGAGGTGCGTGGCGGTGTAAGCGGTCTCGCAAGGGTGACAATCCGAGGTGATCACATGAGTGAAGACCCGCAGGTACTCGGCCTCGAATTTCGGAAAGTCGAGGTCCTCAAGGAAGGCTGCAAGGCGCTCCACCTCTTCCTGGAGGCTGCCGTCGGCCGTCGCCGCGGGAAGGAAGCCCTTCCGAATCGCCTCTCGGACCGCTTCGCACTCAATCTTGAGGCACTCGAAGGTCTCTTCGGACGGATACCGAAAGCCCAGCGACAGCAGCAAGTACATTCTCGATCGAGCCAAGGCGAGCGAGGCCTGCCGTTCGGGTGAGAGGTTCCGCCCCTTTCGGCGTGGCCTGCTCTTGCGGCCGCCCTTGGCGTCCGGGTTGATTCCCAGAATCTTCCCCGAGGAAGGCTCTTGTCGCACGTTCGATTCTGTGGACTGCATCGTCGACTCCCTAAATCGAGTTCGGGTACTTCTCGTCTCGAAGGTGGAACGGTTCCAGGACGTTCATGCGAATCGCCTCCTTGCCGTTCTTGTCATATCCGACCACCGTGTCGTCGAATAGCTCGAGGGTCTTGCCGTTCACATTGGCTTCGCCGATCTTCTTGCCTTCGATCACCTCGAACCTGAAGATGATCGTGCGAGTGGCGCGGAAGAGTTGCAGCACGGCAAGGAGCTTGCGAGAAGGCATGACATAGCGCTCGATGGCGTGGTCGGCGCCGGGTCCGAACATCTGGTGAAGGTAGGACCTCGGAACCCATCGCGGCGGGATGTAATAGATGTTGGGCTCCGTCCCGAACTGCGGGTAAAGCGGCAATCCGACCTTCTCCTCTCGAACGAGGTAGTAGAGCGGGTTTTCGGGGTCGTGCGCCCACTCGCCGTTGCCATCGACCTTCACGAGCCCCTGAAGGCGGATCTTGCCCACGCAAACGCTCATGCAGCGAGTCTCGATCGGCACTCCGCCGCCCAGCGGATCCTTTCCCTCGATACGGGGGTAGCAAGCGATGCACTTTTCGCTGGTCTTGGTTTCTGGGCGATACATCGCCTTCTTGTAGGGACAGGCCTCGACGCACCTTCGGTAGCCCCAACACCTCTGTTGGTCGATCAGAACGATGCCGTCCTCAGGCCTCTTATAAGGCGCTTGACGCGGGCAGGCCGCGAGGCAGGCCGGATAGGTGCAGTGATTGCAGATTCGCGCCAGGTAGAAGAACCACGTCCCGTGTTCGTCGAGCCCGCCGCCCTTGGGATACTTGTTCTCCTCGCCCCGCGGCCCCACCGCGTTGTCCTCATAGAGGTTCGGCACCTGCCATTCGTCGTCGGTCGGCAGATAGCCAAGGGCGAACCTATCCTTAGGCGAAAGCTCGAAGACCGTTTTGCCTTCGTACACCCCGTACGGGGCCTCTTTGTCCGACGTAGCTGTGTTCCACCTTTGTCCGTTCGGATTCGCCTGCTCCATGAGTTCGAGGGTCTTTACGTCCCAGAACTTCGGATAGCCGCCATACGGCTTGGTCTCGACGTTGTTCCACCACATGTATTCTTGGCCTCGCGAGAAGGTCCACGTGGACTTGCAGGCCATCGTACAGGTTTGACAGGCGATGCATCGGTTGATGTTGAACACCGCTGCGAACTGCCACTCGGGGTGGGCTTCGTCGTAGCGGTAATCCATTTCGCGGCCGAGCTGCCAGTTCTTGACCTTAGGCATGGGGGTTGCTCCTGTCGGTGTTCGCGGAAACGACGGGGATCGTGGTTGCGAGCGGAGTCCGCGGAGGTTGCGGAATCGAACTCACGACCTCGTCAGAAAGCGCTTCGTCTCCAAAGACCCCCCGCAGCAAATCGACGACGTAGGCGTCGCCCCGCGCTTGCCAGACTCCGTGCAGCGCCTGATAGAAGGGATTTCGGAACATCTTAAGGAGGAGCGGTCCGGAAAACCCCATCATCGCGTACTCCTCGGCCATGCATCTTGCCATCGAACCGAGCGAATCGAATCCGGGGGGCGAGGGAAGCATAACTGCCGTGGCGTCGTACGGGTCGTCCTCCTCCACTTCCGACTTCACAGGAGCAGGTCCAAGCGGCCGTTCTGTGGGGTCCATCAGGTCCTCGGCAACCTCCCTGCTCACTTCTTCACCTCGACGATGTCTCCGGACAGATAGGATTTCATGAACTCGTTTTCGTTGGCAGGCGTGTATCCGGTCGTCGCGGGCTGCCATATTCCGACTCCGCCCATTCCTCCGGGTTCGGCCCGAACGACCCTCACCAGCGTCTCCTTCGGAACCGTGTTGACCGCGTGGTTGTCGGCCTCGCCTCCGAACATGAACGCCATCGCGACCTTCGCCTTATGGAAAAGCGTGTCGGTCTGGTGCATCGGCATCGACCAGTCGCGGGTCAAGCTCTGCTGGCACCCGTACCTAAGGTTCGACTGGTAGCCGGTATCGTGGGAAATGGCCCTTCCGTCCGACCGGGTCTCGTGCGCGTGAACGGTCTTCTCAGTCGCCAAGTTCGGCGCGTGCTTCATCATCACGACCCCATAGGGATAGGCCGCGTTGTACTTCACGCGCAGGAGCAGCCGCGTCACCTTGCGGTAGTGCGCTTCCGGCTCCGTGCGATACGACTGGCCCTCAGGAGGAAGAGCTTGCTCCGCGCCGTAGGTGGGGCGGGGGCGATAAGGCCGGTCTGCTGGGTTGGCGTCGACGTACACGTAGTCCCCGTCCTGAATCCCCATTGCCTTTGCGGCTTCGGGGTTCATATGCATCTGGTGCTCGCCGAAGTGGGGGTTGCGCTTGTCTTTTCGATAGGCGTCCGTGAAGTTCGAGTCCCAAAGCATATGCCAGTCGACCGACGACCATTGGGAGTGGACGCGATGTCGCGTCTTCGGCGTCAGGCAGAAGAACCGGAACCCCTGCTTCCAGAGCGGGTTCTGGGTGCCCTTGACTTCCGCCCAAGAAAGTTTGTTGTTCGCAACGGTACGCAGGTCGGCATCGAGAACGTTCGCTTGGAGCATCGAGGGGGTGATGCCAAAGTTGTTCGGGCGGATGAACGGATTCGAACTGACGATTACGTTCGGCAGATAGGGCGTTGCCTCCGGCCCCTCGCGGTGAACGATGAAGTTCTCTCCGTGTTCGATCGCTTCGGGGATGTCGCAATACGCGTTGAGTCGACCAGTGTCGGTCCAGCAAGGCACGTGGTCGTGAACCATCTCGTACAGCGGAATGCGAGGGTAGGTTCGGAACATGAGCAGCGCTGCGCCAGGCTCCCCGTACTTGCCGTCCATGATGTCCTTGGTCGTATAGCCATGCATGGGCGTCGAGCCGTCCATGAGGCGATCGATGTACACTTCCGTCCGGCCCTCCAGAGCGAACTTCCAGAAACTGGCAAACCTCTCGTCCTCCAGAATCTCGCCCATCCTTTTCGCCACGCCGGCCATGATCGCCACGTCGTCTTTTGTATCGTAGACGGGCTTGATCCCGCCCTTCCAAATCTGAAGGAAGGGATTGGAGCACGATGCCGTGATCTCATACGTTTCAAACTCCATCCATGAGTTTGCCGGCAGGATAAAGTCCGAGTATTCGCAGGTCGATGTCATCTCGATGTCCTGCGACATGATCAGGTCGATGCCGGGGTTCACGTTGAACAGCATGTCGTAGGCATGTTTGGCGTTGTTGAAGAGGTTGACGTTGGTGAACCACAGTACCTTCGTGGGCGTGGGCATGTGAGTGTCACCCGTAAACACCTTGCGTCCCGCTCCAGGGGTGTTCACAATCAGCGGCCGGTCTCCGCGATTCCAATACGCAGGCTCTTCGTCCTTGGCATACTTGGCCAATTTGATGTCCTTCGCTCGCGCGTTCGGATCGAGGTTCGGATTAAACGGGTCCTCCGATATCCAACCCAAGAACCCGGGTCCGGTCCACTGCGATCCTTGGAAGAGCGCCGCCTTATAGTTCCCGGCCCAGGTGTACTGGCCACCTCCCGGCTTGCCGATGTTGCCGGTCAGCATCAGCGGCAGATACATGGCCCGGTTACCGAGCGTCGCATGGAACCAGTGGTTGATGCCCTCGCCGATGTGAATCGCGACCGGCCAGTTCTCGGGGTTGCCGATGTCGTCGGCCAACCTCTTGATCAGTTCTTTCGGCGTCGAAGTGATTTCCGAGACGGTCTGCAAGTCGTAGTCTCGGAGATTGACCTTGTAAAGCTCCCAGAGCGTCTGGACCTCGACCTCTTCCCCTGAAACGAGCTTGATCTTGCCCTTAAATTCGAGGTTCGGGTCGAGCCCCGCTTCGGCCATGACCTTCCCGACCTGATCGCGGTTGATCGCCTTGAGCGAATTCGACTTCTTGTCGAACACCACATAGTCGCCGAGCTTGGCGTACTGGTCATCCTTCAGTCCTTGCGTCTTGAAGCTATAGCCGTCCTTGTTGAGGCTGGGCTTGTAGCCAGGAAAGACCTCTTTGGCATGGAGGCGCTTGAGGTTGTCGGTGCGAACGAGCAGCGGGAAGTCCGTGAACTGCTTGACGAACTCCGCGTCGTATTTGCCTTCGTCCATCAAGACCTTGGTGATACCGAGGAACAGCGCGGTGTCGGTGCATCCGGGACGGACGGGGAGCCAGTAGTCCGCGCGAGTCGCCGGCGGGCCGTATTCGGGCGTGATGACGACGATCTTGCCGCCCCTCTCCATGAGCTCATTGAAGAAGTGCGACTCCGGCATTTTGTTCTCGACGAGATTCTTGCCGCACTGAATGTGGAGCCGAGACAGTCGAAGATCGTTAAAGTCGCCGTCCGCTGCCTGAAGACCGTGGACATAGGGATGTCCAGGGGCTTGGTCGCCATGCCAAGTGTAATTCGACCACTTGCGGCCGCCTTGGGCTTCTTCGGGTCCGACTCCTCGAACGTGGCTGTCCAGAAGAGCGAGCATCTGGCTAAAACGATACATGCCGTACTTTCCGATGACGCCAAGCAAACCCATGCCGCCTCGGTGCTTGAAGCACTTCGTCCCGGCATGGTGCATCGCCTCGAGCATCTCCGGCGGATAGCCCTCCGCAGCGAGCCTCTGGTGGCCGACGTCGCCGCTGTAGGTTTTCGCGATGGCGACCATGCCGCGCGCGGCGTAATCAAATGTCTCGTCCCAACTCAGCCGGACGAAGGTGTCGAGCCCGCGAGTGGTGAAGTTGTACTTCTTGCGAAGCTCCTTGGTCAGGTAGGGGAACCCGTCGTCGGCCCACCGCTTCCAGCCCTGGCGCACCATCGGGTACTTGAGCCGATACGGGCCATAGACTCGGCGATGCAGCGTGAACCCCTTGGAACAGCCTCGGGGATGCCAGTGGGCGGTGGACGTGTTCCCTTGCAGGTCGGCGTAGCGATCGACGTCGTAGTTCTGCTCGGTCCGGACGACGACTCCGTTCCGGGTGAACGCCCTCATCCGGCAGGCGTGGGTGTCGTTGGGCGAGCACACGTAGGTGAAAGAATCGTCGTACGCGTACTGATCGCGATAAATGTGCTCCCAACCGCGGTTCGGATAGTAATCGAGGGGGTTCTTGACGCCCTCTACAGCCTTGAGTAACGAGAATGACCGGCCGGCCCATATTCCGGCTCCTGCTGCAGCGCCTGTAACGATAAGAAACTCTCGTCGGCTGACCTTGTTCAACCCGTTGCCTCCTTCGAATCCTGCGAGCCCAGAGGCCTGGACCCGACAGTACTTCAGCTTTATTGAACACAAAAAAAACGGAGACTATGATGCCGGTCATACTCGGTCGGATTTCTACGTTGTTAAAGTCCGAGCATCTTGCGAAAACGCCGACAGCGCTTTGTGTTCTCGATGGAGTTGCCGACCGGATGTGGCGAGAGCGACCTTCGCGCGCATCCAACGCGGCGCACCGCACCAGATTATCCATTACGGAAACGTAAACTATCCGCCGACGCCATTGCAGTTTCACGATAAGGGAAGTCGATGCCACAACTGTTTTCGCCGCGAGCCAATATCCTCTCGAAGACGTTGCCGCTCTACATCGGCGCGCTGCCGTTTCTCGGCGCGTGGGCGATCATGCACACGACGCCCTGGACCCACGCCGTGGACGTCGCTCCCGAGCAGCCTGCGGCATTCAGCCACAAGCGCCACGTGGACGACATGGGGCTTGACTGCCGACTCTGCCACAGCGGGGTCGAAAAGACCTCCTTCGCGGGCATCCCGGCGACGGACACGTGCTTCATGTGCCACTCGCAGATTTGGCCCAACAGCCCGCTCGTCGCGCCTGTGAGAGACAGCTACGCGACCGGCGAGCCGATCCGCTGGAACCGAGTCAACAAGCTCCCGGATTTCGTATATTTCGACCACAGCATACACATAAGCAAGGGAGTATCGTGTTACACGTGTCACGGCCGTGTAGACAAGATGACGCTTACCTCCAAGCCCAACGCGTTCGAAATGAAGTTCTGTTTGAACTGTCACAGGAACCCCGAAGAGTTCGTGCGCGACGCAAGCGAGATTTATAACCCTGAGTTTAAGCCTCAAGGCAAAGAGACTGGCACAAAACTAGTCGAAAGTTACGGGATTCAGAAGGGCCAGCTTGCCAACTGCTCGATTTGTCATAGGTAGACACTTACTACAACCATGGGAACGAACAAAAGCAGCATCGATCTGGAAGGCGCGAATCAGGGCCTCGACGCTCAAGGTTCGTCTCCGAGTCCGGCCTCGGGTCCCGAATTCAGCCCGTTCGAGGCGCCCTGGAGCGCTCCGTTCGACCGAAGACGCTTTCTTCAGATCGTGGGAGCCTCGATGGCGATGGCGGGACTCGCGGGGTGTCGACCCAAACTCGCCGAGAGGATCGTTCCCTACGTCAAGGCGCCCGAAGAAATCCTGCCTGGCGACCCCGTGTTTTACGCCACCGCTCTCACCTTGAGCGGGTACGCGACGGGCGTCCTCGTGAAGTCGGAAACGGGCAGGCCGATCAAGGTGGAGGGCAACCCCGACCACCCAGGGAGTCTCGGCGCGACCGACGTGTTCGCTCAAGCGGCGATTCTGGGCCTCTACGACCCCGACCGATCTCAAGAGGTGCGGCTGAATGGCCAGAAGTCCAACTGGTCCGTGTTCGTCGCGGCGGCGCAGAAGGAGTTCGCGAGGCTGAAGAGCCAGCAGGGCAAGGGGCTTGCGATCCTTACCGAAACGGTCACCTCACCCACCTTTGACGCGGAAATCCAAAGCCTCCTGGCGGAGTTGCCTGAGGCGAAGTGGTACTGCTACGAGCCCTTCAACCGCGAAGTCGTATTCGCAGGCGCGAAACTGGCTTTGGGAGTCGAGAAGGAGCCCCTGTACCGCCTGGAAAACGCCGACGTCATCGTTCTTCTCGATTCAGACTTCCTTTACATTTCGCCAGGGCGAACGCCGTACACCAAGCAGTTCGCCGCGCGCAGGAAGATTCGCAAGGCGAAGCAGGACCTCAATCGCCTCTACGCCGTCGAGAGCACTCCGACTGTCAGTGGCGCTTTCGCAGACCACCGCCTGAGCGTGAAGGCAGGCGAGATCGGGCGGATCGCGGCGGCCCTCGCGGAAGCGCTGGGCGTTCCCGGCCCTGCTTCGGGTGGCGTCGGAGCCGAAATCGCGGCCTGGGTAAAGGCCATGGCGGAGGACCTGCAAGCCCATCGCGGCCGATGCGTGGTCGTTCCCGGGGAGACGCAGCCAGCTCAAGTTCACGCGCTCGCCCATGCGATCAATGAGGCTTTGGGCGCGTTCGGCAAGACCGTCGAGTTTATCGACCCGGTGCCCTACGGCGACCTGTATCAAACGGCCTCACTCAAGTCCCTTGTCGCCGCATTGGATTCCGGCGCGGTGGAATCGCTTCTGATCCTCGGTGGCAATCCGGCGTTCTCGGCCCCAGCCGATGTGCCGTTTACGGAGGCCGTCGCCAAGGCCCGCTTCACCGTTCACGTTGGCCTCTATGCGGACGAGACCTACGACGCCAGCCAGTGGCATATCCCGATGGCCCATGAACTTGAGGCGTGGGGCGACGCCAAGGCGTTCGACGGGACGGCGGCGATTCAGCAGCCCTTGATCGAGCCGCTTTATGGTGGCCGGAGTTGCCTCGAAGTGCTGAGCGCGTTCCGAGGCCGACCCACCGACGGCAGGGAGATCGTGAGGTCGTTCTGGAACCGCGACCGGCAGAACTTCGATACGTTTTGGACGAAGTCCCTCAACGATGGATTCGTTTCAGGAAGCGCGCCCCCCTCGACCGTCCCTCAAGTGAAAGCGGGATGGTTTGCGGGCGCCCCCGGACTCAAGCCCGCTGTCGTGACTGGGGTCGAGATCAACTTCCGCCCCGACCCGTGCATCTACGACGGGCGATTCGCCAACAACGCCTGGCTCCAAGAGCTTTTCAAGCCGATCACCAAGGTCTGCTGGGACAACGTGGCCGTCATGAGCCAAGCGACTGCCGAGAAGTTCGGACTCTGGAACCGAGTCGGGCCGACGGGCAAAGAACTGTTGGTCTCGCTTTGTGACGTGACGTACAGAGGCCGAACCCTGACCCGAGTCCCGGTTTGGATTCAGGCCGGCCAGCCAGACGATTCGATCACGATCCACCTTGGGTATGGAAGGTTAAGAGCCGGTAAGGTCGGCAGCAGCGTTGGGTTCAACGCGTACGCGCTTCGAGTCGCGGCCGCTCCTGGGTTCGAGGACGGGGCGAAGGTTACGGCGAGATCGGAGAGATACTCGCTCGCGACAAACCAAGTTCACTCGTACACCGAAGGGCGCAAGGAGCTCACGATCTTCGATGCGGAGGAATTCGGACATGAGGAGGCCCACGGTGAAGCGCACGGGCCGATCTCGCTCTATCCCGATCGGCCGTATGAAGGCTACGCCTGGGCGATGGTGTTCGACACCAACGTCTGTACCGGATGCAACGCTTGCATCGTGGCCTGCCAAGCGGAGAACAACATCCCGACAGTGGGCAAGACCGACGTCCTTCGGGGAAGGGACATGCACTGGATTCGCATCGACCGTTACTACCTGGGCGCGGATTCGAGCGAGGTCCACCACATGCCGGTCAACTGCATGCATTGCGAGAAGGCGCCTTGCGAAGTGGTTTGCCCGGTGGCGGCGACCGTCCATAGCTCCGAAGGCCTCAATGAGATGGTCTATAACCGCTGCGTCGGCACGCGGTACTGCTCGAACAACTGCCCGTATAAGGCAAGGAGGTTCAACTTCCGGCAGTTTACCGACAAGCACACGCCCGTGCTGAAACTGATGCGGAATCCGGACGTGACGGTTCGGGGACGCGGCGTGATGGAGAAGTGCACCTATTGCGTGCAGCGCATCAACTCGGCGCGCAAGACCGCCAAGAAGGAGAATCGGCCCATCCGCGATGGGGAGATCATGACCGCGTGCCAAGCCGCTTGCCCCGCAGGTGGCATCGTCTTCGGCAACTTGAACGACCCCGCGAGCGCCGTCGCGCAATTGAGGACGGAGCCGCATCACTATACGCTCCTCGAAGAACTCAACACACGGCCCAGAACGACGTACCTCGCTCGCTACAAGAACCGGAACACGACCCTCGTGTCGGCCCTCGAGGAATTCCATTCAACGACTCAGTGAGATCGCCCATGCCTACTACCGCACCTAAGCATCCCGATCCCGTCGAAGAGCCCCTCGTTCAGGGTGGACACGCTTACGGCACGATTACCGAAAAGGTCGCGGGGATCCCGCTCGTGCCGAGGATTCCTTACCAGTGGTACATCGCGTTCGGGTTCGCATTCGTCTGCCTTCTGGCGTTCCTGATCTCGCTGACGTACCTGCTGATGGTCGGCGTGGGAATCTGGGGCGTCAACCAACCGGTCGGCTGGGGACTGGACATCATCAACTTCGTTTGGTGGATCGGTATCGGCCACGCGGGCACGCTCATCTCGGCGATCCTTCTTTTGATGCGCCAGCGATGGCGAACCTCGATCAACCGCCTCGCGGAGACGATGACCCTGTTCGCGGTCATGTGCGCCGGGCTGTTTCCATTGGCCCACCTCGGGCGGCCTTGGGCGTTCTACTGGATTCTTCCCTACCCGAATGCGCTTGGGATGTGGCCTAACTTCCGCAGCCCGCTCGTTTGGGACGTGTTCGCTGTCTCCACCTACCTGACGGTTTCCGCGCTCTTCTGGTACGTGGGGCTGATCCCAGACCTCGCTACCCTCCGCGACAAGAGGAAACGCGGGCTTTCGAAGTATGTCTTTGCCCTCACTTCCTGGGGATGGAACGGAACCTCGTCGCACTGGCACCGCTACGAAGCGGCGTATCTCGTCCTCGCGGGAATCTCGACCCCGCTGGTTCTCTCAGTCCACTCGATCGTGAGCCTCGACTTCGCCGTTTCGATCATTCCCGGCTGGCATACTACGATCTTCCCGCCGTACTTCGTCGCGGGCGCGGTCTTTGCGGGGTTTGCGATGGTGCTCACCCTCGTCCTGCCGCTTCGGTCTTGGTACAACCTGAAAGACCTCATCACCGACAAGCATATCGACTGGTGCGCGAAGATCATGCTCACCACCGGCCTGATCGTGTTTTACGGGTACCTCGTGGAAGCGTTCTTCGCCTGGTACAGCGGCAACTTCTACGAATACATGATGATGAAGAACCGCTGGGTCGGCCCGTACGCCCCGTATTACTGGGCGCTGATCCTTTGCAACGGAGTCATCACTCAGGCACTGTGGTTCCCGAAGGTGCGACACAAGGTCGTTCCTCTCTTCCTTGTCAGTCTGGCCGTCAGCGTCGGAATGTGGCTCGAACGGTTCGTCATCGTTCCCATCAGCCTGCACCGCGACTTCTTGCCGTCGTCGTGGGGCATGTACAACCCGACCGTTTGGGACATCGGAATCTTCGTGGGCACGTTCGCGATCTTCATCGGCGGCATGGTGCTGTTCGTAAGGTTCCTGCCCATGATCCCGATGTCCGAAATCCGGCACTTGCTCCACCACGAAAAGCATGCGTCGAGCGAGGGTAAGCATGAAGGATAACGCTCAAAGCCCATTGTTGCTCTACGGCCTGATGGCGCAGTTTGCCGAGCCCGAAGAGATTCGGGAAGCGGCTCGCAAGGCCAAGGCCGAAGGCTACAGCAAAGTTGAAGCCTACACTCCGTTCGTCGTCGAGGGCCTCGTCGACGACCTAGGAACCAGGGACGACCGGGTTCCAAAGCTTGTGTTCGCGTTTGGAATGTTGGGCGCGCTTTTGGGCTTCGGGCTGCAAACCTACGCGGCCGTGATCGACTATCCGCTCAACATTGGGGGACGGCCCGATTTCTCTTGGCCTTCGTTCATCCCAATCACGTTTGAGACGGGCGTCCTTTGCGCCGCGCTCGGAGCGGTTTTTGGAATGCTCGCTATGAACGGTCTGCCCAGGTTCCATCATCCCGTTTTCTCGGCTGAAGGGTTCGACCGCGCCACGGATGATCGGTTCTTCCTGTGCGTGGAGGCTTCCGATCCGAAATTCGAGTCGGAATCGACCCGCAAGTTTCTCGAAGGGCTGGGGGCGGAAGCCGTCGTCGAGGTGCCGATCGAATGAAGATTCATACGAAGGTTCTGGGGTCCGCGGTGTTCCTCGTTCTTGCGATCGGATGCAGCAAGGACGACATGTGGATTCAAGCGAAGGCGCCGAGGCTCGGCGAGACCGCGTTTTTCCAAGACGGGCAAGCCGCCAGGATGCCCGTGGAAGGCACCGTCCCACGTGGGTCGTTCAGTGAGGACACGCTGCTTCACGAAGGCTTGGAGGACGGAAAGCCCGCTGAGAGGTTCCCCTTCCCGGTCGATAGGAAGATCCTCGAAGCGGGACGTGTCAACTTCGATATCCACTGCATGCCCTGTCACGGCAAGTTAGGCAACGGCGACGGCATCATCGTGCAACGAGGCTACGCCCGGCCCCGCCCTCTCTATCACCCCGAGGTTCTCGCGAAGCCCGTGGGTGAACTCTATCGGGAGTTCGTGAGCGGCGTCCAAAAGACCTCCCAAGCTCAACCGGACATCCTCGCAGGTACGGGGTATTCGCTGGACGACGTGGTCCACCCAGTCCTGAGCCGAAAGCTCAAACCCGAAGAGCGCTGGGAGGTCTTGGCGTGGATTCGGGTTCTTCAGTTCAGCGGCAGCTTCGATTACGACTCGCTCACGCCTGACGAACAACTCAAGCTGGGATCGCAAACAACAACAAGGAGCGATGTGAGTGAACGATAGTCCAAAGAAGTCCAACTCCGGTTTAGGAGCCGCAGCCGCCGTGGTCGGCGTGCTTGGCTTGGTCGGTGTGTTTGTCGGCAAGGCCCAAGGGATGCCCAACGTGTTTCAGTCCTACCTGTTGGGTTACCTGATGTGGCTCATGCCGACTCTGGGCTTCCTCGGGATCGTGATCTTGGTGAACCTCGTTCGCGGCAGGTTCGGCTACCCGATCCTCGGGATTTCTCAGGCCGGAGCGAGACTGCTCCCCGCAATGGCGATCCTGTTCCTCCCGATTCTGTTCTTCTTGCCCGACGTCTATCCTTGGGCTCGGCCCGACGAAGTCGCTCAGAACCCGGTCTTGCAGCTACGCGTGGCTTTCCTTAACCCGATGGGGTTTGGAATCCGCGCCGTGATCTACTTTGCGGTCTGGGTTGGGATCGCCTTCCTGCTCAGCAGTTGGTCGAAGCGACAAGACCAATCGGGTGAGTCCCAGTGGGAAGGCAAGCGCTCCTCCTTTGCGGCGGGCGCGGCGGTGGCCTTTGTGCTCACGGTTACACTTGCCGCCACCGACTGGGTGATGTCCCTTGAACCGCACTGGTACTCGACGATCTTCGGGCTGCTTCTCGTGGCGGCCCAAATGCTCACCGCGCTCGCCATAGCCGTCGCTTATCTCGCGTTCGCGAAAAACAGCAAGGTAGCCGTCCTCGTCAAGCCTAAGCACTTCCACGACTTGGGCACCCTTCTTTTCACTCTGGTCGTTTTCTGGGCCTATCTCGCCTTCTCGCAGTTCCTGATCATTTGGTCCGCCGACCTTCCCGAAGAGATCACGTACTTCGCTGACCGCAACGAAGGGCCTTGGAGCGCGATCGGGGGCGCAATCGTGTTCCTGCACTTCCTCGCGCCATTCCTCATTCTGCTTTCGGCCAAGGTCAAGCGCACGGCGGCGTTCGTCGGCGGGATCGCGGTGTTCATCCTCGTTATGCGCGTCGTCGAGATGTTTTGGTTCGTGACGCCGTCGCTGCATCGAGAGGGACCGATGCTCAACTGGGTCGACTTCGCCGCCATTCTCGGTGTCGGCGGGATCTGGCTGTTCGTGCTGCTCTGGCAATATGCGAAGGAACCCAGTCCTCCGGTCTATGCCCTTCGGCAAATGGAGCAAGAACATGCCTGAAAACGGAAACAACACCCCGCGCAAGATCGGCTTGGCGATCTTCCTCGGCCTGCTCTTCCTCGGAATCAGCGCCATCGCTCCGTACCTCTTTGGGCTGGTAGTTTCGACCGCCCCGGACGTCCCGCAGCAGAAGCTCGCAGCTCAGATCGGCGCGCCCCCGACCGACGCACAGAAGGTCCCCCCTCAGGTCGCTCTCCAAGAGATCCGCGACCGCGACGCGCGACTTGAGCAAGCCTACGCTTGGGAAGATCGCGAGAACCGAAAGGTGCGCGTTCCTTTAGATCGAGCTAAGAGATTCGTCGAAGAGAACGGTTTGCCGTCGCGGTAGAGCCCAACACTCGTTTAGCTTTCGGCCTCTGGGGGCGATCCGTCGCGATCCTGCAAAGCCTTCGCAGGTGACATTCTTAGCGCATCCATGACCGAAACGTCCCCCAGAGCGAGGGTGAGCGACCGTTTGCCATTGGGGTCTTTCACGGCCGCAATCATCAGTCGGTGGCTTTCGCGCTCAAAGAACCAATACTCCGCCGCCTGGCCCGTCACGCGCTCGGGGGGCAGTGAGCGGTTGTCGCGGGTGTAGGTTCGGACCGTTTCCTCGATCAGCGTTTGGCTCGCGTCTTCCTGCGTTCGGAGAGTGAGAACCACCTTTCCATCGAGCGAAATCACGCCGAACCCTTCGGCATCGGTCTCCCAGCCCTCCGCGCGATAAGGCTCCTCGAAGCCAGGCGGAAGCTCCCGAAACGCGTACGCCTTGCGAGGAGCGGGAAGGAACTCCAACGCTTCCTGCACGGGATCGCCGACTCCGAGCCGCCTGCCGTTGTCGAGCAGGGCAAGACGCGACCTGAATGAAAGATCGGGCCGCTGCGCGGGGGCGCCCACGTCGACGGCCAACTCAGGCACGGGCGTCGCGCCGTTGCCCCCCTCGCACCCGCACAAGAAGCTGAGTGCGACCGAAATCAGCGCAAACGAAAGGGGCCTCATCAGTCCAACCTTTGAATCGTGTATCGGCTGAGCCCCTCGGGAGTTTCCACTTCGACCGTGTCGCCGGCGATGCGACCCACCAGCGCTTCCCCCAGGGGCGATGTCAGGGAAATTTTGTCGTGGTCGGGGTCGGCCTCGAACGACCCGACGAGTTCGACGGTCAGAGTGTCGCCAAACTCCTCATCTCGAAGCGTGACCTTCGAACCCAGGTGCGCGCAGTCGTGGGCGTCGTCGGGTCGCTCGATGATTCGGCCGATTTGGAGGATCTTCTCCAGGTCGGCGATCCTCCCTTCGAGCCGCTCCTGATTGAGCTTGGCCTCGTGGTAGGCGGCGTTCTCCTTGAGGTCGCCGTGAGACTTCGCCTCCTTGATCGCTTCTGCCACCTTTCGGCGCCCGGCCGTCTTGAGCTCCTCGAGTTCCTGCTTAAGGCGCTCAAAACCCTCCTGCGTTAGCAATACCGAATTCCCCATTGAGCCAATATTGTATCATGCGTTCCGCTTCCGACCGACCCGACGTTACGGTTGTGATCGTCAACTACAACACGCGGGCCGAGTTGGAGCGATGTTTGACGGCGGTCGGGAAGGACCAGAGGGTGGTCGTCGTGGACAACGACTCGCAAGATGGATCGGCGAGTTGGGTCGCGGAAACTCATCCCGAGGTCCAACTCATTGCGAACTCGCAGAACGTGGGGTTTGGAACAGCCTGCAATCAAGGACTCGACGCCTCCGCAACCTCGCTGACCCTCATCCTCAACGCGGACGCGGCCCCCGAACCCGGCGCGATCGAAGAACTCGCTTCGGTCTTCCAAGACCCGGACGTTACTGCAGCCGGAGGGAGGCTGCTCGATCCAAACGGGAACGTACAGAACTCGACCGCAAACCGCCTCACACTCTGGGCCGTTTTTTGCGAGCAACTCGGGCTGGAAAAACTCTTCCCTAACTCGCGAGTCTTGTCCCCCTACTGGACGACAAGGCGGCTCACCGAAATGTCTGAGGTCGAGCAGGTGATGGGGGCGTGCCTGATGCTCCGAACCGGCGCCGCCCGATTCGACGAGCGATTCTTCCTATATTGCGAAGACACCGAACTTTGCCACCGCCTTCGGCAGCAGGGCAAGATTCTCTACGTCCCAAATGCGAAATTTCGCCATTCGCTAGGAGCGAGCAGCGCAGACAACCGCGCGCGGGCGGTTTCGCTCTATAACAGGGGCAAGGAGCTCTACTTTTCACTCCACCACGGCCCCTTTGCGGCGCTGCTGTGCTGGCTGATCGATCGGCTGGGCGCACTCGCACGGTTCGTTGCGTTTGGCTTGGCGAGTCTCCTGACCCTATTCGCTCTGACAGGGCTTCGCAAAAGGGCCGCTCTTTGGGTGAAAGTACTCAGCGCGCCCGTTCGCGGTCCCCGAACGCCTCGAGATACTGAGCAATGACCCCGTCGGGTACGCCCTCGGCCCGTATGACCCCTTCGTGGAGCCATATACACCGGTCGGCGACCCTACGGACCGCGTCCATGTCGTGCGATACGAATAGGATTCCACCCTGTTCCTTCTTGAATCGCTCGATTCGGTCGTAGCATTTTTCTTCGAACGCATAGTCGCCGACCGCAAGGACCTCATCGACCAACAGAGCGTCGGCGTCGACGTGGACCGCGACCGCAAAGCCCAATCGGGCGAGCATCCCGCTGGAGTAGGTGCGAACGGGCGCGTCGATGTGCCCCCCAAGCTCCGAGAACTCGATGATCCGGTCGAGCCTCTCGGCGACCTGTTTTCTCGTCAGGCCCAAGATCACGCCGTTGAAGAACACGTTCTCAATCCCCGTGAGGTCGGGGTGGAAGCCCGCGCCGAGTTCGAGCAAGGGCGCAACCCGACCGTTGACTTGAATCTCGCCTGAGGTCGGCCGGTAGACGCGGGCGATCAGCGAGAGCAGCGTGCTCTTTCCGCTTCCGTTGCGGCCGATGACGGCCACAGCCTCGCCCCTGCCCACCGACAACGACACCCCCTTCAGCACCTTGAAGTGCTCGAGCCTTCGCCTTCGCCACCAGAGCAGGAGGGTCTTGATCGAGCCGACGCCCGAGTGGCTCAGCAAGAACTCCTTGTGAACGTCCCGCATCTCGATGAGGGGCTGCTGGCTCATGGACGTTCGACGAACCTCCACTTGAGCCGAATGAAAAGCCAGTACCCGAAGACCATCAGCGCCAACGACAGGGCCGCCGCAATCCCAAGCAGGCCCCAATCCAACGGAAGAGGGTCATAAACCGAGTCGCCGATTTTGACGGGCTGCGGCGCGACCAGCACCTTGCGGTACGCCGTGCAAAGCATCGCGACCGGATTGAGGTGATACAGGTAATAACTCCATCCTCCATCGCCACGGCTTAAGGAGTGCGCCCACACGTTCTCGCTGAAATAGAAGATAGGGCAGCCAAAGAAGAGGAGATACATCAGCACGCCCACGATGTACTTCACGTCCTCATAAAACGTATTAAGCGCGCTGACGATGAAACCGATGCCCACGACCAAGGTCAAGTTGATCAAGATCACGATCGGAAGCAGCAGAATCGTAGGTTGGATCGAGGGGATTCTGGGGTCACCGATGTAGATGACGATGAGGTATGCGACGAATACCAGCAGCGCGAGCAAGAGGTGGATCAGGTTGCTCAGAATCGACGCTAACGGAAGGATTTCACGAGGAAAGTATATCTTTTTGACGAGCTGCAACGAGAGCAGGACCGACTGAGACGAGTCCATCACCGCCATCTGAAAGAACAGGAACGGCAGATAGGCGGCGAGGATGTACGCGCTTAGGTTGGGGGTGTCGTTCCGCAGGAAGTTCTTGAATACCAGCGTAATCACGACTACTGTGATAAGCGGGTTGAGCAATGACCAAAGAAAGCCGAAGAAGCTATTCTTATATCGGATTCGAAGTTCGCGCTCGACAAGGCTGAAGAGTAGCTCGCGAAACCGCCACAGTTCGCGAAGCTCAGCAAGCATGGATCGAGTGTACCTACTTCGAGCCCGGACCGCTCCCCGCGACCGCACTGATCGAAAGCACCTTGACCCTTGCGGTGAGCGCTACCGAAGGGGCAACGATCGGAGGGACTCCCGCAGGGCCGAATCGTGAGGAGTCCAGCATCACCACGCGCTCTTCACCCGGCTTGAGCCCCAAGAGGGCTTCCGCCCAGACGGCCGACGCGGGTCGGTCACCCAGCACAATCGAATAGGGCAACCCCCTGCGCTCGGTGTTGGCGATCTCTTTGCCTGAGGGGTCTACCACGACGAAATGGAAGGTCACCAGGTCGCCCTGCCGCGCCGGGACTGCGGGCTTCGCATCGCGAACGCCGCCGATACCGTCTGGCGCGGACGCCCCAGGCGTCGACGAGAGGAGCATCGCTGCGCCGATCTGAACCGCTGCCGAGAGGTCTGACATCACCGACTATCAGACGTTACCCGGCTGGAAAACGGAGCGAACCGCGCTCGACGGGCCTACGTCTTGTGCGACTTGGCGATCTGAATCAACTGGCCCTTCACCATGAAATGGACGCGCTCGGCGATGTTCACTGCGTGGTCGGCGATGCGTTCGACGTGATGAATCGCAAGCAGGAGCCACGAAGCGCTGACGACCTCTTCCGGCTTCTCGGTCATCCGGCTATGAATCTGTTCTCGGAGCTCCCGATAGAGTGCGTCGACTTCGTCGTCGGTCTCACACACCTTCACCACAAGGTCGAGATCCCTGCGCACAAACGCCTGCAGCGCGTCTCGAAGCATCTCACGGGCCAAGTTGGCGATCCGATGCACATCGACATAGCTCACGTTGCCGAAGAGTTGTTCGATCTTCATGCCGCACTTCGCGATGTCCACCGCTAGGTCGCCGATCCGCTCGATGTCGGTGATCATCTTCATCACCGTGCCGATGATCCTCAAGTCGGTCGCCGTGGGATGCTGGAGCGCGATCAAACGCAAACACTTGTCTTCGATTCGAATATCTCGCTCGTCGATCTCATCGTCCTTGGGAAGGGTCCTGAGGGCTCGTTCGGCGTCGAGGTCGGCCAGCGACTCGACGGCCTCTTCGACCATCGATTCGGCCATGCTCGCCATCTCCAAGACGTCGCGTTCGAGCGCTTGAAGCTCGAGGCTGAAGGCGTGACGCAAGTGGCCGTAGGGTTCTGACGCAAGATCGTCGCTGTGCATGAGGGTCTTACTCTTAGGACACGCCCGCGCTCGCGTTTGATTCGACTGCGGCGACGGGGTTGTGACAGTAATACGTTACGCCTCCCTCCTCCCGTGGCGAGGGGTCGCTCTTCCTGCAAACGTCGAGGACGTTCGCGCACCGGGCGGCGAACCGGCAGCCCACGAACCGCTCGCGCGGATCGGGCAGTTCGCCGGGCAGAGGTTGCGGTAGGCGCTGGAGTTTCTCGAGCGTCGGGGCCGAGTCGAGGAGGGCCTTGGTGTAGGGGTGCTTCGGCTGCCCGAAGACCCGCTGGATCGGCCCGGTCTCGACGAACCGCCCTAAGTACATCACACACACCCGGTCGGCGAGAAAACGGACGGTGGAGAGGTCGTGCGAGATGTAAAGAAACGCGCACTTGGACTTCGCCTGGATCGACTTCAGCAGGTTGAGAATCTGCGCGCGGATGCTCAGATCGAGGGCGGCCGTCGGCTCGTCGCAGATCACCAAGGGGGGCTTGAGGGCAAGGGCCCGGGCGATGGCGACCCGTTGCCGCTGCCCGCCGCTCAGTTCGTGGGGATACCGACTTTCGTGGGACGGATCGAGGCCGGCTTCCAGAAGGAGACTGGGCACGTCCACCGTTTGCCTGCAAATCGCCGCGGGTTCTCGAATCGACTTCCCCACGGGCCACCGCGGATCGAGGCTGGCGAACGGGTCCTGCCAGATCATCCCAACGCGTTCGGCGATTCGGCTCCGCTGCTGCTCGATCGGCTGGCCCAGCAGATCGATGGTTCCCTGCACCACAGGTTGCAACCCCAACACAGCCCGAGCGAGGGTGGTCTTGCCACATCCCGATTCACCCACTATGGCGACCGTTTCCCCCGGTAGCACCTCGACCGAAACGCCATCGACGGCCCGAACGACCCCACCGGGCACCGGAAACTCCACGGCAACGTCCGAAACCCTGAGTAGCGGGGCGTCGCTCACTGGGCGTCTCCTGGGACCTTCCACTGCCCCCAAAGCAGTCGCTCGTTGAGCTTGATGAGAAAGTCCTTGGGGTCCACCCTCACAAGATTGGTGACTCGCGGCGATCTCCGAACCTTCACTTGGTCGCCACTGAGCAAGTGAAGCCGGGTTTGAGAATCGGCTGAGAGGACGGCGTCGCCTTCGGTTTCGACGCGCAGCAGCACCGTGCTGGCGGGAGGCAAAACGAGGGGCCTCGCGCTCAGTGTGTGGGGAGCGACCGCAGTTAGGATCACCGCGTTCAGGCTCGGATCGACGATCGGGCCCCCAGCGGAAAGGTTATAAGCCGTCGAGCCCGTGGGCGTCGCCACGACGATGCCGTCGGCTGGATACCGGGTGATCTCCTGGTCGTCGATCACCACCTGAAACACCAGCATCCTCGCCGTGACCGCCCGTTGCAGCGAGATTTCGTTCAGGGCGTGCATGGTCGCGATGGTCGCATCGCCCCGCAGGAGTTCCGCTTGGAGCATCATCCGGGGTTCGATCTCGACCTTGCCATCGGCCATGGCCGAGAGGCACATCTGAACTTCGGAGCCCGCGCACTGCGTCACGAACCCGAACCTCCCAAAATGGACGCCCAAGATCGGGGTCCCGCGCTCCGAACAAAGATGAGACGCGCGAATCACGGTGCCGTCTCCGCCGAAGCAAACGACGAAGTCGGCGTTCTGCATTTCGCAATCGGCTACCTCGTTCATGCCCAGACGGGCCGCAGACTCCTTATCCGCGGCGAAGTCCACACCGTGGTTCTCAAGCCAAGTCGCCGCCTCCTGGGCGCAAGCCAACGCATCGCCGCGGTTCTTGTTGACGAACAAGTGAATCCGCACGAGGTCAGCCTTGGCCCTTCAGTCGCTCCAGGTTCTTTCGGGCTTCTTCGAAGGTCGGATCGATGTCGAGCGCCCGCTCCAAAGCCCGGATCGCCTCCGCCTTTCGATTGGACCGCTCGTAAACGATCGCGAGGTTATTGAGGGCATGGACGAGCCGGGGGTTCGAAGCAAGAGCAGCCTTGAACGACGCTTCCGCTTCAGGAAGGCGGTTGTTGACCAGATGCCAAAGCCCCATTCCGAGATGGGCCTCTGCGTGGTTCTTTTGCCGAAGCAGAATCTGATTGTAGTGGAATCGAGCGCCGTCGTAGTCGTTGAGCTGCCAAAGCACGGTCGCAAAGTTCAGCCGCAACTTGAGGTTCTCGGTCTGAGCGTGAACTGCGGGCCGCCAAACGTCGATCGCCTTAGGAAGCTCACCTAACTTCGCATAAACCGAACCCAGACTGATTCGCGCCTCGATGCCCTGAGGGTTGAGCCCGATCAGCTTCTCGAAAACCGTTCGAGCTTCTCCGAACTCGCCCCGCTCAAAGAGCAACACCCCGAGGTTGTTCAAGACGTCGAGGTCGTTCGGCTTCAATTCGAGCGCCTTTCGATAGGCCTCCTCCGCGCCGGGCTTGTTCCCGGTCCACTCCCTCAGCACGCCGAGGTTGTGCCACAGCTCGGGCGAATCCCCGGCGAACGGGATCGCCTTCTCGCACATTTCGAGGGCTTCCCTGCGCTTGTCGAGCCGCGTGTATTCGCTCGCCAAGGCAACCACCAACTGCCCGTTTTGGGGATCGAGGCCATAGGCGCGCTCCAAGTACGGGACGGCCTCGTTGTTCTTCCGAGCCCGAAGCAACGACATTCCCGCGTTCAACGCAAAAGCCGCCACGTCGGGCCTGAGGTTCGACGCCTTGGCGTAATGCGTGGTGGCGTTGGCGCCCTGGCCTGCGGCCTCCTCCGCTGCCGCGAGGTTGTTGAAGGCGAATGCGTCGTCGGGGCGTAGCCGGGTCGCTTTCGAGAGCGCGTCGATCGCAGGGCTGTACGAGCGCTGCTTGAGGTGGATCGTGCCGACGTTGTACCAAGCCACGCCGTCATTCGGGTTCATCGCAACGAGCTTGTTGTATCGAACCAGCGCCTTGCCGTACTCCTGAGCCTCCATATACGCCGTGCCCAGGTTGTTCAGGATCGTCGCGCTGTCGGGCGCCTTGGCTTCAGCGCGCTCGAGCAGAGGGATGGCCTCCTTGGCGCGGTCCGTGCGAAGGTAAAGGAAACCAAGCCATTGGAGCGCGTCGGCGTGGTCCGGGCGCTCCGCGACCAGCTTTTCGAGGAGTTCGATCGCCTCGCCGGTCTTCCCCCCGTTGTAGAGTTCGACCGCCTTGTGGACTTGCTCTTGGAATTGGCGGTCAGCCTGTGTCTGCGCTGGGGACGCAACCGGCCCCAAAACGAGCAACAGTCCAACAATTGCAGCGATCGCATACTTCATGGTGTGCCTTCACCCCCGAACAACTATTCTACCGATGACGGGCGAAAACCTCAAATCGAACTCGGCCCCTCCGCTGGGCGGCCCTTGTGCGGCCCCGGAGGTCAGTCCAGTGCCAACGTGGCTTCGTAAGCCCTTGAGATTTCGTCGGTACTGACATCGACGAGCATCTGCCCCATTTGCTTCACCTGAAGCCTCTTGGCGGCCCGAGCGTACATGCCCAGCACGACGAGTTCGAGCCCGTTTTCGCGCGCCTGCTTGTCGAGCTGCTCGACGATGTGCCGCTTGGAGAGGTCGATCCCGGCAAGCACCCTCCCCGACACCTCTCCAAACAGCGCAGAAGCCGGGGACGCGAACCTTCCAAGGGGCGTATATCCCGAACCCGAAAACGCGACGTTGCCGAAATCCAATTCCATCCCGCACCCGCCGACCGCACAGACCTCGGCCGCCGCGACCAGCAGCCCCCCTTCGCTGAGGTCGTGCGCCCATTCGAGCCACCCTTGCCCGATCACGCCCGCAAGCACTTCGCAGAGGGTCTTTTCGGCCGCCAAGTTGGGGGGTTCGGGGCAACCGTTTTCGACTCCCAAGACGGCAGCGAGGAACTCGCTCGCGCCGAGACCCTGTTGCGGGAGGTTGCTATGAGGAACCTGCAGCATCACCACAAAACCGGTGGAGTTCCTTGGGACCATGCTGATCGAAGCTGCCGCATCGTCGATTACGCCGAGCATTCCGATCAAGGGAGTTGGAAGCACCTCTCCCAAATCGCTCTCGTTGTAGAAGCTGACGTTTCCGCTGATTACCGGGGTGCCGAAGACCTCGCAGGCTTCCGCGATTCCCTCGACGGCCTCTCGGAACTGCCAAAACACATGGGGCCGTTGGGGGTTGCCGAAGTTGAGCCCATCGGTTACGGCGACGGGCCGCGCTCCCACACAAGCAACGTTCCTGGCCGCCTCGCAGACGGCGAGATGTCCGCCCACGCGAGGGTCGAAGTACACCTGGCGCGCGTTTCCGTCGATCTTGAGAGCCAGCGCTTTCTTGGTACCGCGCAGGTCGATGACGGCCGCATCCCCCTTCCCGGCCGGAGTTTGGGTCTGAGTTTGCACCTGCTGATCGTATTGCTGGAACACCCACTTCTTGCTGGAAAGGTTGGGGCTGGAGAGTAGCTGGAGCAAAGCGCCGGGCAGGTTCACGGAGTTGAGGTCTTGGGGCGCCCACGACCGTGCTTGCGCGTGGTAATCCGGGGCTTCGGCGTCCGTCGAATAGGTCGGGCACTCGTTCGCCAACCAAAGGGGGTCGAGGGTTGCGACGACCTCCCCATTCTGGCGAACCACCACATTCCTCTCCGAAGTCACGTTGCCGATGACCACGGCGTGGAGTCCCCACTTCCTGAAAACGGCGATCACCTCTAGTTCTCGTCCGGCCTGGGCGACAGCCAGCATCCGCTCTTGACTTTCGCTCAGCATCAACTCGACGGGGGTCATCCCGGCCTCTCGTGTGGGGACGAGGTCCAGTTCGATCTCCATTCCGACTTGGCCCTTGGCCGACATCTCGATCGTGCTGCACGTCAACCCCGCTGCGCCCATGTCTTGGATCGCCACGATCGCGCCGGTTTTGAGCGCTTCGAGCGTGGCTTCGATTAAGAGCTTGCCCGCAAACGGATCGCCGATCTGCACGTTCGGGCGCTTGGCTTCGCTCCCCTCGTCCAGCGCGTCGCTCGCAAACGTCGCGCCGTGGATGCCGTCTTTGCCCGTGGCCGATCCCAAGTAAAGGACCGGGTTTCCGACACCCCTCGCCGCCGCGGTCGCAATGGCTCGAAGATCGAGGACTCCCACGCACATCGCATTCACGAGCGGGTTTCCGCTGTACCTCTTGTGAAAGCCCACTTCGCCGGCCACCGTCGGGACTCCCACACAATTGCCATACCCGCCGATGCCCTCGACCACGTGGGAAAAGAGGTAGCGGTTGCGTTGAACGTGATCGGGCGAATCCTGTCCTGAGATCACGGGGCCGAACCTCAGCGAATTGAGCAATGCGACCGGGCGAGCGCCCATGGTCAAGATATCGCGGATGATCCCTCCGACCCCGGTGGCTGCGCCCTGATACGGCTCGACCGCGGAGGGGTGGTTGTGCGATTCGACCTTCATCGTCACGCCCAACCCGTCCCCGATATCGACGATGCCCGCGTTCTCAAGGCCCTTGCCTTCCAGAGCCTCTTTGTATTTGCCGAACCGGGACAAAACCTGCCGCGAGTACTTATAGCCGCAGTGCTCGCTCCACATCACCGAGAACATCGCGAGTTCCACGGCATTCGGATCGCGGCCCATCAGTCGGACGATTCGGGCATATTCCGACTCGTTGAGGCCCAGCGACGTGTAGACTTCAGAAGAGATCGCCGCCATGAGGCTCATTATAGCGTTCGGAGTGACCCTATCCGTAGGGCTTGCGCTCGCCGGTTCGGCGAGTTGCGGCCCGCGCTTCGACTATGTGGGAACTTGGACCGGCGATCGGGACCTGCCTGTTCCGGAAGGAGGCAATCCGGCCGTTGCACGGACTCTCGGAAAGATCGAGCTGGCCATCTTGGCGAACGGTAGGTTCGAAATGCTCCACGAGGGCCTGCCGAAAACGGGGACGGTGCGCTACGAATCGGATCGGGCGTTCCTGGAGATCAAGTCAATTCTCGGCGAAGCCGTGAAGGAGATGGGCGAACCCGTCGTGAGACACAATCGCGCCCTCGAACTGCGGCCCGTCGACCTGAATTCCATCGAGTTGAGAGACCCGGCGGGTTTCTATCCTGAGCCCGTGGTTTTGCGTCGGAAGACGCAACCCTCAGGCTGAATCCTTCGTATTCTGGATTCAAGCCAGACCAAAGAGGAGTATGTGAACAACCTATGTGGGTCTTCCTGACTCTGATCGGAATTCTCGTCGTCCTGCTGATCGTCGCCATCAGCGCCTACAACAGCTTAGTGTCGCTACGGCAGCAGACGGGCAACGCATGGGCGCAGATCGACGTTCAGCTCAAGCGTCGATATGACCTTATCCCGAACCTTGTTGAGACGGTGAAGGGGTACATGAAGCACGAGCAGGACACGCTCGAAAAGGTCATCAAGGCCCGCAACATGGCCCTGGCCGCAACGACCGTCGGAGAAAAAGCGACAGCCGAGAAGGCGGTCGGCGCGGCTCTTACGGGGATTTTCGGCTTGGCGGAGGCCTACCCCGACCTCAAGTCCAACGAGAACATGATCCAACTCCAAGAAGAGCTGAGGGGCACCGAGAACAAGATCGCTTTCGCGCGCCAATACTACAACGACATCGTCACGGCTTACAACACCAAAATCGAGGCTTTTCCTACGAACATCTTTGCCAACATGGGTAAGTTCGAGCCGAAGGAGCTCTTTGAATTGGAGGAGCCGGCGGCCCGCGAGCCCGTGAAGGTGAAGTTCTGACCCCGAAGAGCTAGTTACGAAATGGAACAGGAGCCCGCTTTCCGTAGAAGGCGGGCTCCTGTACCTTCTTTGGCCAACGCTTCGAGACTATCGCCGCTTGCGTCGGAGTAGGGCGGCCGCACCCAGCCCCAAGGCTAGCAAGGAAGCGGGTTCGGGAACGATCGCATAGGGGTCCGCTGCGAGCGATGCCACTTCTCCGCTCGACAGAGCGTGATCCCAGAAACGGATCAGTCCCACCGTCACATCGGTGTATTCAAGATGGCCCGTGTTAACTTCATCCAAGAAGAACGTCATTGTCGGGTCGGAGCGCACGAACGCCGAGCTTCCCGTCAGCGACACTTCCTCCCCGCCGTCGAGGTACGCCTTGACCGTCCCGTTGCTCGCCACCGTCAGCGCAAGGTGGTAGTAGGTGTCGGGGCTCAAGTAGGATGTTCCGGAGGGGTTTGTCCCTGAGTTCCAGAGTTGCAGGTACCCGCTGGGGCTGATGTAGAAGCCATTGTCTTCATCCATGCCGTACACGTCGATCAGCTTTCTCCAGGTTCCGTCGGTCTCGTCGAACTTGACGACCATATCGACCGAATACTCGTCGGCGGCGGCGAGACCCGTGGTATCGAGAGTTACGCCTGCGTTCAAGCTACCTCCAAACCCATCGTCCCCCGCGTCCCCTTCGGTGACGTAGGTAGTGCGGGTTGCAGAGTAGATGAAATCAGTCGAAAAGCTATTCAAACCATAGGGATCGACTGCGGTGAGGCTAGGCGGCCCCGACTCGAAGGCGCTCAAATCGCCGTCGAACAGGTAAGTCGCGACGACGGACCCCATCGTCACCGATGTTGCCCCGAGCGCCGCGAGTATCAGTGCCATTCCACGCTTGGTGTACATACGGAAACCTCCAAGAAACAGCGCGAACGCGACTGCTTCAACATACATTGTCGAAGAGCGGACATAATGTGACGAGCAAATATGACGGTTGCGAGGGGCTCGAAGCTCAGCGCTCCCAGACCCGCAAGTGAAAAGGCCCATCCAGCCTGCGTTCTTCGGTCGCGCGAACAAGGCAAGTCGTTGGGAAAACAATGCTCTATGCCGGGCCTGGGTGATGCCCTGCCGCTACTACGGCGACCTGATGCCGGAAAGCCCACGAACGCCCGCGCTAAAGATGCACGGAAGGTCGCCTTCGCGCGCCGTCATCACCACATCCAGCGAGGGAGAGTCGCTCGACCCAACACTGCCCGTACGAAGGAAGCTCACGTGACGCTCCGAGACGAACTCGGCAACGACTTGCCGACCCTCGATGTACGAACGGCTGCTCCTCAGGTAAGGCACGCTTTGAGGGACCGCTCGCAGATAGATTTCCGACAGACTCACCGAAGTCGGCTCGTAGGGTTCTGGCAGCTCCATTCGCACCGTGATCCGGTCACCCTCGACGCGCCACTCCCAATGCGACGGGTTCGAGGTGAGGTAGAGCCGAACGTCGTCGATCCACGACGCCCAGTCCATGCCTGTGTATCGGCCGTGGCCCGCCTGGGTCGTTAGGTCCACACGCAGGCGGTCCGTGGGTTGATCGACCTGCAAAGTAAACGTGATCGGCTGCCACCTCCCGTCCACGAGCATCACATCGTGGCCCGCGCTCGTCGCGCCGACACTCAGGCCAAGGCTCAACCACTTGTTCGAGGGCGATCCACCTCTGGGCGAACGTATCCAAGCCCCAAACCGTACGGTCGAGTTCGCAGGGATTGGAGTCCGAAACTCCTTTTGAATTCCCCCTCCATGACTGCGGTGCAGGAGCCTCAGCGAATACCGCCCGGTGTGAGAGACTGAGGGGTCCAGGTACGCGTGGTTGGGCCCGATCCCTCGCTTGTCCCACTCCTCCAGCCCCTCTTCGAAGCTCTCGATGAACCCAGCCCCGCTCACAAAGGCCTCGTTGAAGAACGGGACGTCGAGCAACTCATTGAACGGCCCCGCTCGGACCCGGGGACTGAGAAGCGTTACCGCTGCCAATCCCCCAAGGACTGCCCCAAAACCCAGGAACAGGCCGCCGGTCCCCAGGGCGGTGCGCCAGTTCCATCGCAAAGCGGCCACGACGGGGGTCCGCAGGAGACTCGCTGCCGGTTGTGCGGGAGTAGGCTCCTCCCGCGAAGCAAGACCGAGCAGCAAGGTCATCGACTCCTCACACGATCGCCACTCGGCGACGAACGTCCGGCATGGCTCGCATCCCGATGCATGGACGTCGATCTCCGCCCACTGATCCTGAGTCAACTCTTCGGGGTCGCTCTCTTGCAGGGCCCTTCGCAACTGTTCGCACGTCATAATTCAAACTCCACCTGAAGCCGCAGACTTGTCTTTCGGAATCGTTCTCGCGCCCGCTTCAGTCGTTGTTTGACGGCCTCGGCAGACAGCCCCAGGCGCGTCCCGGCTTCTTCCAGCGAATGGCCCTCGGCATAGATCAGCAGCAAGAGCGCGACCTGCGAGTCGGGCATTTCAGCGAGCACGCTCTTGACGCTCTTCCGGAGAAAGTTCAGCCGTAACTCCCTATCGGAGTCGGATTCGTGTCCGGACCCGTACAGGAACGCGTTCTTGCTTCGGTACTCACCGAGAGCATCCAACGGCAATTCCCTCTTGAGCAACCTCGCGCGGTCGATGTAGAGATGAAGCAACGAGGTCCGCAGATAAGGCCAAAGATCGCGGTCTCCATCCAAGCCTAGCCGACAGCAGGCGTTCGCGATCGCTTGTTGGGCGAGGTCGCTGGCGGCGTCCCTGTCCCCGTTACAGAGACGCAACGCCAGCCTCATCAGCCGTGCGCGATGCACGTCGGCCTTACTCCACCCGTCACCCGCTGGAGCCTCCCTTTCGATCACCGTTCCTAGTCCATCAAGCTGACCTTGCCTGCCACCTTCCCCTGCGAATGCCCGCCGGCGGTCCGATTGGCTCAATTCGTCGGCCACAGCCAACGCCCAGCCCTCCCAGCGGCGACGAAACGTCGCAACCATGATTACGTGGAGATCGCCGAAAGGTGTCGGAATGGAGTTCCGGAAAAGGTGAGAAGAGCACAGCGTGAGTCCTCAAACGGCAGCGACACCGCCCCCGTCGCCGTGGGAACGAGTCGACTCGGATGCGTTCGAAACTCGAGGAAGCGGATCTTCGGACTCACCGTCGCGATCCACGCGATCTCGGGCTTCGCTTCGATCTCGAAGTCGCGTTCGGCCTTGGCCGGCGGACGTGGATAGCGCCTATTTCACCGGCCACTTCGCGATCTTGACCTTCTTGAGGACCGCGGGGTTATCGGGAAGCGGGTTGTCGTTCGCGTCGCGGGGCAGGTTCACGATCTTATCGGCCACCTCGATTCCCGAGACCACCGCTCCGAAAACGGTGTAACCCTCCTTGCCCGGAACGACCTTGCCGTCCTCATAAAACTTCGGGTTGAGGAAGTGGGAATCCGCAACGACGACGAAAAACTGACTTCCCGCGCTGTCGGGGTCCATCGTACGCGCCGTAGAAAGAATCCCGCGAACGTGAGGAACCCTGTTGAACTCGCCCTTGACCGTATACCCGGGGCCGCCTGCGCCGTCGTTCATCCGGTCATCGTCTTTGCTGTTCGGGTCCCCTCCCTGAATCATAAACCCGGGGATCACCCTGTGGAACTTCGTACCGTCGTAATAGCCTTCCTTCGCGAGTTTCAGAAAGTTCTCGACATGCTTGGGCGCGACGTCGGGGAAGAATCGCACCACGATCTTGCCGAGGTTGGTTTCGATAACAGCCACTTCCTCGCCGTCTTTCGGGTTCGTGAGGGGCTTGTGGGCCTCATCGGGCACTTGATCGATATCCATCTCTTTCAGAACGGGGGCAGGGTCGGGCGTGTTCGCCGCAGGTTTCGTGGCGGTCTCTCGGGGTTTGGCAGGTTCTTCGCAGCCTGCCAAGAGCAGGAGCAATGGCAAAAGGAACAGCGCAACTCTCATATCGTTACCTCGGAATGGAGTCCGGCAGGCCGCCGGATTCCGGCCCAGTATATCCGCACAGCAGGCGCGTCAGCCTACACGAACTGCACGTCGTGCGCACCGTGCTGCACGGAGCCGATGACCGCCGCTGACTCCCCGGACTCGGAGAGGCGCTGCACAACCGCCGGCGCAGCGTCGCTGTCGACCACGACCACCATTCCAATCCCCATGTTGAACGTGCGGTACATTTCGTAGTCGGGCACGCCTCCGAGTTCCTGGATCAGCATGAAAAGCGGTTGGGGCGTCCACGTTCTCCGCTCGACGATCGCCTGAGTATCGGGGGGCAACGCCCTCGGTACGTTGTCGTGGAGTCCGCCCCCGGTGATGTGGGCGAGCGACTTGATGCCAACTTCTTCTTGGAGCAGCGGATACAGCGCGTTGAAATAGCAGCGATGGGGGCGCAATAGCTCCTCGCCGATGGTGGTGTTCAGCCCCGGAACGGGCTGGCGAACGGACAGCCCCCCGATCTCGAAGAGCGACTTTCTCGCGAGCGAGAAACCGTTCGTGTGGAGCCCGTCGCTTGCGATGCCGATGAGGGTGTCGCCGGGCCTGATCGTCGGGCGGGGAAGCCGACGCGCGTATTCGACGACCCCGACGATCGAGCCCACAACGTCGATCTCGTCCTCGGCATAGACGCCCGGCATTTCGGCGGTCTCACCCCCTAGCAGAGCGCAACCCACCGCTCTGCAAGCCTCCGATGCCCCTCGCAAGACCTCCTCCAGAATCTGGCCAGAGAGCCTTGAGGCCGCGAAGTAATCCAAGAAGAAGAGCGGCCGCGCGCCTTGGCACAGGATATCGTTGATGCAGTGGTTCACGATGTCCTTGCCCAAGCCGGTGTAATCGCCCACCATCGAGGCAACCCGCGTCTTAGTTCCGACCCCGTCGATGCTCGCCACCAGCACGGGCTGATCGATTCCGGGGAAGCTCGCGTGGAATAGCCCGCCAAAGCCCCCGACTCCCGCGACCACGTTCTCGGTGTAGGTCGCTTGCACGTCTGGCAGAACGCCCCTCAACGCTCTTTGAGCTTCGTCGATATTGACGCCCGCTGACAGGTACGTGAGGGATTCGTCCGGCATGGGGCAAGCGTACCCAAACCAGCCGACCGGCCAGCCGAACCTCAGGTACCATCATCCCTCAGCGAGCCGGTAGCTCAGTCGGTAGAGCAACGCCCTTTTAAGGCGTGGGTCCTGGGTTCGAGTCCCAGCCGGCTCACTTCGAGCGACGCGCCGCAACGCCAACCGTCCTTCGTCCGTAGCTGTTCGAGAAATACGCATTCGCAGGATCGATCGAATGGACTCGTCTCCCCAGCCCACTTTTGAATCGAAGTACAAGCACTTCGGCTTTTGGTTGTTGGTGATCGCCGCGGTCGTCGGAGGGATCGTCGTATTGTGGCCGTTCGTCCCCGCGATCCTGTGGGCGAGCGTGATGGCCGTCCTGATGTGGCCCATTCATAAGAAGTTTAGTAAGAGGCTGGGAGGCAACGTCGGAGCTTTGGCCTCGACCCTCCTCGCCCTAGCCATAGTGGGCCTGCCTCTCGTGTTCTTAGGCTTGGCGGTGACGGTCCAGGCTGGTGGCCTCCTAAGGGAGTTCGCCGAGGGCGCGACCGACGGTACGGGCGTCGTCACCCTCGAAAGCATCGGACACGAAATCGACCGCATGATCGAGCCGGTCACCGATCGCCTCGCGCCGAACTTCCAAATCGGCCCTTGGGTCGAGTCCAACAAGGATCAAATCGCCCAATCGCTCACGAAGCCCTTGTCCTCGCTGGCCGTACAGGGCGTTCAGTCACTGCTCACGCTGGTCTTCGCTTTTCTGACCCTGTTCTTTCTTCTCCGCGACGGGGCGAGGCTTAGCCCCTATGTGGTTGCGCTCAGCCCGCTTCCGCCCGACCGAACGACCCAAGTCCTTGCGAGGATGTCGAACACCATCCACGGCGTGTTTGTCGGAGTCATTCTCGTTGCCATTGCGCAGGGCCTCCTTGCGACCCTTGCCTACGTATTCACCGGTGTTCCGAACGCGCTACTTTGGGGGGCGTTGACCATCATGCTCTGCATGATTCCGCTCCTTGGAGCGCCGATCGTCTACGTCCCCATGGCCCTCATCCTTCTCGCCAACGGCAAGACCTGGGAGGGCGTGGCGCTGCTTGCCGCTGGCTTCTTGGTGGTCAGTCAGATCGACAACTTGCTCAAGCCGTGGGTGATCGGAGCGCGGCTTCTCATGCACCCGATGGCGGTGTTCTTCGCTCTGCTGGGCGGCGTCCTGTCGATGGGTCCGATCGGGCTGATGGCGGGGCCCATGCTCCTTGCCCTGCTCCTCATGCTGCATGACGTGGTCCGCGAAATGATGGGCGGAAAGCAACCTGCCGCCGAAGCGCACTCCTAACCCACCTGAAGCTCGGGATTAGGAGCCCGTCATGTTTGTGCTGGTTGAGACGGGCCGGTCCCTCCAAGTCCTCACGCGGAGCGAGAAGTAGTTCTTGTCGCCGGGCATCGCAGGGGGCATGTTGTAAACCAGCGGTGGGACCTGATAGATGTTGGGGACGTTGGTGCCCATGTCGTAATAGGCTGCCACGAAGGTCCCGGCGATTTGATTCTGTTTGCGGCTGACGATCTTCCCCTGCGCATAAAATGCGCCGGCCATGGAGAGTTGGGCATCGCCGTTTCCGGTTGCGAGGTTCAAGTCCCGGAGGGCAATGACTCCAATACGCGCCGTTGTCGGAAACACCGTGCCCGAGGCGGGCAGGAAGTTCGCGCTGATGGAAACCGACTCGCGAGAGTACAGCGTACCGTTGCCGGTGTACCGAATCGTCTCTTTGCTCCCACCAATCTGCAAGTTGCCGGCAAACCGAATGACCCCAGAAACGTCGAGCGTCGCAGGCTGCACCACTTTGTTGTTCTGCTTGACCTCGGGCGTGAACGAAATGCTGTTTCCGTAAGCGTCCGGTCCGTAGCTGAATGCTGCCGTCCCGGCTTTGATCTCGGTCAAAGGTACGGTCAGGCTGCGCGCTTCGAGGAAGTGCTCTTGGGTTTGCCAGGTGTTTTGAGAGCTGTCGATATAGGTTTGCGCTCCGATTCCCGCCACCACAGGGAACTGGATTCCGAGGTTGCCCAGATCGTACACGTTGCTCGCGCCATTGTCGCTAAACACCGCGCCTGCGCCCGCGCTGCCCGTGTACCCGTCGCTCACGTACGAACCGTCGATCGTGCCCTTGCTCGAGCCTCCGTCCACGATCGAACTCGTTCCGACCATTGCGTTTCCGCTAATCGAGATGCGTCCATGTTTGACGCGCACCTCTGCACTCAAAGTCTCAATGCCACTCACGCGGGGAGCATCCGGTACCATCGCTTCGAGTTCGGTCGGCATTCCGCTGTAGTGATTACCGATGTAGGCCGTACCTGAAAGGGTTGTGTTGAGGTCGGTTTGCGTCAGCGGCGGGTCGTACTGGCCATTGCGATTTAGATCATTATAGGGTTCCGCAGGATTTCTAACGCTATCTCCGTTAATATCCGTGAAGGGCTCGCCTGGGTCCCATGCGCCGTTGCTATTTAGATCCGTATAGGGTTCAGCCGCGTCCCATACGCCGTTTCCGTTCAGATCCGAATAGGGCTCGCCTTCACCCAGAATATGTACCGAACCCCGAATATCCACGTTGCCGTTGATCGCCTGCCCTGCCGCGCCCGCGCCAGCGAAGATCGCGTTGTTCCAGATACCAACGTTGCGACTGTCGACATACACCCGAACGCTCGACTCGACCGAGTTGTATTCGACGGTCGACGTGAACCATGCGGTTCGAGGATCCGAGGTTGGCTGAACCTCGACCAGAGCCGAGAGGTCTCCACCCAGTCCAGCGAGAACTTCGGTCGCGTAATCCGTTCCTTCTACAAAGCCACCGTTGTTCGAGGGGAGCGCGGCAAAGGCCTTACTCAGAGTCGATTCAAGGGCTGCTTGGGCCGTTTGAAACGCGACGACGGCGCGCGAATCCCGTTCGGCGCGGTGCATGCTTTGGGTCGACATCATGAGCACCCCCATCGTGGACAGCACCAAGACGGAGAGTCCCAACAGCATGGTCAGGGCGATCCAACCTCGCTTCTTGCTATTTTTCAAGGCATATTCCTCAACATAACGGTAGTTTTCAAGCGAACGAAACGCGTCTGCACACCCATGAATTGCGAAGTGATCAACTGAATCGACAAAGCTCGTGAGGAACCAATCGTCGAGAAAGCGAACGGAGTATAGGTTTGGCCATACTGAGAGCTGTCCGGGTCAGGGTCGGTGAGCGAAATGCCCTCTACCAAGACTTGGCCAGTCTGGTCGTCGCTCAGAATCCCCCCCTCGATAGAGAACGACCGCGTCACGCCATCCCAGGCTCGGGGGACCGCGACTTCGTGCTCGCCCGTAAAGGGATCGACGGAATCGGACATCGCGGGAAGTTGGTAAGTGACCGTGGTGCCCTCTTCATTGAGTTCCACGGACATGGCCATCCTAAGCTGCTCCGACATCCGGCGAAGGCCCTGAGCGTTGCGCTGAGACAGGTTCGTATCGATCGTGGTTCTCGTGATCGACTTTGCGCCGTATAAGTATAAGTTCAATAGCCCAAGCATCCCCATCATGAGGATGACGAGCCCAATGCTCACTTCGACAAGGGAGAATCCTCGCCGCCTCATTTGTATCCACCCAGGACCGTCGCGGTTACAAAGGACTTCGACTTCCCGCTGTCGCTGACCCAACCGATCGTGACGACGGCTTTTCTTGCTCCAGCCGAAAGATCGACAATATCAAGGCTACCGGTACCGTTGCGAAACGCCTGGGCGGGGCTGAAGCCTGTGGAGTCATCGAGAGGGACGTTGTCAAACCGATACGGAAGGCCGTCTTGGCCCGCGTCGATCAACTCCAGACTCGTCAGAGCCTCGACGTTCAGATCTTTGGCGTTGAGCAATTGAAGGTGTTCGACCATGCGCGCCGCCATGTTGCTCGCTGTCGATTGCTCGTGAGCGATTCGTTGGGCGCGATCGATCACCGGCATCATCGAAAAGAACGCGGATGCGGCGAGGGCCAGAACGAACACGCCGACGATCGCATCTATCAGGATCGAGCCTGATCGCTTGCCGCGACGCGCTTGGCGAGAGACGTAGGTGGTGGCGGGCAAACGTCCCATACCAAGAAGGTTCCTCAGGCTTGCAAAAAAACCCACAAGTTAATCTTCGGGGTTCATGCGCGCGGTCACAAGGTCGGGGAGAGCCCGTTCCTTGCGAATTGGGGCGCACTTACTGCAGCGCGACGCGGCTCTTTCGGTCGATCGCAGCCTTGACTAGGCCCTGAAACAGCGGATGGGGACGGTTGGGACGCGACCGAAACTCCGGATGAGCCTGAGTTGCGATGAAGAACGGATGGTCCTTGATCTCGATCATCTCGACGAGCCTGTAATCCGGCGACACTCCGGAGATCGTCACTCCCTTTTCAGCGAGCAACTCCCGAAAGTCGTTGTTCACTTCGTAGCGATGGCGGTGCCGTTCGGAGATGCGGCTGCTCTTGTAAAGCCGGTGTGCGAGAGTCCCGTGAACGACGTTGCACGGATACGTCCCCAGGCGCATCGTCGCGCCTTTGTCCTTCACGTCCCTTTGTTCGGGCAAGAGGTGAATGACCGGATAGGCCGGGTCATTTTCGATCTCTTCGCTGTTGGCGCCTTCGAGCTTGCAGACATTCCGGCAGAACTCGATCACCGCCACTTGGAGCCCCAAGCAAATGCCAAGGAAGGGAACCTGATTTTCCCTCGCGTAGCGAACGGCCTCGATTTTCCCTTCGATCCCCCGATCGCCGAAGCCGGGAGCTACGACCAAAGCGTCCATGCCGGAGAGCAATTCGGCGGCCGGCTTGCCGTTCTCAAAGAGGTCGCTTTCGATCCAAGAAACTTCGACGGACGCATCGTTCGGGATGCCAGCGTGGATGAGCGCCTCGCCGATCGAAAGGTAGGCGTCGCCGTTCCCGGTGTACTTCCCCACGACCGCGACATGGCAGCTTTTCTGGGGATCTTTCAGCGTCTTGACAATCCGCTGCCAGTCCCCGATTTTCGGTTCCCTAACCTCCAGGCCGAGTCTGCGGCTGACGAAGTCGCCCAAGCCGGACTCCTCGTACTTCAGCGGGACCTCATAAATGGTCCGCACGTCCAAGGATTCGATCACGGCCTCAGCAGGAACGTCCGTAAAGAGGCTGATCTTGTCCTTGACGTCTTGGCTAAGCGGGATCTCCGTTCGGCAGATGAGCACATCGGGCGTGATGCCGATTTCTCGTAACTTGATCACGCTGTGCTGGGTCGGTTTGGTCTTGATCTCGTCCCAGGGTCCCACAGTCGGGATGAGCGTGACGTGAACGTACATGGTGTTTTCAGCGCCTACGTCCTTACGGACCTGTCGAATCGCTTCGAGGAAGGGCAGGCTTTCGATGTCGCCGACCGTTCCGCCGATCTCAGCGATCACGATGTCCGCCTCGTGCTCTGCACCCAACTGATAAATGCTGTTCTTGATCGCGTTTGTGACGTGCGGGATCACCTGGACCGTAGCCCCCAAGTAGTCCCCTTTTCGCTCGGCTTGGATGACGTTCAGATACACCTTTCCCGTCGTGACCGAGGAGCCTTCCGTGCAGTTGACGTCGATGAAGCGCTCGTAATGGCCGAGGTCGAGGTCGGTCTCCGCGCCGTCGTCGGTGACGAAGACCTCGCCGTGCTGGTAGGGGTTCATGGTGCCCGCATCGACGTTGATGTAGGGATCGAGTTTCATCGGGGCGACGGTGAAGCCGCGGTTCCGGAGCAAGCGACCGAGACTTGCGGTCGCGATCCCTTTTCCGATCGAGCTAACGACCCCACCCGTCACGAATATGTACTTTGTCTGCCCCATCGAACCTGCCCCGGACGTGCTAAGGGATGCCGCCGGCTGCCCTGCCAACGGCTCCAAGTGGGAACGCCCGAACCATTATACGGGACAGGAGGGCGTTTCGGGGCGCAAAAATGGGGCCTTCGCTCGTACACTATCGTAATGCGACCGTTTCTTTCGACAGCGATTCTCTTCGCCTTCTCGGCCACGACGTTTGCATTGCCGGCCAGCGACGTAGCGGTCGGTAAGGTCATCGAACTCGGCAAACGAGACAACCAGGCGTTTGCTTTGCTTCAAGAACTGGCAAGGATCGGCCCGCGACTTACAGGTTCGCCGAACGCTCAGCGCGCCTGCCTTTGGGCGGTTGAGAAGTTCAAGTCCTTCGGAATCGAAAACGCCCGAATCGAGGAGTGGGGCGAGATGCCGGTCGGGTTCCAGCGCGGCCCGCGGCAGTCCGCAAGAATGGTCGCTCCTGTGGTGCGCGAACTGGAGTTTACGACCCCGTCCTGGTCACCCGGAACCGAGGGCCCCTTGCGCGGGCCCGCTGTTTTGGAGCCGACGACCGAAGAAGAGTTAGCGGCCGTTTCCGCGAAGTTGAGTGGCGCTTGGGTCGTAGCCCCACCGGCGTCGGAAGGGCGTCGAGCAGCGCCGGCGCAATTGCAGCGCAAGCTTTACGAACTCGGCATCCTCGGCCGCATCACATCTTCGGGGAGCGAGCGGGTCACCACCGGGGGCAGATTCACAGGACTGAGTTTCGACAACCTCCCGACGGAGCGCCGCATCACGGTCCGAAAGTCGGACATGGACGCGATTCGCGAGCGGCTCGAACGGGCTGAGAAGGTCGAGCTCGAGTTCGACATGGAGAACACGTTCGTGCCCGGACCCATCAAGCTCTACAACGTCATCGCCGACATCGTGGGAACCGAGCGGCCCGACGAAATGGTGATCGTCTGCGCTCATCTCGACAGTTGGGATGGCCCAGGTTCGGTCGGCGCCAACGACAACGGCACGGGCGTCGTCTCGGCGATGGAGGCCGCGCGGATTCTCATGAAGTCCGGCGTCAAGCCCAAACGAACGATCCGATTCGCTCTCTGGACCGGCGAAGAGCAAGGCCTACTGGGTTCCCGTGGGTACGTCCAGAAGCACAAGGACGACTGGGAAAAGATTTCTCTGGTGCTCAACGACGACGGAGGCACGAACTACCACGGCGGTTATCACGTGATCGAGTCGATGGCCGAAATGTTCCGGCAAGCGATTGCGCCGGTTTCCGAGGCCTTTCCCGACCTGCCGCAACGCATCGAGATCGTCGCGCAAATGCCCCGAGGAGGAAGCAGCGACCACGCATCGTTCAACATGGTCGGGGTACCTGGGTTTTATACGATCGAAGCCGGGCGAGCGGATTACGGCCACGTGTGGCACACCCAAAACGACCGACCGGAGTACTCGATCCCGGAGTACCTTGTTCAATCCTCGGTCGATCACGCGGCGATGTCGCTTTACTTTGCGAACGCGGCCTCACTCTTGCCACGTCCGGCGACGCCGGTGGCCGATCGCCCCCTTCCCAGCGTTCCTGAGTTCGGAGGCTGGCGCATTTTCGATCCGCTCGAAGAGCACGGGCCGGAATGCGACCACGACGATGACTTCGCGGCCTACTGGTGGGACAGGTTCTTGAGAGAACTCCCTAGGCTCGCGCGGTCGGTCGTTCGCAGCTGAGTCTCAGTCATGCATCACCGAGGAAAGCCTGGGGCCGTCACGAGGATATGAGCCTGCCCCTGGTGATAGCCTGCATGGAACCCCAGCCGCGCCAGCGCGCCTTCGCCGTCGATCACGGGCCCAAGCGCACTTTGAACAGTACGTCGCCGAACTTCCTCTGGCGGGTTCCAGACAACCCGCTCGACCCAATCGCGCCCCTTCTGAAGCGCCTTGGCGACGAATTCGGGGGTGAGTTCGGCGTCGACATAGGGGAACGGCTTTTCGTTCACAACGCCGTCAGTCGCGGCGAGAGTCAGCCGAGAATCCTCGGAGCCGAGCGACTCACCCAGCATTTGCGAAGCGAACCACACCTCGACCCCCGCCACATGAACCGCCATTTGCGCGAGCGTCAATACTCCGTCCTGGAGCCTCCAATTGAGTTGCTCATGGTTGAGCCCCTCGATCGCGGCGTCGAATCGAGATCGAGAGAGGGTCCACGAAGCTGCAAAGTCGCTCATTGGGTCAAGTTACCCGCTTCCACACCCAGCGACCCGCTAGAATAGAGGGTTCATGGAAGGCACGAAATGCGCCAGGTTGCTCATTCGGTGCTGGAGCGACTCGGACGACGTGGGCGCCCTGACCGAACTGCTGCATCGCGCTTACAGAAAGCACCTCGAAGCCAATCTCAACTTCGTGGCCGCGACGCAGCCCCCCGAACACACCTCCCGAAGAATCGCAAGGGGCACATGCTGGATCGCCGAACGGGAGCAAGACATCGTAGGCACGGCGATGCTCGAAGGTCCCGGTGACGACGATCCCGACGACCCGCCTTTGTACCGCGATACCAGCGTCTGCGTCCTCAGCCAATTCGCCGTCGAACCCCGGATGCAGGGAACAGGGATCGGGAAGGCGCTGCTGGCGAAAGTCGAGTCCGAGGCGATCCGACTGGGAGCGGCCACGCTCGCCCTCGACACGAGCGAGAAGGCCACGGACCTGATTCGATTGTACGAGCGCTGGGGCTTCCGATTCGTCGCGTTTCATCAGTGGGGTGGCAACGTCAACTACCGGAGCGTTGTGATGTCGAAGTCTTTGGTCCCTCCCTTGCAGGAGTAGCGGCCGAACTTCTCGAATGCAGCGAACATGAGACTCGCTGGCCGAATCCGCTCTTGGACGCTTCCGCTCCCGATCGTCGCTCTCAGCTTGGCCTCTGCGTTGGCGCACCCGCAAGGCGCGGTTTATGTGCGCTTGAACTACGACCGTTTCGACTACCAAATCCCCATGAGAGACGGGGTCAGGCTCTATACGGTCGTCTATGCCCCCAAAGAGCAGTCGGCGCGCTACCCGTTCCTGATGATGCGCACCCCTTACAGCGTGAGGCCCTACGAAAAGGATCAGATGAGGGGGTCGTTAGGACCGACTTCGGGATATGCGGAAGAGAAGTTCATTTTCGTGTACCAGGACGTTAGGGGCAGGTACATGTCGGAAGGGGACTTCGAGTGGATGCGGCCTTACAAACCCACCAAGAGCGGCCTCGATACGGACGAATCCACCGACACGTGGGACACGATCGAATTCCTCCTCAAGACCGTGCCCAACCACAACGGCAGGGTCGGAGTCTACGGGACTTCTTACCCGGGCCACTACGCCGCGCAGACTCTGACCCAGCCGCACCCCGCTCTGCGCGCCGTCTCACCGCAAGCGCCCATGGCCGACAACTGGCTCGGCGACGACATGCACCACAACGGGGCGTTCTTCCTTCCCCACGCTATGAACTTCATTGCCGGGTTTGGGAAGAAGCGCGAGGGACCCACCACCGACTATGGACGAGGCGTTTTCCAGCACGGGACGCCCGACGGCTACAGGTTCTTCCTCGAAATGGGCGCGCTGCCCAACGCCAACCGCCTCTACCTCAGGGACCAGATTCGAATCTGGAACGAGTGGATGGAGCACGGCGATTACGACGCGTACTGGCAGGCGCAGAACGTCCCCCAACACCTCAAGCAGGTCGGCAAGGTGGCGGTGCTGACGGTCGGCGGGTGGTGGGACGCCGAGGACCTCTTCGGCCCGCTCGCGATTTACAGGTCCATCGAATCCAACAACCCGGGCGCAACCAACCACCTGGTGATGGGACCGTGGTACCACGGCTCGTGGAACTTCGGTCCAGGCAACAACCTTCACGATATCGTCTGGACAACCAACACCGGCGAGGACTTCCGGGAGAAGATGCAAATGCCTTTCTTCCGGCACTTCCTCAAGGACGCCGGTACCTTTGAACTGAGCGACGCGATGATGTTCGACGTGGGCGCAGACAAGTGGTTCGAGTTCGATTCTTGGCCCCCGAAAGCGGCGCTGTCGAAGAATCTTTACCTGCGGGCGGGCGAACTGCTTTCGCTCACGCCTCCTGCCGCAAGCACGAGAAACCTCTTTGCCGAATACATGAGCGACCCCAATCGGCCCGTGCCTTGTTCAGCGGAGATCAGCGTGGGGATGCCAAGAAGCTACATGATCGAGGATCAGCGGTTCGTGTGGAACCGGCCCGACGTGCTGTCGTTCGAGACGCCGGTCTTGGAGGAGGACACGA
The DNA here is from genome assembly GCA_017347465.1 of Candidatus Nitrosymbiomonas proteolyticus. GTDB lineage: Bacteria > Armatimonadota > Fimbriimonadia > Fimbriimonadales > Fimbriimonadaceae > Nitrosymbiomonas > Nitrosymbiomonas proteolyticus. The sequence continues at coordinate 1,513,066 of AP021858.1, read as the reverse complement.
CGCTGGCAGGCCCCCTCACCGCGACTTTGTTCATTTCGACGACGGGCACCGACGCCGACTTCATCGTCAAGCTGATCGACGTATATCCCAACGACGCGCCCAACAATTCGCCTCGAACGAGCGTGCGCATGGGCGGATACCAGATGCTGATCCGCGGCGAGCCGATGCGCGCGAAGTACCGCACGAGTTGGTCGAACCCGACCCCGCTCACCCCTAACCGAGTCGAAAAGGTCTCCTTTGTGCTGCCCGACATCCTCCACACGTTCCGAAAGGGCCACAAGATCATGGTGCAGGTGCATAGCTCATGGTTCCCGCTGATCGACCGCAACCCGCACCGGTTCCTCAACATCTATCAGGCCAAAGACAGCGACTTCCAGAAAGCGACCCATAAGGTGCATTTCGATGCCGCGAATCCCAGCCACCTCGCCGTGGGTGTCCTACCGTCAGGTTCCTCGCAGCGATAGCGTATGGACACATACAGTTTGGCGCCGGGTGCCCAGGTCTGACTCGCAGAGCAGGCCGGGAAAAACGAGGGAATTTCCCCCTCGCCCGTCCGAGGGAGAGGGGGCCAGGGGGTGAGGGACTCCAGGTACCGGGTGCCCGCGTCCGACTCGTAGACGACACCGGGACAATGAAGGAAATCCCCCCTCGCCCGTCCGAGGGAGAGGGGGCCAGGGGGTGAGGGATCCGGGTGCCGGGTGCCCGCGTCCGACTCGTAGAGCCGACCGGGACAATGAAGGAAATCCCCCCTCGCCCGTCCGAGGGAGAGGGGGCCAGGGGGTGAGGGAAACTCTCCGGGGTGCCCGCGTCTGACTCGCAGAGCCGACCGGGATGCACGCGCCAGTCCAGACCTTGTCAGTCACCAGAGGGATTTGCGTTCGGACCCCTCGCAGCGGCTTCCCAAGCTCCGTAGGAGCGCCATGTCTATAGTCACAACCCATACCAGGTTTTTCCCAAGCTCCGTAGGAGCGCCATGTCTAGGGCCGATAGCCACAACAGGTTCCCCTGAGCCCCGCTGGAGAGGACTGAGGAAAATATTCCAAGGGTGCAGCGGCCGGTGGCCGAGGTGGGAAGCAGAACTCGGGCCACCCTCAGGATCGAGCCCTGAATGGGCGACATCTTCTCGCCGATGCCCAAGCCAATGAACCCCTCACCCCCTTGGTCCCCCTCTCCCCCGGCGAGGAGAGGGGGAAGTCGAACCGGCCCTGAATCTGCCCTCAGGCCCAGTCGGGTTACGCAGCCTCGGGCAGCAGCCCCTGACGCCGGTAGGGACACCTATGTCTCCGGAACGATCTGTCACCTATGTGTCCGGTATGGACACCAACAAAATGGCGCGGCTGAAGGGATTCGAACCCCCGACTTCTTCCTCCGGAGGGAAGCGCTCTATCCACTGAGCTACAGCCGCGTCGAGGTCAAGATACCCGATGGCGCGCGCCGCCTCGAAGAAGGATGGGCCTCGCGATTGCGCATTCTTGGGTCGCCAAAGGGGCCAGTTCGCGTTAGACTCTTCGCATGAGGCGCAGCGAGGTGAATGCGCTGGTTCGGAGCGCGGCGCAATGCTTTGAAGAACATGGCTGGGCGCTTCCGCCCGAGCCTCGCTGGCGCGTCACGGACTTCGGCCTGGGGAGGCTCAAGCTCTGGGGACTGGTTTTGCTTCGGCAGGTGCAGGAGCCCGAATACGCCGAAGACCTCGCTTACCTCCGCGAGGGGATGGTGGTGCCGGCGCACTTCGAACCCCACCTGAAAAAGGAGCTGTTGTGTCGTTACGGGGTGCTCGCGATCCAACTCTGGCCCGGCGACCCGGTTCAGACGAGTGGCGCGAAGGTCCCGGTCAAGATCGACGGGGACATCTATGAGGCCACGGCGGGCGACCCGATCGCGCTCGAAGCTGGGGAAAGGATGACGCTCGAACCCGGAGTCATCCATGAATACTCCCCCGCAAGCCCGGAGTGCATCCTGACCCTCCTCCACGGGGACGGTTCTGAGGACGACACGGTGTTTGTGAACCCCGACGTCCGCAAGAAGCCTGAAATCGAGGAGGACGAGCTTCCCTCCTTCTGGCTCGAAACCGACATCGAAGAGGCGAACTGAACGTTTGGGGGCGGGACCCAAAAAAAGCAAGCCGGCAGTCACGCACAGGTGTCGTGCTGCCGGCCCTCGATCAGGGAGGAACGGGCGCAGTCCAGGCAGTCTGTTGCCCGGCTGCAGCCCCAATGGACTCGCAAAGGCGCTTCGCTCTTAAGCTGCGAGCGAAGTCCTGGCGATTTTCGTCGCGGGCCACTCGATGCGGGAAGAATCGAGAACGTACTGCTCCCTCCCTTCCATCGCCCAGTGGAACCGCTCGTTTACGTTTCGCGCAACCTCTTCATCTGAAGCAACAACCGTCACAATCTTCATCGCCCCTCGGCTGAGGCACGCGTCCTTCAAGTCGGCCAATTGGGCGCGAGCATGTTGGTCCATCGTTTTGGCGAGAGAGTGGTCGATGAGCAAGGAAAACCCCTGGCTCTCGAATTGGTCGACGATCTCATCGATCTCATCCAGCAGAACGGAAACCTCGTCAGCGGTGACGCGCCCTCCCAGACTGGCCTCGATCAGACTCCGATCCTCATGCAGTGAAAGTAAGTACATCGCCTTAGTCCGCCCCTTCGCCCGTTGGCTGGGGCGATACCTCCTGCCTTGGAATTTCCGTCTTCGGGCAGGCGGAGGACCCGTATTCTTCGGTGCTTGGGTTCAAACAGGCAATTCCTTCGGCTGGCAAAGCTCCCGACGGTAGGACTGTCAGGAGCCTTCGAGAGCGCCCAGCAGAAGCTCCACCGCTTCAGCCGCCGAATCCGCTCGCAACAGCCTCTCGCCGAGCCCGGATGGGTGCTGGAGCGACCACCCGCCCAGAGTCACGACTGGCTTGCCGAGCTTCAGCGCGAGAGCGATCTCCGAGAGCGTCCCGTACTCCCCGCCGACGGCGACCGCGCCCGCGCCGGCCCGAACGACCAGCACGTTTCGGCCCTCTCCCATTCCGGTCGGGATCGCAAGGCTCAAGTAAGCGTTGCCTTCGCTCGGATCTGTTCCCGGAAGGATCCCTACACACTCTCCGCCGAATTCGGAGCACCCCCTGCACGCCGCTTCCATCGCCCCTCCAAGCCCTCCGCAGACAACGCCGAGTCCACGGCGGGCGATCTCCGCTCCTACGTCGAACGCCCTCCCCCACTCTTCCTCGGAGCACGAGCCGGGGCCGATGACGGCGATGAGACGCTTCAAGACTCGGCCCCCGTGAGCGGAAACTCGAATAGGGACTCGTATTCGGAGCCCTCGCGTCCCTGAAGGCTCTGAGTGAGTCGAATTATGCCGAGGGTCCAGGAGCCGAAATCGGTCTTGCTTCCTTCTGGCAACCGGAGCCCAAGGCTTCTTCCGTTGCGCGAGACGCGGGCCAGCGTGATGTGGGGCGAAATCGGCTTCGGGTCGAACGCGATTTCCCGCTCCTGAAGCCGGATGCGGAGGGATTGCGCCAAGAGGCGAATCGCGTCGCCCTCCGCATCGACCCCGGCCCACACCACGCGCGCCCGAAGGGCACTGGGGAAGCCCCCGATTTGGGCAACTCGCGCCCGGATCGGAGGGAACTCACGCGCGGACTCGCGAAGCGCGCTCTCGACAAGGCTCACGCGCCCCTCGTCTAAGGCGCCCAAAAAGCAAAGGGTCAGATGGAGCTTCTCCGGCTCGGTCCACCTCAGCGCCCGGCTTGGGTCGGGAACGAGGAATCTGACTTCACTCAACTTGGCAACGACCTCGCTGGGTGGCCACGCCCCGACGAACAGCCTGAGAACTCGATCCTTCGAAGGGACTGGGTTCACGGGACATTCACCCCTGGCTTTTCGAAGTCCAGAACTGCCCAACGGCATGGCCCTGCGCTTGAGGAGGGATCGGCAAACCCACGCCGCTGCACAGGGTCGGAACGATGTCGATCTGCCGGAGCGAGGGCCCTACCAATCCCGGCCGAATCCCTGGTCCCCTCACATACAGGATCGAGTGCATCTTCCTTCGTTCTGGATAAAAGCCGTGGACTCCCTCCCTCCATTCGGACGTCACCTTCGTGACCGGCGCGCCGAAGCTCCTGCGAGGGTAATAGCCCGGAGCGAGGTCGAAGTAAAGATCACCGCAAGCTCCGCCCGAGACCCCCAGCCCCGGAACGTCTCTCGCCCTCCAAACGGAAGTCACCACGGGAAGGTTCGTTTCCGGGTCGCGTACGCTCAGAAGCGCCGCGGTTGCCTGGGTAAGGACGGACTCGACCTCGCCGGGAGCAACGATCCCGCCTTTGCGATCCGCCCGGTTAACCGTGAGCGAAAAGTCCTCCCATGCCGCGCAGGCGATCTGGGTCTTCGTGAGGTCGATGTTCCTGCCGCTCTGAGCCGCGAGTCCCGCCTGTTCGAGGACTCCCTGAACGTTCAGGTACTTCGAGATCCCCTCCATTCCGTGGTCGCTGAAAAGGGCCACGACGGCATCGTTGCCCACTAGGTCGATGACCTTCCCCAGCCATTCGTCCTGGAGTTGGAATAGCTTGATGTAATGCGGCCAAATCTTGGCGGCCAGATCGGGGTCATGCCCAGGCAGGTCGGGATCGAGAAGGCCGATCCAGGTGTGACCTGCGCTGTCGGACATCGGCGTGTAGTGGGTCAGCAGCCGAGGACGCAGGTTCTCCCATGCCCAACGCGTCCCCGCATACAGGAGTTCGCAATCTCGCCTCACGATTTCGACGATGCGGCGCTCCGCCTCGCCCGATCCTCCCTCGACGAGCGTCGGACCGAACAGCCCCGACTTGTAGTTCCCAAACGCGTCGTCGTGGAAACAGGGGTAACTCCCTTCGTACGAGGCTTTCGATGCTCCGGAGGCCGCTCCTAAGAGGGCGTTGGCGGAGGACCGGTACAGCTCGATCTGGCTTCCGTCGGGGCTGAGCGTAAAGAGGCGAAACGCCAGGCCCCCGGAGCGCTCGCCGGTCCCGACCCGAAACGGCCGGCTCCAGAACCCTGAGTCATCCCGCGCACTTGAGGGCCTGAGCTTGGCTTCGCTGGTCCCCGAGCCGCTCCGCGAGCCTTGCCGGATGGCGACCGTATCGAGGCCCTTTGTGGGGTCGGAAGGGTCGTCGTAGGCGAGCGCAAAGAACTTCGTTCCGGCAACCTCGAACTCGGCTTCTTTGAAGGAAGGCGAGGTCGAAATCCCTGGCCATTCGCCCGCAAGGGCCCCGAAGTCCTTTTCGGTCAACATGGCTCTTCCGGCCAAGGTGGTTTCGAACCCGCTCAGCGACCAAAACTTGCCGGGGTCGGCCCCCGAGGCGCGAATCGCTGCGAGGTGAGGTTCCGCAGGGTAGGACTGAGTCGCCGAAAGCACGGCAACCTGGAACCCGGCCTTGGCTGCCGTGACAAAAACCGGCTCAGCCGTAAGCGCGCGCGAATCGAACCCCCTGAGGGACTCGGTCAGCGTAGTCTGACTCGCGGTGCCCGCCGGTACCGAGTTTCCCACGATCCCGCTCACCTCGGGCCAGGCCGCCGTAAACACGGCCGAATGCCCGACGGCGGTTTTCGAGGGGAAGCTGGGGACCACGTATTCCGCGCAGGCTCCCTCCTTCCGAATTCGCCCCAAAGTCGGAAGCCGGCCTTCTTCCACAAGCCGGTCGATCACCCAGTCGGGCGCGCCGTCCCACGAGATCATAACGAGTGACGGTGGTTGAGCCTGGAGCGACGCGGCTACCGCAAGAAGCAACGAAACCATGAGAATAGCTAACCCCAAAACGATGCGTCGCTGTTTCCGCCAAACTGGGGATGTGCGATCGCATTTGTGCCCGCGGGTTCGGGCTCTCGACCCCCGACCGTCCGAACTGGCGAACCTCCAACCCTTCGCCGACTCCGCTTGCATCCCATCCTCAGAGATCCCAAGCCGAACGCACGAACTTCCGTCTTCGGATCATTCGATCGAGGTGATCGAGTGTCCGCCGTGGAGCGAGGAGGCCCAAACGGTTCTCGCGGGCATGGGACGGCAGGCGTCGCTCGTCGAAGGTCGCCCTGGGCGAAGAACGGTGGGAAGGCTGTGGTCGCCTTCGCAATTCCTCGAAAGCTGTGCGGCGCGAATGGCGCCAGGTAGGGCGGTCGATCTCGGTTGTGGAAGTGGAAGGGACGCAGTGCTACTGGCTGCAAGCGGATGGAGGGTTTGGGGACTCGACGTGCTCCCCGAGGCCCTCGAACGGGCCGCAGACCTGGATGCGCGGTATCGCCAACTCGACGCGGGACTGGACCCGGCCCACCGAAGGAGCGATTCCGTGCGGTGGGTGCAGTGGGATCTGTCCGGCGGGCTCCCTGCCTTCGAAGAACCCGTCGATCTCGTTTGCTTTGCGCGGTTCCTCGACCGCAACCTGCTGAGGAGCCTGCCCCAATCGCTCAAAATGGGGGCGAGCGTCGTGGGGGAGACCTTCACGACGCTCCATCGCGAACGTCACGGCAAGCCCTCTTCCGATCGGTACGTTCTTGAACTCGGCGAGTTGCCCCGGTTGCTGGAAGGCATGGACGTTGTGGAGTTTGAAGAAACGTGGGTCGACGGCCGCCATACCGCCAGAATCTGGGCCCGAAAACCGGCCTGACGTGACAGAATGAAGGAGATGATCGCATCCGCACCCTTCGCACGAAGCTTCATCGGGGGCACATTTGTGGATTCCACGTCGTCCTCAACGTGGACCTCCTCAAATCCCGCGAACTCATCAGACTTTGTTGCCGAGTTCGCTACAGGATCGCGAGAGGACGCGTGTCGGGCGATCGACTCCGCTCAATCGGCCTACCCGAGTTGGTCCGGCCTCACGGGAATGGCTCGAGCGGAGTTCTTGAACCGTTGGGCCGAGGTGATCGAGGCCCGAACCGAAGAACTCGCGGTCGCGATGACGAGGGAGGTCGGCAAGCCGATCGTCGAGTCTCGGGGGGAGGTCGCTCGGTGCGCCGTGATTCTCCGTTACTATGCGGGCGAAGCGGTTCGGCCGCAAGGACAAGTGATCCCGTGCCAAATGCGCGGCGCCCTACAGTATTCGATCCGTGGGCCTCTCGGGGTCGTGGCGATGATCACCCCTTGGAACTTCCCACTCGCCATTCCGCTTTGGAAACTCGGCCCCGCGTTGGCGATGGGCAACACCGCGGTGCTCAAGTGCGCTGAAGCTTCGTCGTGGATGGGCAAGTTGTTGGCGGAAACGACACTTGAAGCCGAGCTTCCCGAGGGCGTAGTCAACCTCTTGCTAGGCTCGGGGCCGATTCTGGGAGACGCCCTGCTCGACGACAACAGGGTACGGGCTCTCAGCTTTACGGGTTCTGCGAAGGTCGGACGCCACCTCGCGGCCCGGTGCGCTGAACGGGGGATCAAGTTTCAGGGCGAGATGGGCGGGAAGAACGTTGCCATCGTCTTGCCCGACGCCGATCTCGACGTCGCCGCAAAGTGGGTCGCCTCAGGCGCAATGAGGTTTGCCGGGCAAAAGTGTACGGCTACCAGCCGCGTGGTCGTCGATTCCGCCATCCGGACTGAATTCCGCGAAAAGCTCGCCGCAGCGGTGGTGGCGCTCCCTGTCGGCGATCCGACCGAAGAATCAACGGCCGTGGGGCCTGTGATCTCCGCCGAATCGAGGCAGAGGATCGACGAAGCCGTCTCTCGCGCCGAGTCCGAAGTGCTCTACAAGGGAGAAGTCCCCCAAGCTCTAAATGAGCGCGGGCACTACGTCTCGCCCCAAGTTCACGCCGTCGCCGACCCGAAGGCAGAAATCTGTCAAACCGAACTGTTCGGGCCCATCCTCGTTGAACTCACCGCCAACGGCTTCGACGAAGCGATCGAACTAGCGAATCAAAGCGAGTACGGCCTTTCCGCTTCGCTCTTCACCCGAGACCTCCCCGCTGCCCTGCAATACGTTTCGCGCATCGAGGCGGGCATGGTCCGAGTCAATGCGGACACAACAGGCGTCGACCCTCACGCTCCTTTCGGGGGAGTGAAAGGCAGCAGCACCCACTCGCGAGAGCAGGGTCCCGTGGCAATCGACTTCTACTCCGAAGTCAAGACCGTCCAAATCAGCGGCTGAGGCGCGGGGTTAGCCAAGGCCCGCGAGTTCGGGCCGGGTCGAAAGCGCCTCGCGGATGATCGCCAGCGCTCGATCCCGCTCCTCGCCCACCAGTTCAAGGCGGGGCGGACGGACCCGCTCTGAGCCCATCCCTACCTCTTGCTGAACGAGCTTGATGAGTTGAACGAACTTGGGTACCGTGTCGAGCCTGAGCAGCGGCAGAAACCACCGGTACAACGTCTCCACGCTCTCCGGTCCCGATTCGCGGCACTCGGCGAAAAGCCGGACCGACTCCGCGGGGAGGGCGTTCACCAATCCCGCGATCCAGCCCGTCGCTCCGGCGGCGATTCCCTCGACGATCAGGTCGTCCACGCCGACGAGGACCTCCAAGGCGTCGCCGCAAAGGGCTCGCAACTCGGTGATCCTGCGCACATCCGCGCTCGACTCTTTGACCGCCTGAACGTTCGAGTGCCGTTCAGCGAGAAAGGCGATTTGGCTGGGCATCAGGTCGACGGAGTAGGCAATCGGGTTGTTGTAGATCATGCAGGGCAGATCGGTCGCACCCAAAACTGCCGAGAAGTGAAGCAGCGTCTCCCGGCTGTCGCCCTTGTACACGTAAGCGGGAAGCACCATCAGCCCTTCACAGCCGGTCTTCTCGGCTTCGCGCGCGAGGTGGACGGCGTCGCGGGTAGAAAGGGCGGCGATCCCGGCGACCACAGGGACCCTTCCCTCGCTGGCTGCGACGCAGGTTCGCAATATCTCACGCTTCTCTTCGAAGTCGAGCGTCGCCCCCTCGCCCAGCGAACCCAGCGGCACGATGCCCACACAGCCGTTGCCGATCAGCCAATCGACGTGCCGCGCAAGGAACTCGACATCGACTTCGAGCCGGTCGCCGAAGGGGGTCGTTATTGCCGGAAGCACGCCTTGCCAGTTCATGGTTCGTTCCTATCGGGCGCGGAGCCTGGGTCCAACACGCCCAACCAAGAGCCTACCTGGACCGGCCGGATCGGGGCCTTCGGGGGTTCAGCCTCCCACCCGAACAACCGAGTTGCGGCAGGTCCGCAAGTCTTGCCCTGGCAGGGTCCCATCCCCAGTCTGTGGCACACCCTCGCTTCTCGAAATCCAGAACACGCCTTCACTGCCCCCAAGCGAACACCCTCGCAGACGCACAGAGTCTCTTCGTCGCTCGGCGGGGAGAGGTAGGAGGGCCGCCAGGCGTAGGCCGATCCAAGCGATTCCGCCCAAGCACGGGCGCGCTTTCGCCTCGACCGCAGTTGGGTAGCTGGACCGGAATCGCCCGCTGCCGACGCGCCGGCGATCTCCCCTTCGATCAGCGCGCATTCGACGCCCCCAATCCCAAGCTGCTCGCCCGCCGCAAACACACCCGGTACGCTCGTCTCCAGCGATTCGCGGACCGTTACCGCCCGCCCCGAAATTTCGCAGCCGAGGAGTCCGGCCAGCTCGAGGTTGGGAACCAACCCGAACCCGCACGCCAGCCAGTCGAAGCGGGTTTGGAACCCGCGGCCCCTCGCGTCCGACCAGCGCAGACTCTTGCCCTGCTGACTCCCTTCGACCCCAAGAATCTGGGCCCCCAGAGCGATTCGGACGCCTCGCAAGCTCCATCGGAGACTCACGGCCTGACGCAGGAGAGTGGGCCGGGTCAGCAGGGGAATCGCAAGGCTTCGCAGGTGCGCCGCCGGAACACATTCGAGCAGCATCGGGACGCTCGCGCCCGACCGGCGCAGGTAGCTGGCAACGGCAACCAGCAAAGGGCCCGAACCGCAGACGATCACCTCCTTGTTCTCAACGGAAAGACCACCCTTCACCAGTGCCTGAAGCCCTCCAACTCCGACGACCCCGGGGGTTCTCCACCCCGGAAACGGCAGGAACACCTCGCGCGCGCCGCAAGCGAGCACCAGGCGGCTGTAGGTGAGGGCGAACCCTTGACCCTCACGCGCGACCGCAAGCGTTCCCGATCTTGGCGCATCGAACACCGTGCAGCCCGACCAGAGGCTGACTCCGGCTTCGCTGAGCGCCCGAATTCTCGATACTGCGCCTGAAGAGGGTCTTCCTCGGTGCGCCCGCCAAATCTGGCCGCCGGGGACCTGCCCCTCGTCGATCAGCGCGACCTTCGCGCCCCGATTCGAAGCCGCAAGCGATGCAGCGAGACCGGCAGGGCCCGCGCCAACGACCACGACATCGTAACGTATCGCCTCATTCATCGCGGCGCACCTCCATGCCCTCTTCCACGGCCAGCACGCAGGTCCTTACGTGGGGCGGGCCGTTCACGACCGCTCGGCATTGGTAGCAAACCCCCATGCCGCAAAGCGGGAACCGGGCTGAAGGGGAATCCGTGGCTCCCGACTCGAAGAAGCCGCACTCCAAGAGCGCAGAGCAGAGGTTTGTTCCCGAGGGGAACACGAACTCCCTGCCGCCGACCCGAATCCGAACGTCGTCAGCCACGGGCGAACCTCCTGACAGAATAGGGCGCAGGGTCCAGCGTGGGTCCAGCCCCGAGCAACAGGTCGGCGATCAACTCCCCTGAAGCGAGAGAGGTCGTGATTCCGAGCCCTTCGTGTCCGGCTGCAACCCACCAGCCCGATAGGTTCGGCGCTTCCGAGAGGATCGGCAGGTGGTCCGGTGTCGCCGCCCGGAATCCCACCCACGTGCGGATCACCTCAAGCTCGGCGAGTATGGGCAGGTACTCGCAGGCCCTTTTGAGCATGAGCCCGAGCGCTTTTCGGTCGAGCGACGTGTCGTCACCTACGAACTGGCGGCTCGATCCGATGAGTATTTGTCCGGTCGAACGAGGCTGTGCGTTGAACGCGACCGTAGTCGCCTTGCCCTCTCGAGTTCCCCCGCCGTAGCCGATCTCGATCAGTTGGCGTCCGATCAGGCCGGGATAGCTGTCCGTAATCGCCAAGTGCCCCTTCTTGGGTTCGAGGGGGAGTGCAGGCATGAGATCGTTTGCGCATCCTCCTGCCAGCACGCCCCAGCGAAAGCTCAATTCCTCCCCGCCCGCCATCCGAGCCCTCCCCTCGCCGATTTCGATGACCCGGCCCCTCAGTACGCTGACTTTGCCTTTGGGACCGTTCTCCAGAAGCCACCTTGCGGCTGCCGGCGGGTAGATCACCGCGTCGCCCGGGACGAACAGCGCTCCGGATACGTCCCTTCGAAGCGCGGGTTCGGCTTCGAGTGCGGATTTCGCGTCGAGGGCCTCAACTTCGACGCCGTGCTGCAAGTAGTAGCTCGCCTTGCGCGCCACCAAGGCAAGCTCGTCTTCACCCACCGCCACCCAAAACGTCCCCGGTCTTCGGGCTTGGCAATCAGAAGGCAGGTCGGGAAGTAGGCGGTCCCAGAGTTCCATCGACCTCCGGCAAAGCTGAAACTCGGCCTCCGACCCGTCCAGCACGACGAGATGGCCCATTCCTGCCGAGGTCGCGCCGAGTCCGGGGGGTCGGCTATCGACGACGGCCACCGAAAGCCCGCGCAGAGCCAATTCGCGCGCGACCGCTGCGCCGACGATTCCAGCCCCCACGACGAGCACGTCTTGGGCCGGGCTCATCCCCGAATCCCGCCCGCGAACGGGTCGTCGTCCTCAAACAGGAGCTTTGCTTCCCCGGTCAAGTAGGCTCGGCCTACGATTCTTGGAATCACGCGGCCGCCGGACGACACGCGATACGACCCCTCGAAGACGCCCCCGCAAAGGCCCTCCATCCGGAACGCCTCGCCGGGAGAGAGCCTGCCTTCGACCGCCAGAATCGCCAGCTTCGCGCTGAGCCCCGTCCCACACGGCGACCTGTCGTATGCTCCGCCAGGACACAAAACGAAGCTCTTTGCGTTCGCATCGCTCCGTTCGGGGGGACCCACGAACTCGATGTGATCGATCTCGTCGCCCGAATCCCCGGTAATGCCCGCGGCTTCGAGTGCCCGCCGAACCGCTAGGGCCGTCTCCCTCCACACTTCCCTCTCGGCGAAGGTCGGAGACCGCTCGACTGCGCACTGGTAGAACCAATTCCCACCGTATGCGACCGTCCCTCGCCACTCCCGCCCGCAAGCGCGAACGCAGACTTCCGAACGAAGAACGTAGCTTTCCACGTTCTCGAGGGCGACCTGCCCATCGGGGAGAGCTTCCGCGGCGACTGGCCCCTCAGGAGTGTCGAGAACGACCCTTCCCGTTCCCATCCGGCTCAGATACTGAAGCGTTCGAACTACCCCGATCGAGCCATGCCCGCACATTCCAAGGTAACCGACGTTGTTGAAAAAGACGACCCCGCACTGAGCCTCCGGCGAGGTTGCCCGCGTGAGCAGCGCTCCCACCATAGCTTCGCCTCCCCTGGGCTCCAAGACGACTCCGGTGCGAAATTCATCGAACCTATCCGAGAAGTCGGCGCGCATTTCCTGCAAGGTGTCGCCGCGCAACTCCGGGCCGCCCTCGACGACCACGCGGGTAGGTTCGCCTTCAGTGTGGCTGTCGATGATGCGGACGGTTCGCATGAGCCCTCTGCCGCATTCTGACACTTGGACGCTTCGGCAAGGAGGGAGCGAGGAGCAGGAACGCTCGGAATTGCGCCGAATCTTGCGTCATGTCGATTGCGCTGCTCCTGATTCCCTCGCTGATCTCGGCTTCAGTTGAACCCGCCGCGAAGGTGGGCTTCGCCGCGATTTTCGGCGATCACATGGTCGTTCAAGCGGGGAGAACGCTCCCTGTGTGGGGATTCAGCGAGCCGTTCCTCCCGATCACGGTGCGCTTGGCCGATCAGACTCGAACGACCCTGAGCGCTCCCGACGGTACCTGGAGGGTGACGTTTTCGCCTTTGCGGGCAAGCTCGGAGCCGATCCCCCTTGAAGCGAGTTCGGGCGACGCAAAGGTGGCGGTGCGAGATGTGGTCGTGGGTGAGGTGTGGATTTGCTCGGGACAATCCAACATGGAATGGCCTCTCTCGGCGACCGACCACGCACAGGAGGACATCGCCTCCGCCAACGACAACCTTCTGCGAATCTTTACCGTGAAGAACACCGCTTCAGAGACCGCTCTCCAAGACGTTACGGGGCAATGGACGGTGGTGACTCCGGCTTCGGCGGGACCGCTGACGGCGATCGGCTACTTCTTCGCAAAGAGCCTCCGCGTGAACCTGGACTCTCCGGTCGGGATGATCGACACCACATGGGGAGGGACTCCCGTCGAGGCTTGGACCCCCGCATCGGCCTTTGAGGCTCGGCCCGACCTCGCGTCGGTTCTCGAACGCCGCAACAACCCTCAAGTCGGGGCGCCGCATCGTCCAGGCTACCTTTACGACGGCATGGTGAGAGGGCTTGCGCCGTTTCGCATTCGGGGAGCGATTTGGTACCAGGGTGAGAGCAACGTCTCGCGAGCTTGGCAGTACCGTACGCTGTTCCCGCTGATGATCGAAGAATGGCGGGCCGCATGGAAACAGGGAGCTTTTCCTTTCTATTTTGCTCAGATCGCGCCGTTTCGCTACGGAAGTCAGAACCCAGAAAACTGCGCGGAGCTATGGGAAGCGCAACTTCATACGTACCGGACGACGCCCCGAACCGGCATGGCGGTGACGATGGACATCGGAAACGTCAGCGACATCCATCCTCGCAACAAGAGAGAGGTGGGTCGGCGGCTGGCCCTCTGGGCGCTCGCCAACGACTACGGCCGCGAAGTGGTCTGCAGCGGTCCCCTCTACCGTAGCTCCAAGATCGAAGGTTCGGCGGTCTGGATCGAATTCGATTTCGCCGAAGACGGCCTTGTGGCGAGCGACGGAAAACCCCTGACCCATTTCGTGATTGCCGGACAGGATCGCGTATTCCATGAGGCCAAGGCCGCGATCGTGGGCTCCAAGATTCGCGTGAGTTCAGATGCGGTTCGCCAACCGCTTTCGGTTCGGTTCGCTTGGCGAGACGACGCGGTTCCGAACCTCGTCAGTCGCAACGGGCTTCCAGCTTCCCCCTTCCGTACGGACGACTGGCCGGCGGTCACGCGGGAAAACCGGTAACCCATCGCCGACCCGGCCAAGCCGTTCTGCGCCAAATCATATCGAACTCGGGGGCTCGAGCGCGTATTATGAAGGTGTGCAGATGATCCAACCGCTAGACCTCCTCGATGGCCGGTTTGAACGACGAGGTGGCCCGGATTCCGGCGGCCCGCTCGTCGACCGTTTCAGGCGAGTTCATTCCTATCTTCGAATCTCGCTCACCGATCGATGCAACTTTCGATGCGTTTATTGTATGCCTCCGGAGGGGATAGCCTGGCGAGAACGCGACGAGATCCTCACCTTTGAGGAGATCATCCGACTCTCACGGCTCTTCGTCAAGCTCGGGATCGACAAGATCAGGCTGACGGGAGGCGAGCCCACGGTCCGTAAGGGTTTGCCCTCTCTGATTCGGGAGCTCCGGTCGATCCCCGGCCTCAAGCACCTGTGCATGACCACCAACGGTGTCCTGTTGGCCGACCGCGCCCAGGAGTATGAAGATGCCGGGCTCGACTCGGTTACGATCAGCATCGACTCCCTCCAAAAGGAGAGGTTCGCTGCCATCGCGAGGCGCGACCATCTGGAGTCCGTCCTTCGCGCTATCGACGAGGCCGAGCGAGTCGGCTTCGAGCCGATCAAGCTCAACGTTGTCCTGATGTCGTCGGTGAACGAGGACGAGGTGTTGGACTTTGTCGACTTTGTAAAGGATCGACGCCTTAACGTGAGATTTATCGAGTATATGCCGTTCAAGGGCAACGGATGGAGCCAGGCAGGCTTGGTGCCGTACGCCGCCATGAGGGGCACGGTCGAGGAGCGATACACGCTCGATCCAATCGCAACGCATCCTTCGGCGGTCGCCAAGGACTTCCGCATTCGAGGCCACCAAGGCACGGTGAGCTTCATCACCTCGATGACCGAGGACTTCTGCGCGGGCTGCAACCGAATCCGGCTTACAGCGGACGGCAGCATCAAGTCGTGCCTGTTCTCGCAGGCCGAGCTGAACCTCCGGGACCCGATGCGGGCGGGGTTGACCGACGAAGAGGTCGAGGCGCGTATTCGGGCTGCGCTCTGGCTCAAGCCGAAGGGCCATCCGCCGATGGAGGAGCTTATGGAGATGGACAATCGGACCATGATCGAGATCGGGGGATAGCGAATGAGGGATGTTAGTTCCAAGAAGCACACCCTCCGGACTGCCCGCGCCCAAGCCACGCTTCGCGTAAGCCCGTCGACGATCCCGCTCATTCGCGAGGGTCGAATCGACAAAGGCGACGTTCTCGAATCGTCTAAGGTTGCTGCTATATGGGCTGCAAAAAACACGTCCGGCTTGCTGCCCTATTGCCACCCGATCCCGGTCGAGCACGTTCGGGCGGACTTCGAATTGGGTGAGGACTCGATTCGAGTAACCGTCGAGGTCAAGTCAATATACAAAACCGGCGTGGAAATGGAGGCGCTGACGGCAGCCTCCGTCGCCGCCCTCAACGCCTACGACATGCTCAAGCCGATCGACGAAGCCTTGCGCATCGAAAGCGTCGAATTGATAGAGAAAACAGGCGGGAAGTCTAGCTTTTTGCGACCGAAAACGGAGTCGTACCGAGCGGGCATCGTCGTCGCTTCGGATCGTGCGGCTACCGGGCAATACGAAGACCTCTCCGGACCAACTGCCGAGGAGCGACTTCTGGAGTTCAATATCAAAACCCAATCTTATACAGTCGTCCAAGATGAGGTCGAGACCATCCGTCAAACGGTTGTGAGTATGTCTGATGCCGAGAAACTTGACATTATCCTTATCATAGGCGGGACCGGCGTCGCGCCCAGAGACGTCACCCCCGAGGCGGTCTCCCCGCTGCTGCAAGTCGAACTGCCCGGAATCGCCGAAGCTATCCGATCGTACGGCGCCGAGCGCAACCCCTACGCGATCCTCAGCCGGTCCCTCTCGGGGATTCGAGGCAAATCGCTGATCCTTTGCCTGCCCGGCTCTCCCCATGCGGTTCGGGAAAGCCTCCTTGCCGTGTTCCCCGCCGCGCTGCACGTTCTCGACCTCCTCCAAGAAGCCAGCCCCGAAGGAGCGTCCGCTCTTCATGGTTAGCTTTGAACAGGCTCTGGAACTCATTCGAACCCACGTCTCCCCCCTCCCGCCCACAAGGGTCCCGACGCTCCAGGCCCTCCGGCTTCCTTTGGCCGAGCCCATCCACGCCCCGACTGGTTGGCCAAGGTTCGACAACTCCGCTGTCGACGGCTATGCGGTTCGGGCGAGTGATTGCCCTGGGAGTCTGAGGGTCGTTTGGGAATCCAAAGCCGGAGCGTCCAACACCGCCCGATCTCTCGGCCCTGGGGAAGCCTCCCGCATCTTCACCGGCGCGGAAGTCCCGCCGGGCGCAGACGCCGTGGTGATGCAGGAGGACGTCGCCCGTTCCGGCGACTCAATCGAGGTCGGCGACGCCCCAGCCGTGGGCGCGAACATCCGAAAAGCGAGCGAAGAGTTCCGGCAAGGCGATCTTCTCCTCGAATCGGGCGCCCTCATCTCCCCCGCTACCATCGGGCTCCTCGCCTCTCTCGGGTTCGAGTCCGTTCCGGTCTGCCCCTGGCCGAGAGTCGCTATCGTGACGACAGGCGATGAGGTCCGCCCGCTGGGTGAGACTCTCCTGCCCGGAGAGATCTACGAATCGAACTCGGCGATGCTGGCGGCGGCGCTCCACTTGTTGGGCGTCCCCGTCACCTTTCAGCGTGCGGTAATCGACCAGCCCGACCTGACCCGCAGCGCCCTCGCCGAAGCTCTTGTCAGCGCCGACGTCGTGCTCTCGACCGGGGGAGTCTCGGTCGGGGATCACGACGTCGTCAGGGCGGCGTTTGCGTCGCTGGGCTTCGAGGAGGTCTTCTGGCGGGTTGCCATCAAGCCCGGAAAACCCGTGTACTTCGGCAGATCGCAGTCGGACGAAGGCCCCAAGTACGCGCTGGGACTTCCGGGCAATCCCGTTTCCGCAGCCGTGGGATTCCTGCTTTTCGGCAAGGCCATTTTGCGCCGCCTCTTGAACCGGCCCATTGAGGGAAACACCTTCCGCGCATCGTGGCGGGAACCGACTCGCCTCTCAGACAGAACCGAGTTCGTTCGGGTTCAATGCACAGAGACGGAGAGCGGATGGCAGGCCGTCCCGCTAAAGGGCCAGGGGTCCCACATGCTCTTGGGCTTGGCGCAAGCGGGGGGGCTCGCGAAAATCGATCCAAATTCGCAACCGGACGAAGTCGAGGTCATCGCCCTCGATTGGGGAACACTATGAAGTCGAACGTCGAAATCGCAGTAAGGGTCGTCTACTTCGCGATGCTTCGTGAATCCACTGGCGCCGAGTCGGAGACGGTCCGAACGGCTTCCCTGACCCCGAGGGACCTCTACGAAGAACTTCGCAAGCGCTACGGCTGGAAGCTGCCGGCGGGCGTCGTTCGGGCGGCGGTCAATGGAGCCTACGCCCCGATGAACACGCCGCTCCAAGAGGGCGACGAGCTCGCATTCATCCCCCCGGTGGCAGGAGGTTAGAAAGTGATCTTCCAACTGACCCACGAACCTATCGCCGCCGAACTCACCGCGACCCCTGCCGACGGAGCGCTCGCCGTCTTCGTGGGCGTCGTTCGCAACAACCACCAGGGCCGAGCCGTGAGCTTCCTCGAGTACGAAGCATACGGAGACCTTGCCCTTACCGAAGGCGCGGCGATCCTCCGGGAGGCTGAAGAGGTGTTCCCTCTGACCCAAACCAGGTGCGTCCACCGGCTCGGCAGGCTCGAAATCGGCGAGGCCAGCATCGTAGTCGAGGTGACGTCGGGCCATCGGGGCGAGGCGTTCGCTGCTTGCCGCTACATCGTCGACGAGGTCAAGGCGCGAGTTCCCATCTGGAAGAAGGAGCACTTCGTCGAGGGCGACGCAGAGTGGGTCAACAGCGAATCCGAACCCAGCGACTCCAAACCGGTGCTGCTATCAG
The DNA here is from genome assembly GCA_017347465.1 of Candidatus Nitrosymbiomonas proteolyticus. Lineage (GTDB taxonomy): Bacteria > Armatimonadota > Fimbriimonadia > Fimbriimonadales > Fimbriimonadaceae > Nitrosymbiomonas > Nitrosymbiomonas proteolyticus. The sequence continues at coordinate 1,495,052 of AP021858.1, read as the reverse complement.
AGATTCTCAGGCATTGGAGCGGCTGGGAGAGCGACGACCTCAGAGCCTTCCGGATCGTCGACGTGCGGGAGCCCTATGAGCGCCCTCAAGTCCTCCAAAGCCCCGGCGACCGAACCTTGCACATCCCCTATAGCGAAATCAACCAGCACCTGGCGCGGTTTGCTCAGGGCGATCCCTACTTGTTGGTCTGCGACAGCGGAACGCGGGCGAAGGTGCTGGCCCGCGACCTTCAGTCCAAGGGTTTCGGCAACGTCTTTGCCCTTTCGGTCGGATTCCGGGACCTCTGAGCTTCCTCCCAAGCCAAAATGACGAGCGGGTCCCATGCTTGAACTCGATCCCGTCGTCCAGTGGCTGCTCGTGCTGATCGTCGCAGCGCTGTACTCTCTGGTGGGACATGGCGGCGCCTCAGGCTACATTGGGGTGCTGTCGATCGCCGGATACTCCTCGGCCGTCGTGGCTTCGACAGCGCTGACGATGAACCTGCTGGTGGCGGGGGTCTCGTTCTTCGCCTATCGATATGCCAAGCACTTCAACTTCAGCCTCCTTTGGCCCTTCGCCGCGACATCGGTTCCGTTCGCCTTCATCGGCTCGCAAATCCAACTCGCCGAGCGGACCTACTTCCTTGTCGTTGCGCTGGTGCTCCTACTCGCCGCCGCACGGATGTTCTTGCGCCAAAAGGAGAAACCGAACGACGAATCGGTCCTCCTTCCTCCCCTCCGGACCTCTCTCTCGTGGGGCGCGGCTGTCGGCCTTCTCTCAGGGATCGTCGGGGTCGGCGGCGGGATTTTCCTCTCGCCGCTGCTCTTGCTCTTCGGATGGTCGGGTCCCAAGACGACCGCTGCGGTCTCGGCGGCGTTCATCTTGCTCAACTCCGCGGTCGGCCTTGGGGGGCGGTATTTGGATGGGCGGCTGGAGGTTTCGGGCATTCTGCCTTTGCTCGCTGCCGGGTTCCTCGGCGCGATCCTGGGCTCCTACCTCGGGGCGATCAAGGCGCCTGGGCACCTGCTCCGTCGGGCGCTCGGCGTCGTGCTCGCCCTCGCCGCGATCAAGATGATTCAGCAGTACTTGGCGACGAGGTGATTCCGTCGCGATGCTGCCTCAGAGGCGGCGGATGCGGACGCTTGCGGGCGAGAGAACGGTGAACGCCCCTGCCATCTGAGCCCTGCGCGTCGCCAGAACAACTTGAACGATGTTGGCTTTTTCCTCAGCGGCCAAGCCGGAGAGCCGGATCAAAACGACCCCGTGCGTAGCAAGACCCTGCCGAAAGACGAGCTCGCCGAAATCCTTGTCCTGCGTCACCAAGATCGAGCCGGTTTGCATCGCCCCCTCCAGCACGATCTCATCGGAGATTCCCGGCTCCACCTCCGCGACATAGAGCACCTCATGCCCATCGGAGCGAAACCGCTCGACGATCAGAGCATCCACGCCTTCATCGGCAAAGAGCCTCACCCGCGAGACTCAACCGTCGGGTATACGACGTCCGCGCGAAGGGCAGAGGCCGCGAACCCGATCGCCGCTCGAAACACAATGATGGCACTGTGTCTACTGAAACGCAAGGCTCTCTCATGCAGAAACGCCGTCGGCACCGAGTCCAGGTGCCTGCCCGGGTACCCGCCTTTGGCCCGAAGGGCAGGCCAACGGTCCGCCTCTTTTCGTCTGCGGAAAGTTCTACGCCGGCCGTCCAATAACAGCATACTGAGGACGGTGCGGCGAACTGCCGGTAAGATGTGCCGGGAGGGGAACACAAGACCAATGGCGAAGAAGCGCGAGCGACCCGTGGGAAGGAGGATGCTGACGGACCCCTCGGCCGAATCTTCCGCCTCGGTGATCCCGGCTTTCCTTGCCAAGCCGAAGGGCGCCCCAGTCTACTACGGGTTCCCAGTGATCGAGGAGACTCTGACCGAAGGATGGCTCTTCGGCGCGATCACCGCATTCGACGACGATCCGGAGGGCCGCACTTTCGGAGACGGGTTCGTCATTGCGCCCGACGGGTCAAGAGCCGGGATCGTTTGGGAAGTTGGCGAATTCGCCACCCGCGAAATCTGCGCGCCCACATCGGATCGTTGGGGCGTGTACGGTGTTGCGTTCCCGCACGCCGTCCGCTGCATTTCTGACTTAGTTGAGGGCTTTCGAGCGGTGATGCCCGAACTGCAGGGCATTCATGCGCGAATCGTGGGAGTGTCCGGTCAAGAGACGGGGGAGGCCGACGGGAAGCCAAAGCCGACGACGCGCCCGAGAAGGTGAAGCGGATGCCGTTCGACATCGCCACCCTTAACTGCTACGCGTACAAGATCGACAACCCGAAGGAACTCGTGAGTGTCCTCGAAGCCCGATTAGCAATGGCACTCCCCGAGCCGGCTGACTATCTGACGACGATAGGCGGGGGGAAGGTGTAGAGCGGCGTTTTTCACCATTGTTTCTGCGCTCTTCACGATCATCCCCGCGCTTTTTCACCTGTAAATCCCCGCTCTTCACGATCATCGCCGCGCTCTTCACGATCATCTCTGCGATTTTCACCTGAAAACCCCCGCTCCTCACAATCATCCCCGCGCTTTTCAGCTGAAGACCCCCGCTCTTCACGATCATCCCCGCGCTTTTCACCTGAAAACCCCTGCTCTGCACGATCATCTCCGGCGGGGGGCCATCCCATGGGCAAAGTCCGCTTCACAAGGGTGCCACCCCAAACTCGTTTTGGGGTGCTCCGGCGGAAGCCGCGCCCGTCGTCCTTCGCCGTGAACCCGTGTCCGGTCGAGGGGCCGCCTGGACCGCCGGACCACGCAAGGAGGTATTGAACAACACCCCAAAGCAAGTTTGGGGTTGCGCCCAGTGTCCTTCGATGTAAGAACGGGCGCGCGGGTCTGACCCGAAAGGGGGATTCGAACAAGCTCCTGATTCCCAGTCCGCTCGCTGAGTCAGACTAGGCCCTCCATCCTCTCACCCCAGGTCCGCTCTTGGAATCCGACACCACCACACCGGCCAGCCTCGTCGATGTCGTACTGCGGCAGCCCCTTAGTCGTGGCACTCTGTGGCAGACTGCACGCCTCATGGGGCCACATAGCGGACTACGCCAACCCAATCAGGGGCAGAATCACCCTCAGGCAAGCAAACGTCGCTGCTGCGCCCAGCAGGTCCAGCACGACCCCGCTTCGCATCATCTCCCGCATCGGCACGAGCCCGGAACTGTAAACGATCGCGTTCGGCGCCGTGCTCACCGGCAACATGAACCCAAAGCTCGCCCCCAGGGCCACACCCAGCGCCGGGGGGATCGGGTTCACCCCCGCGCCCTGCGCGATTCCGATCACCACAGGGAGCAGCGTACTGGCAGAGGCTGTGTTGCTCGCCATTTCGCTCAGGATCACCGCAGCGAGGATCCCAAGCGCCGTGATTCCCCACATCGTGTCGACGCCGGTCGCCTGCGCCGCCGCTTTCCCCAGGGTCTCGGCAAGCCCCGAGCTGAACATCGCCTGCCCAAGAACGATCCCGCCCCCGAACAACATGATCGTTCCCCAATCGATGCTCGCGCCCTCCTTCCAGGTGAGGGTGGTTCCCGACTCTGCGCCTCGGGTCGGCAGCAGGAAAAGCATCGCGCCCACGAGGAGCGCGGTAACCGCCGCCGTAAGGTGACCCTGCAGCCAGGCTGCGAGTACCGCGCCCTTCCCTAAAGCGAACACGGCGAGGTCCGGCGTCATCCACAAAACGATCGCTGCGACGAACGCCAGAAGCGTATTGCGCTCGGCGGGTGACATCTTCCCCAATTCGGACAGCCGAACCCGCGCATGGTCCGGGCTCAGACGCTCAGGAGGGTCGCCCCGGCGGTACATCGCCCGGAGAACTCCCCATGACGCGAGCGTCATGATTGCCGTCAGGGGCATGGAGAACTGCATCCACTCGACGAACCCGATTCTGGTTCCGGTCGAGCGCTCGATCATCGCGATGCCGATCAGGTTCGGGGGAGTGCCGACCGGGAAGCCCACCGCTACACTCGACCCCCAGGTCAGCATGAGCATCACGGCGATCGCGAACCCGGTCGACCGCTGCTCGACTCCCATCGCCTTGAGCAACCCCAGGCCAATCGGGAGCATCATTGCGGTAGTCGCGGTGTTGGATACGACGAGCGAGATCAGGCAGCCGATGATCCCAAGCGCCAGAAGCAGCCGCGACGGGCTCCCGGAGGCCCATCGTTGGTTCAGAATCCACCAGGCGATGCGCTCGCTGAGGCCCGTGACCTCCATCGCTTTGGCCAGCAGGAAGCTGCCAATAAAGAGCGGCACGATCGGGTCGCCGTAGCCCGCAAACGCCTGCTTTTCGTCGATGCCCCCGATCAGGACGAGCAGCGCGGTGCTGAGCAAGGCCGTAATCGTGAGCGGGAGCGCCTCGGTGACCCAAAGCACGACCGTAAAGGCGAACACTGCGCCTACGGGTTGCTGCCCTTCGGGGAGTCCGGTTCCGGCGAACCACGCCAGTGCGAACACGCCGACAGCGGCAGCGAGTTTGATCGTCCGGGAAGTTACGGGCTTCGACACGCAGGGCGTATTGTATCCCGGCGGCAAGTTCCCGGTGGGCTGTTACCGGCGGATCAGGAGGCCATTCCCAGGTAGTGTCCTACGTTGGGGAGCTTCGGGCATTGCGGGGCCACTCCTGTACTTCATCTCTTTGGGCCACCGGCCGCACACCTCCACCTAACCTCTCAGCCGAATTATTGTATAAATAGAAGCGGTTGGCGGACCGGAAACGGCGGCAGGTCGGTTTCAACGAGTACTGCGATTGCAAGGGCCAACAAGACGATGATCAGTATTGCTACACAATTCTATGTGCCTCCGCCGTCGATTCCCGATCTGTGGCTCTTACAGATTGTGCTCGCAATGTTCGTAACGTCATTTGGAGTGTGTATCGGCCTGGCGATATTGCGATTGACGGATCCGTTCCTGATGCGGTTGTTTCTTTCCGTTGCGGCGCTTCTCTACACGTGTCCAGGCGCAGTGCTCATGACGTTTTCCACGAACCCAGAAGCGTTCGCGGACGCCACTCACTTAGTCTGGTGGGGGTCGATCTTCGGCTCCCTTGCACTTGGACCCCTTTCGTGGTGGATCGCCGTGGACGTCCGCCGGTCGATCTTGGAGATTCCCAAGCAGGCAAGGGCGCTCAGTTTCCTGTGGGCGTACACGGGGGCCTTGTGGTTCCTGAGCGTCGTCGGCCTGCTCAGCGGGGTGCATTGAGGATCTATATGTAAGTAGAAAACCACGGGCATCCTGAGTCAGAATGGATGGCTGCAAGGAGAACCTGAGTGGGCCTACACTTACTCCTCTCGATTTTGCTTTTCGCTGCAGCGTCTCTGATTCTGACCGGCTTGTTTTGGCTGGATGCTCGGCGACTCGCTTGGTTCTCGCATCTAATGATAACGCTCTCGTGCGGTCCGATCCTCCTGGTTTCGCTCATGCTCTTGATAGGCTGGCAGCCGGATGCGTTCGCTCTCAATCCCGAGGATGTACTCGAAATCGCCATGCCCGCTTACGCGGTTCAGTTTGTGACGCTCGGAGGCGTGGCCCTGTTCGGACTCGATTCGCGGGGCAGTCGCTCAAGAGATCGAAAGGCAGATCGTGTTCTACTCACGATCGCGGCCCTTCCCGGCGTCGTGCTTGCCACACTTTTCGTGGTTCGGTTCCCTTTCGGAGGAATGTACTGAGAGTCCCAAACCGTCCGGGTACCCGAATTTGCGAGGCGTAAGTCCCCTCTGGACGGAGCGGGCGGAGTCAGCCGGATGCGTCGACCCTCATGCTCCATTGAAGCGCCATCATCCCACGGCGATGAGGCCCACGGAGCTTTGGGAAGACGGGGTCATTGACCGCCGCAGCAGACGTGACGCGCTTGGGGAGCAAGGCTTCCGCCGCGAGGAGCGCCACCTCAGAACCCTCGTTTATCCGGCCCGAAGGACAGGCCGTCGAATCTCGCCACCGCGTTGCCCGAGGCGCCGCGGAGGACGATCCAGCCGTTACCGTTTGAGGCGGACATGTGGACAGGAGTATAGCTGATCACAGGGACCGAATGAGCTTGTCGTAATCGGAGTGGGTCCCTATCCAGAACCAGTTGGCCACTCCACCTTCGACCAAGGCGACCGCGCGATAATGAATGCCGATCCGCACCGAAAAGACAGACTCGACGGCGTGAACGCGCCGAAAGTGGAGGCTCGGATGCTTGGGATCGGCTGCCCACAACCGGTAAGCGGACTTGGCTTGTTGTCGTACGTCTGCCGGCAACGCTCGAAATCCCTTTCGGAAGTCTGCCGTCGTGACCGACTTCATTTCAGGAGATCTTCAAGCGGTCGCGTCTTGCCCTGAGCATGTTCCAAGCGGGCTTTTGCGGCAAGTTTCGCAAGAGCGCCCTGGGAAGCGGCGAACTGCTTTCGCCAGAGCTTTTCGTCTTCCAATTCAGCAAGCAGGAAAGACGCAAAGGCATCTTGCTCCGCCTCAGGGAGCTTGGCGGCTTCGTCAAAAGCGAGCTTCAATCGGTCGCTCATAGCATTATTCTACGACAAATCCAGGCGCCCAGGTCGTCCTCGTCCCATAGAGCTCATAGAGCAGCCGGGGATACAGGGTGTCTTGCACCAGCGTGGACTTTCCGCTCCCGCTGACGCCCGTCACGCAAGTGAACAGGCCGACGGGGATCGCCGCGTCGAGCGATTTGAGGTTGTTCCCCATCGCCCCCCCTAGAGGATGAGCCATCCCGAACCTGACATGTGGACAGAAGGATAGCTGATGTGAACTCCCTGATATAGACTGCAGGCGCTATAATACGTCTATGATCGACAACGTCAAGAGCTTGGAGCAAGCGGTAGCCAAGCTCGATGAGCGCGAGCTGAAGCGCTTCGCGACTTGGTTTGCCGAATACCAGGACAAGGTATGGGTGAAGCAGATGAAGCGCGACGCCAAAGAGGGCAAATTGGATTTCCTCGCCGAGGAGGCGCGAATCGAAAAGCGCGCTGGAACGCTGAAGGAAATCTAACTTGGCGGTCCGTCATCGAGCGACCAAGCGGTTCTGGAAGAGCTATGAGACGTTGCCCGAAGAGGTTCGAGAAGCCGCCGATCGCGCCTATGCCTTACTGAAAGTGGATCCTTCGCACCGATCATTGCGCTTCAAGGAGATTGAAGGACTTTGGTCTGCCCGCGTCGGACGAAGGTATCGCGCCCTTGCCGTCCAGGACGAAGAGGATTTCATTTGGGTTTGGATAGGAACCCATGCCGAGTACGACCGGCTCATTCGGACCCGCTGACGCCCGTCACGTTGAGGACGCAGTCCGAAATCCCGACCATCGGGACAGGTGAAGAGGTTTCCGAATCCCTGCTTGACGGGACCGACGGGGATCGCCGCTCCGATTAACGCGAGCAGGCGTCGAGCGATTGGAGGTTGTCGGAGACGAAGTCGGAGATCCCGACCATCGGGATTCCCGGAAGCGCCGCGGAGGACGATTCAGCCGTTTCCGTTCGAGGCGGACATGTGGACAGGAGTATAGCCGTTTTCCCATTCGAACTGGTAAAACAATTCAATGGCCGAGAACAAAGAAGAGCGCTTGCAGCTCCGGGATGTGCGAGTGTCAGAAGTTGACCTCAGAGCCGTCCCATGGCGCCGGGTGCCCCGGACAGGCGGCTGACCGTGCCGTTTGTCCGGGAGGATTGGGAAACCCCCTGCCCGGAGAACAGTAAAGGACGTACCGGTAAGAAGAAGCCCGGGTGCCCTCACCCTGACCACTTGGTCGACCCAATAGTATTCTCGCCATCAGCCCTTCCCTGACAAACGGCACAATCCCTCCGCCTGTCAGGGCCACCCGCCCGAGATTCCTTCCCCTGCCCTCGCAGGTTCATTTAGGGCTGGAATGGGCGAGGGATTCCTGGGAATCAGCCCGTGCAGCAGGGGAATCGGCGAGTCCGGCATGGGAACTGAGCGCTGGTGGAAGGTTGCCCGGTTGCGGCGGAGCCGAACAACCAGAGCCGCGTGACCCCGTAGCGCCGGCAGAGCTGTTCGATTGGCAACCGCTGGGCTTCGACCAACTCGAAGATCATGTTCGGATTATGATCCACTGGCCCTAGTCGTCGATGAGTTGACGAGCGTTTGGCACTCTCCATGTCTTCGGTCTATCGTGCGACATTCTTCCGAAAGAGCATTCCATTCAGGTAGTGCCCTGCTTAGCTGCCTTCCATCGCCGCGACTTCTTCCGGAGTCCCCATCGCCGCCCGCCCTTTTCGTAAGTGAGGGTGAAATGGGCGCTCAACGCTCTTATTGTAAGAAGCTTCCGCCGAGTTCTAACAAGCTCCCCCCAAGCCTTACTACCCCTCAGCCTCCCCTACTTCTCCCCGGACGGGACCATTTCGATGTTGCAGATTCCGATGATCCCTCCGATGTGGGCTTGAGGAAGGCGTCGGATCGAAACCGTCGCCGAGGTCGATGACCCGGAGTTCCACTCGAACGCGATCTCGACGTACTTGCCGTCACCGCCAAGCTGAGGCTCGCTCCGCTGGCCGTTGACCCGAATCTCATACGTATTGACGTACTCCGGGCTTCCGCTCAGCCCAATCTCGTAGAATCTAATCCGGTACTTCGTGCGAGGTTGACAGCTCACCGTGCTGGACCAAAGGGTGTACGCTTCCTTGGTGCCCGAGTTCATGAAGAACACCTGGCCCCCTCGCGGAGCCGAATAGGCCCGATTCGGGATATTCGTGTGCAATTGCGGCGCATTGAAGGCCGGGGCGATCGTGTAGTAGCCTCCCCATAGGCAGTTCGGGCTTGGATCGATGTAGCTCCGTTCCGAGGTGAAGCCCGTGTTCCCAAACGCAAAGTCGCCGTTGGGGATCAAGTTGGCCGGACCGGGTCTTGGCTCCCTTCGGTCGGCGCCAACCGCCCGCGAAAGACCCCTCGACTCGATCTCTTTGAGCAGCGCCTCTTGATACTTCTGCGCGATCGAGAGGTTCCGCTTGAGGTCCTCATCCTCCAGGTTCGGATACATCTCGGCGGTTCGCCCCATCGCAGAGCGGAGCGTTTGCTCGGCCCGCACACAATCCTGCTCCTCGCAGCGCTGAGCCATGTCCCGGATCGACTGCGCGAGCTGGGCGATCGCCAGGTTCTTGGCGACCGATCGGTCCTCGAGCGATCCGCTGGCCCCGACTCCGCCCACCGAAACCAAAGCGTCCCCGCTCACCACCGTCTTCCGGCCCTTTTCGACGTCCTCGAAGCTCAACCGGGCGGAGACTCGCAGGCTATCGGCCGATGCCCGGACCGACCGCGCCCTCAGCCGAAGCAGCACGACTTCCGTCATGCCGGAGTTCATCGTAGCCAGCGGGATCGTCACCGAGTCCTTGCCGATTCGCGGTTCGTAGCCGTAGACGTGCTCGAGCACGAACCCCTCGCCGAACCGAATCTCCAGCGTCGGGGCCTTCGCCACGGGCGAAAGTAGGCTCTGGAGCTCCTTGACGAAGACCTTCTCGATGTCCTTCGGATCGGCCACAAAATGATATAGCCCCCGGCCGCTTCGGGCGAGTTCCTGGAGCAGGTCCTGATTCAGGTCCCTGCCGACGCCGACGGTCGAAAGGTCGATCCCTTTGCGAAGAAACTCTTTGGCCGCGCGCGAGATCAACTCAGGGTCGGTCACGCCCTGATTCGCGATTCCGTCCGTCAACAGAACCACCCGGTTCGTGGCCTCGGGGTCCCTGACCCTCATCGCCTGCTCAAATCCCAGCATCAGCCCGGCGTTCAGGTTCGTCGAACTGCCCGGCTCCACCTCGCCGATCATCCGCTTGACCCTATCCTTGTCGGCGAGCTTCTGCGCCGGGAGCAGCACCCGCGCCTCAGAATCGAAGAGGACGATCGAGAGCGTGTCGGTCGGGCGAAGCTGAGACACCAGGGTTTGCATCGCGGCCTTCACCCGAACGAGCTTGTCGGCGTCGGCCATCGAGCCGCTCTTGTCGATGACGAGGCTCAGGTTTACTGGCCGAATCTGCTGCCGGTCGTGGGCGAGCGCGGTGGCCATGCCGACCTGAAGAATCGCCTCTCCGCCCGGAGCGACCGTCGCACTCCCAAATCGGACGTCGAGCGCAACGGCCTCTCCCGCCTTGGGCCGGCCGATTTCGTGCCTATGGTAATTGACGAAGTCCTCGACGTGGACCTCGCGCGAGGCTGGGATCACGCCCAAGCCGCTCAGATACTTCGTCCTCGCCGCTCCGGCCGTCGAGACCCCGTCCTGGGCCCCGGCGATCGCGCAGAGCGCCCCGATGACGGCCACCAAGCTGGGCGCCGTGGCGAACCTCTTCCCAAGTCGAACTGACATCTTGCCCTCCGCTGCGCGGGCAGTTCCCATGCTCCGCCAGGGGTCTGACGGGCGGCTGAGCGGCAAGTTTCGGCCGCGGCAAAGATAAGCGCACCGGCGCAGGGCGGGGCCGCTTTTTGGGGTCAGAACCGGGCTTGCTTGGGCAGGGAGAAACCGGCCCCTGCACCCCGCAACTCAAGGGATTCGCACCTGAAGCGCGGCTCGGGCGAGGGCCGGGGCATCGCCCAGCAGAAATGACAGGTTTGCGGGCGATGAGTACTTTTGGACGACCTTTCCCTCAGAACCGCATATATACTGAGTCCGTTAGCAGCGGCTTCTTCGTCGCTGCAAGTTCTGGAGGAGGCTATGAAATACTTAGTTGGTCTTTGTATGTGTGTCGTCGCGGCTTCAGCGATGGGGCAGACGCTTACGACCGCGGCGCCGAACAATGGGAGCGGTGGCGTTTTCCTTGACCTGACGCCCACTTCGACGACGCTCTTCGTGACTCAGTTCGACGTTGCGTTCAGCGGCACGGTCGGAACTACGGCTCCGGTCGAAGTATGGACCCGGTCGGGATCATACGTCGGCTTTACCGGCTCGAACGCGGGCTGGACGCTGACGCAAACCGTGAACGCGGTTCGGGGCGGCTCGTTAGTGTGGGTTCCCATGGTTCTCACCACTCCGATCGTGTTGGGGCCTGGAACGACGGGCGTGTTGTTGCATTGCACGACCACGACATCGGGACAGGGCATTCGGTACACGGGGACGTCGTCCGCACCGCCCCAGACGACTTGGTCCAACGCCGACCTGACGCTGTTCAGCGACGTGGCTCGGACCGGTGGCGTACCGTTCGGTGGATCTCAGTTCACGCCCCGAACGTTCTCGGGCGTGGTGTATTACAGCGCGGTCCCTGAGCCCATGACTCTAGCGGGTCTTGGAATCGGGTTCGCGGCCCTCCTTCGTCGCCGACGGGCAAAGTAGGCAGACGGTCCAAAGGGTTTGACCTCCCCTTTTTCCCCAGCGGGATGAAGGGGAGGTCTTGTTTTTATGCGGACGTGGAAGACGTGGGCCCTTAGTTATTCAGCAGACTGCGGGCGTCGAGCGGTTCGGTCTCCACATACGCCGAGGCCGGGGCAATCAGGTAGATGTGCTGGCCGATTTCTTCCCAGTGGGCGTCCTGCGCGAAGCACACGCCGTACATGAAATCCACGATCTTCTGCCTCAGCGAAGGCTCCGTTCCCGTCAGGTTGAGGATTTGCTGATCGCCTCTCTTCAACCCGTTCGCCGCCGCATATGCTTCGTCGAACACGTCGATCTGCTTGCGTACCGTCACGTGATACCGATAGGCGGTGCGAACGGCGAATGCGGGCGCGCGTTCCTGTTCGATCTCTTCCTCGTCGCGCTCACCATTGCGCGAAAACACCGTCGTAATGCGTGAAAACAGGCCAGGTTTTTCCTGGAGTTCCATCTCATCCATGATCCGATCCTCCATTGCGAGTTGTTACTAAGTACGATTGGGGCGCTCGAAAAGAGGCGCACAGGGCGCAGGCTCTCGTCGGTAGCTACTGCGAAAGTGCCAGGGCCAAGGTCCCAACCGCAAGGTCATTCTAAGTCCGCAGAGCCGGGGATGTCAAGCTCCGACCCTGTGCGCTCGGGAGATTCGGGCGCGGGGAATTGCGAGTTTCGCAGCAGAAGTCCCCAACCTGAACTTCGGGGTAGTACTGAGGCGTCTACTTCTTTGGGTCTCTCGGGAACGAGGGACTCGCCCGAAAATGGTATAAATGTAGGTAACGGTCGCGCGCTTCAACGACGCAGTGATGTTTGGCCGACACGCACGCAGTTGCGTCCAGTACTAAGGAGTCACGTGGCCAAACAAGCAGGATTGAATTCCGCTCTTTCGCCTGCCGACCTCGAAGACCTGTATCGCGAAATGGTCTTCTTGCGGCACTTCGAAGAGAAGACCAACCAGGCCTTTCGCATGGGTAAGGCCGGAGGCTATCTTCACGTCTACATCGGTTCGGAGTCGCTCGCGATGGGGTGGCTCCACCGCATCCGCAAGGGATACGACTACGTAATCACCGCGTACCGCGACCATGCCCACGCGCTCGTGCTCGGATGCGATCCGGTCGAGGTCATGGCCGAGATCATGGGCAAGGCGGGGGGACTCAGTCGCGGCAAGGGCGGCTCGATGCACCTCTACAGCAAGGACAAGCAGTTTTACGGGGGCTGGGGCATCGTCGGCGGGCATACGGCCCTGGGGGGCGGACTGGCGCTCGCCGCCAAGTATCGTAAGGAGGATCGCGTGACCCTCTGCTACCTCGGCGATGGCGCCGCCAACGCGGGCGTTTTCTACGAAACCCTCAATATGGCGGGGCTTTGGAACCTGCCGGTGGTCTTCATTATCGAAAACAACCAGTACGCGATGGGGACCTCCATCGAGCGGCACGCGGCGGACACCGAGCTTCTGAAGCGGGCGATCCCGTTCGGCATACGGCACGAAAGGCTTGACAGCCAGGACTTGATCCAGGTGATGCAAGACGCCGAGCGGATCGTCGAGACGGTTCGAGCGGACTCTAAGCCTTACCTCGTCGAGGCCATGACGTACCGCTTTGCCGGGCACGGGGCCGCCGACCACGACCGCTCGCTGTATCGTTCGCGCGAGGAGGAGATTTCTGAGGAAACGACCGACCCGATTCGGTTGCTTGAAGCTCACCTCGAAGCGCAAAAGCTGATGACGCGCGAGAAAATGGAGGCGATCGACGAAGAGATGCTGGCCGAGGCCGACCGAGTGTTTCACGCCGCCGACGAACTGCCGTACCCCGACGATGAGGAAGTCTACGACCACGTGTATACCGACATGGCCCCCGAGGTGGGACACTGATGGCCGTCGCTGAACTCACTTATCGCGACGCGCTCCGCGCTGCTCTGGTCGAGGAGATGGACCGGAACCCCGACGTTTTTCTGATCGGCGAGGACATCGGGAAATACAAAGGAACGTTTAGGGTCACCGACGGCCTCTTCGAAAAGTACGCAGCGGAACCTGGCGATTGGCTGGTCGAGCCTTTCGGACGCGTACCCCATGACGGCATAGGAAGAAGGGTGATCGATACGCCCATCACCGAGCCGGCGATCGTGGGCTTCGCGACGGGCGCGGCGATGACCGGCTTGCGGCCCGTCGTCGAGATGATGACGATGTCGTTCTCGATTCTCGCCATCGACCAGATCATCAACCACGCCGCCAAAGTCCATTACATGACCGGTGGGCAGTTCACCGTGCCGCTGGTGATCCGGGGTCCAGGCGGAGCCGCTCACCAACTGAGCGCCCAGCACAGCCACTCGCTGGAAGGGTGGTACGCCCACGTGCCGGGCCTTAAGGTGGTCGCGCCCGCTTTTCCTGCGGATGCGAAAGGACTCCTCAAGTCGGCGATTCGGGACGACAACCCCGTCATCTTCACGGAGAACCCTGGGCTGTACGGAATCAAGGGCGAGGTCAGCGACGATCCAGACGAGACGGTCCCGTTCGGAAAGGCGAACATCGTGCGAGAGGGCACGGACGTGAGCCTAGTCGCATACAGCCGGATGGTCCATGTCTGCCTCAAGGCTGCTGAGAAGTTGGAGTCGGAAGGAATACAAGCCGAGGTCGTCGATGTCCGGAGCCTCCTGCCGCTCGACACCGAGACGATCTTCGGGTCGATTTCTCGAACTCACCGCGCCGTAGTGGTCTATGAAGACTGGAAGAGCGGAGGCTTCGGAGCGGAGATCGCGAGTCGCATCGGCGAGAGCTGCTTTGACGACCTCGATGCTCCGGTGCTCCGGGTGGGAGGTCTGAACGTTCCCATGCCCTACGCGCGAAACCTCGAACTCAAGTGCATTCCCAACGAAGACGACGTCATCGTGAAGGTTCGTCAGCTTCTCTGACGGCGCCCTCTAACGGAGCTTGAAGGCGTCCAGTTGATCGTTGACGATCTTGAGCGCCTGAGCGAACGGCTCAGGGGCGTTGCCCAGCAAGATGAACATCAAGTTGCGCTGGGGGATCGCCTCATGCCACCCTCGAAACCCACCTTGCGAACCGCTATGGTAGTGCGAGTTCGCGCCCGTCGGAGTCGTTCGATGAAACCACGACATCCCCACCACGGCGAAGAGTGTCGTCACGTCGCTAAGTTCGCGCTGGGAGTCGGCGAAGTCCTTCCTAACTTGAGGGGGGCGGAGGGGGTCCCCGTCTTTCCACGCCGAGCGCGGCCCCGCCCATTCTCTGAAATTGCTCGACTCGCCGACGGAACTCGGCAGGCATCTGACCGAGCGTTCCAAACTGCGCGCCAGGAACCGTCGTCGCGTCAGAAAGCTGGCGTGTGAGGGAAGCGTTCGGCGAATAGCGGAACGTAAACACTAGTTGCGTGACCCGAGAAGGCTTGAACCGGTCGTAATTGGGGGTCATGCTGGAAATCGGAGAGTTGCCCGCCCCGAGCATTCCCGACAACATGCCGAACTCCCCAGCCGAGTAAAACCTCCCGCCCTCGGGATCTTGCGACGATGCCGCCAACACCGCCGGCTCTTCGGTCCAATTCAGCGTCAATATGCCGTCACGAGGTACCCCATTGGGGAGGAACTCTGTTCGTTCGTCCAAGAGGCCACCCCCAACGGTCTCGAATGCCATGCCTGGACCCAGGGCGACCGCTGTCACCGACCTTACTACATATTCAGTGGCTCCTTGCCCCCCGCGTGGCTGCTGTCGGGGTCGCTCGAAAGCCGGACCACGAGCTTCGTGGTAGGTCATTTGGGTGACGAGGGCCATCTGAGAGGCCGTCAGCGAAGAGAGCTGAAGCGGAGCTCCCTGCGCCAGCGCCCGAATCCGCGCCGTGCCCAAGGAGTGATAGAGCTTCAACATATTCCAGTTCGGGATGACCTGGCTAAACGCTTGGCCGGCCTGGCGGTTAATCCCACGCAAGTACGCAGATTCAATGCTGCGAGAACTTGCGGGCTGGGGCGCGCCCGTCGCATAGGTTCCCAGCGCGTCGAGGGAGGCATGCCCGTTCGAAACCGTCGAAGCGATCAAGGACTGAAGCGCTTTGCGATCGACCCTCCAAAACCTATCCTTCGAAGGGTACTTCGGTCGAACGGTGAGCCATCCATCGGAGATCGTTACGTCCATCGTGTGGAACCTTACGAGAATCCTGTAAACATCCTGAAGATTCGTGCCCTGAATAGCGCGTTGATTGAGGTCAAAAAGGACTCGGTCGGGCAGGCAGGCGACGAACTGGAGTTTGCGCTCGGGATTCATTGCTGCCAGCAGCTCTGCCACCGCGAACGAGAGGGGGTCTCGGGTCGCGGGCTGCCGCAAGAGCGCCTTGAGTTCGTCGCTCAAGTTCAGCCGCTCACCGCTGTCGGAGTCGCCTGAGACGGTAAGGGTCGCCATCTGCCCTTGAGACGTCGTGACAAAGGCCATCCTCTGGCTGGCACCGGTCGAAGTCGAAAGCAGAGCGGCGTGCTCCTTAGCCAGATCAGAGACGGCAATGGGCGTCGTACTGAGTCCCTCAGGTTCCGTTCGAACCCTCAGGTCTTCCGCGATCGCAAGCTGTTGAAACGCTTGGGCGATTGCGTTTCCCTCGCCACCGAAGAAGCGGATTCGGGCTCGGATATCGGATTCTCTGATTCCGCGCTCAAGGATCAAGTGGACTTCGGAGAGCGGACCCGTGATCTTCCTCCTGGGGCTCTGGCCTCCAATAACGATCACCGAGTCTGATTCGGCTTCCGATTCACGCGATTCTCCATACAACTCCGCGAACTCGTTGTTCTCGGCGATGAACTGTTCAATGATGTTTTTGATCGAAGTCGGCAGCTTCTTCTGAACTCGTGTGGGAGTCAGCGCATAGACCTCCCGACGCCCTTCGGCGAGCGCGGCAAGCATGTCTCCGCCCATGGCCCGGAGGGCTCGGATCAGCGCCCGATGGGCCGGTTCCAGGACCGACCTTCCCGACGCCTGGGCAGCATTGAAGGGCGGGGGCTGCTGATTGCGGATCGCCTCGCGAATCGCTCGCTCCGACTCTTGCCTGCGCAACATCTCTGCCCGCACCAGGTCGCTGTCGAGCTTGGGCTCCAGACTCAAACGAATGGATTGGGCCTGAAGCTCCTCCAATATCCGCTCCGTCCGGAACGCAAGGTACTCCCGGTCCTGCTTCTTGACCAGTTCACTTGGATACACGAGACGATAGCCAGCGCTGTCTCTTTCCCATGCGGCTCCTACCGCCTCAGCAAGGCGGTTCATCACCTCGGAGAGTGACACATCCCGCACATCGACGCACACGACCTCGTCGGCCGTCGAAGTCCCGACGCCAAAAGTCACTCCGCTCGCCTGCTGAAGAAGAGGCATGAGGTTGCGAATCGTCGTCACACCCGCATTGAGTGTAATTTTTCGGTCGTTTTCTTGGCTCCATCCGATTGCGAACGTTGCCAAAACTGCGGCGCATGCAAGCGCCCGATAGTGCGATCTGCTCAACATATCCAAGTGTCTCCAGGCGCTCGAACAGGCAGGACCGTGCGAAGATCGAGCGCCGATTTCGGTTTCACGTACTGTAGGACGTTCGGCGACAGGCTTTCTCTACGCCGAAACTCTCCGGGCAAGAGTACCAGCACATACGCGCAGAGCGAGGCGAGCGCAGCAGCCAGCGCAAACGGGACCCACCGCTTGCTTCCCAAGAGCGACTCTGCACCGAGACCAACCCATGCCGCAAAGGGCGCCATCGCCGGAAACAAATACCGCGCCTGACCCTGAAAATACTGCAAGTTGAACCGCACGAACATCAATAATACGACCGCCGAAAAACCGACGGCCATCCAGACCGAGGCCCGAGCGGCCGGGTCGAGCGGCTCGCCGTTTCCAGCGATCCCCTTGCCCAACAGGAGCAGTGTGGCGATGGCAAATCCTCCATACAACATATTCGGCAGAAATATGTCCATATATCCAAATGCGCCGATCGAACTGCGAAGCGTCCACCAGCCGACCCAATGCGTCCAATAGCCATAAGCCCCGAAAGCGTCGACGAAGACAGAAGCCTGCGCCGTCCCCACAAACGCCTCGCTGAACGCCTTGAGTGCAAGAGGATCGCCATAAAGTTGTGTGTTTCGAAGCCACCAAGGAGCCACAATCGCGAGAGCTAGCCCCACGACGAGCGCGGCCCTCAGCGCGAACACCTGGACCTTGCGCCCGGAAACCCACCAGACCGCGACAAGCGCTGGGACGAACAGCGCAATCGCCGATGTCTTCGTCAGAAGCCCCAGCCCCAACAACGCCCCGATCCCGATCCATGAGCGGACGGAATAGCCCTGCCGAAGAGACCTTGCGAGGAGCGCTAAAGTCCAAGAACAGACCGCAAACAACATCGGATCGTTGGAAATCGCGCCCGACAATGCGACGTTCATGGGCAGCAACGCCGCGAAAGCTGCGGCGCAGAGGGCCGCGATCGGACGCCCAAATCCCCAGATCACAAACGCGAATACGCCGAGCACGGCGACCGCTCCGAGCATCCCGCTCAAGGCTCGGAGCCGGAATCCAAACCCCCGATCCTCGACGTCTTGCGCGCCGGTAGCCTTGGCCCATCCAGCCGCAACTACGTAATAGGCGGGGGGCTGGTGACTTTGATAGGTTTCATATAGGTCTTCGCTGCGTGGCCTAAACACAGGAAAGCCCTCCCCTTGTACCAATTGGCTAACATAGTTCGCGTGCTGCCTTTCGTCCGGCGCGCCGATGTCCGCCGCGAAAGCGCCGTTCTGATGAATCAATATCCCCGCTGTCCGGTACGGCGTCACCCAGGCGAACGCCAGCGCGAGCGCGAAGTGGACCAACGCCACTCCGCCCGCCAACACCCAGACCGCGCGTGGGGAAAAAACCGGAACGGAAGGAGCAACTTTGCCGCGCTTTGGCATAGAAGTACAGTATTATCTATTGGACGGGCGGAGCGGTCCATGCTCCCGCTAGTTTTGATTGGAGGTGAATCCTGTGAAGAAGTGGTTACTTGGGGTTCCTGCCGCCGCGATCGTCGCATTTGCCGTGGCGCAGGGTTCCGGAACGCAATACATTCAGAGCTTTGTCAAGGCGCTCTCTTCGGCGGACTCGATTGTGGCCGAATACACCTATCAGCCGCTCAACGGCGCGCGAACGAACTATACGGTTGCCTTCGCTAAGCCCAACAAGCTAAGGATCGACTCGGACTTTCAGTTGATCGTCGCCGACGGTACTAAGGTAACGTATTACGACAAGAGGGCGAAAACCTATTATTCGGACGAGCAATCGAACGCGTCGATCGCGCAGCTTCTGTCGGACGACAAGGTCGGCATTTGGGCGCCGTTCTTTGGGAAGAACATCGAAACCGGCGCGACCAAGGTGCTGGGCGCGCGCAAGTCGCGCGGGGTGACGCTGACGGGCGTCGAGGCTCAGATGCCCGGCGGCGCGAAAACCGTGACGTTCTACTTCAGCGAGGATGGACTGGCCCGCCAAGCCGAGTTCGCGTTCAAGAACGGCGCGAATGTCGAGCGGTACTTGTTCGACTCCAAGTCGATCCAGATCGGAGCCGCGACCGAGGCGCTGTTCGCTTTCCGAGCGCCGCAAGACGCCCGCGAACTGAGCGCCGAGGAGCGAATGTCCGACAAGTGGTTCACGAACCTCGAAGAGGCGAAGAAGGCTGCGAAGGCATCCAACCGGCTGATCTTCACCGACTTCTTTGCGACGTGGTGCGGACCCTGCAAGGCGCTTGAGGCCGAGGTGTTCACCACCGACCGCTTCAAGGCACTGTCCAAGAAGTTCGTGTTCCTCAAGATCGACGTCGATCTGCAACCCGACGTGATGAAGGCCTATGGCGTCACCGCGATGCCGACCCAGATGATCTTGAACGCCGATGGCGGCGTCCTCAAGAAGACCGTCGGATATGGCGGGCCCGAAGCCTTCTATAGCTTTATCGAAGGCGTCGAGTAACCCACTTCGATCGTCCCAGGTTCGGAAGCGGCGCTTCAAGGCGTCGCTTTCGGCATTTTGGGGGGCCGCTTGGACCTTGCGGAGCCGCCCCAGAATCCCTCATGCCCAGGGGCCAGGCGTCCTGCCTTCGCAACCTTCGCTTGGGTAAAATGAACCTCGTTCTCGGAGGTTGCGGGACCCGACCGCCGATTTCAGGATTGAGTCAATTGAGCGCCACACCCACTTCAGTGACGTCGCCGGAGAAGCAAGGTAAGAGAAAGGGAGAAGCGACTACCCTGCCCCATCAACGGCTCACCAAGGACGAGCATCTCGAAATTTTGATGCACCTCTACTTGGCGAGGTACTTCGACGTCCGGCTAGTCAAGGAGAAGCGGCGCGGGCGGTTGCGAGGCACCCTCTACTCGTCTCACAACCAAGAGGCCGTCCTCGTGGGTTCGCTGTACGCTCTCGAACCGAGAGACTGGATCAGCCCGATCCACCGCGACATGCCGGCGTTCTTTCTCAAGGACGCCCGCGGAGGGCTGCGGAGGTCCGGAAGGATGGGCATGAGCATCCAAGAGGTTTGCTGCCAGGTGTGGGGAAAGGTCGGCTCTCCAGGGCGAGCCCGCGACAACTGGTCGCATATCGGCAGCAAGGAAAAGCGCATCATTCACTCAACTTCGATGCTGGCGGGGACGATTCCCGTTGCCGCCGGTGTCGTACTGGCCGACAGGTTGAACGGCGAGAACACTGTGGCCGTGACCTACAACGGCGAAGGTTCCACGGCGCAAGGGATCTTTCACGAGGCGATCAACTTCGCGGCGGTTCATAAGCTTCCGGTGATCACGGTCATCGAGAACAACCAGTGGGCTTATGGAACTCCCGTACACCTTGAAGTGCCGACCGAAGACGTCGCGGATCGCGCGAAGGGATATGGGATTCCCGGTCTCGTCGCCGACGGGCAAGACGCTTGGGACGTCTACGACAAAGTGATGGATGCGGTCGAGTGGGCGCGGGCAGGAAAGGGTCCGAGCATCGTCGAGTGCAAGACCTTCCGGGCTTACGGCCATGGCGACCATGACGACGACCGCGCGGCGAGGTACCGGCCTGCGGAAGAGGTCGAACGGGGCCGAAGCCGAGATCCGATCGCAGTGTTCAAGGCCAGGCTCGTGAAGGAAGGGATT
Organism: Candidatus Nitrosymbiomonas proteolyticus; assembly: GCA_017347465.1. Classification (GTDB taxonomy): domain Bacteria; phylum Armatimonadota; class Fimbriimonadia; order Fimbriimonadales; family Fimbriimonadaceae; genus Nitrosymbiomonas; species Nitrosymbiomonas proteolyticus. The sequence continues at coordinate 1,474,633 of AP021858.1, read as the reverse complement.
CTCACTCAAGAGGAAGCCGACCGATACCAGCCCGAGGGCCGCAGCGCCACCGAAGTGCGCGATGAGGACTTCCCGCCCGAAGTCGTCGAATACCTCCGCGAGGGCGTTGAGGCTGCCCTGGCGTCGCCAGTTCCCGACGAAGCCGAAGCCGAGATGTGGGTTTTCAAAGAGTAGACATGAGCGCAGCCGCACCCGCTACCGAAACCATCAAGTCGAACTACCTCATGGCGATCCGGGAAGCCCTGGACGAGGAGTTAGGTTCCAATCCGGATATGCTGTGCCTCGGCGAGGACATCGGCCTCCTGGGTGGGGCGTTCGGAGTGACGGATGGCCTCCAAGCGAAGTACGGCGAACAGCGAGTGATCGATATGCCGATCAGCGAAGCCGCGATCGTGGGCGTTGCGGTCGGCGCAGCGCTCAACGGGAAAACCGTCATGGCTGAGATGCAGTTCATCGACTTCATCTCCTGCGCGTTCGATCAGATCGTCAACATGCTGGCGACCTATCATTACCGCACGGCCGGCGACGCGGCGCTCAACGTGGTGATTCGCGGACCTGCAGGGGCCTACGGCGGAGGCGCGCTCTACCACAGCCAGATGAACGAAGCGTGGTTCTGCCACTCGCCTGGGCTCAAGGTCGTTTGCCCCTCCACGCCCCGCGACGCGAAGGGGCTCCTCAAGGCCGCGCTGCGTGACCCCAACCCCGTGCTCTTCTACGAGGTCAAGGAGCTCTACCGCCTGCGAGAGATCGCGGAAGAACTCCCCGGAAAGGACTTCACGATTCCGTTTGGCCAGGCCTCAATTCGGCGCGAGGGGCGAGACCTCACGGCGATCACCTACGGCCAGAACGTATACCATTGCCTTCACGCCGCCGACAAGCTCGCCGAGGAAGGCATCGAAATGGAGGTCATAGACTTGAGAACGCTCGTGCCGCTCGACGAAGCCACGATCATCGAGTCGGTGAAGAAGACCAACCGAGCATTGGTCGTGAACGAAGCTCCCAAGACGTGCGGTTTCGCAGGCGAAGTCGTGGCCCGCATTTGCGAACTGAGCTTCGAACACCTCGACGCGCCGCCGCTTCGAGTGACTCGTTCCGACACTCCCGTGCCGTGGGCCAAGCCGCTCGAACTCAAAGTGCTGCCGTCCGTTGAGAAGATTTGCGACGCCGCCCGACGGATCGCGAAGTTCTGACCCTTAGTGCGCCCAATTCTCCCGGCCGCCTAGCTTCTTGCCGCCAGGTCCCACTACCTCGACCTTGAGTTCCCGCCCGCCCGTGCCGTTGAAGTACTCGATCCGGAGGGGGTGATACCCCGCCTTCAGCCCCACCACGGCCCTGCGAGTGGCTGGGCCATGCAACCCGTCATTGTCCACCGTAAGCTCGTCGTGCATCCAAAGTCGGCTGCCGTCGTCGCTGGTCAATGAGAACGCATACAGCCCGTCCTCCGGCGCGAGGAAGACGCCCGAAAACCGCAACGCGAACTGCTCGTCCCGAGTTTGCGCGCCCAGCGCTGGGGTAGAGACGACTTCTTTTCGTGTGGACTGCCCGCCTTTGAAGTCGGCCAGGCTCTGCAAGGACACTTCGAACACCTCGCATAGGAGCCCGTCTTCCGGTTTGCGTACGAAGTGAATGGGCTTCTTCAGGCTCGCAGCGTCATGCTTCTTGAACGTCGCTTCGGTGGGCCAAAGGCTCCCTTTCCCCCCGCGAAACGCTCGAGCCTTCAAGGTCGCCGATTCTCGAAGCTCGAACGGACCGCGGTATAGCGGGGACGCCTGGGTGGGCTCCGCGCCGTCGAGGGTGTATCGAATCTCCGCTCGGGAGTCGTCGCTGCTGAGCGTCACTCGCAGGGAATCGAGGAAGTCGCGGTCGGGGGTGTCGATGAACGCCGTGGGAGGGGCCGCGTACACTTCGACCGACGAAAGCAACGGGCATGCCTTCGAGTCTTCGATGCCCACGCGCAGAGCCGTGGCGTACACGGTATCCGTCGTTACGATGCGCCTGTTGCCTATCGTGGTACCGAGACCGATCAAGACCCATTGGCCCTCGACCTGAGCCTGAACTCGGAACGACTTCACTCGCTGCCCCAATCGGATCGGCTCGCGGAGGACCACGGTGTTGAGAGGAGTTGGGCTGGGAAACCGCAACTCGAGCCATGCCGATCTCGTCGCGTTCGTCGTCGCCCAAAAGCTTTCAGGGTCACCGTCCACCGCCCTCGCGGGTGAAAAACCGTCGGACCGAGCGTTCGAGGCCGAGACATCCGCGCCGCGAGCAAGGTCGTGGGCGAAGATCGTGTCGAGGACCTTCCGGAGTTCGCGAAGCCTGCCGACATCGTTCTCATGGACCAGCCCGCGCCGGTCGACCGGCAAGTTCAAGAGGAGGTTGGCGTTCCGTCCGACCGAAAGCAAGTAGATTCCGAGTAGGTGTTGGACGGACTTGACCTGGCCGTCTTCGGAGGGGTGATAGAACCAGCCGGGTCGAATCGAAACGTCGCACTCCGCAGGAACCCAGTGGGAACCGTTTTCGTGACCCTGCGTCAGTTCGCGGTAGCGAGGAGTCCCCGGAACGAACTCATCGCGGTTCAGCAGACTCCAGTTCGTTTCGCCCGCAAAGCCCTGTTCGTTGCCGACCCATCTCACATCGGGACCCGCATCGCTGAAAATCACCGCTTCAGGCTGCAAACTTCGCACCGTGGCGATGAACCTCGGCCAGTCGTACTCTTGACGTTTTCCGTTCGGGCCCTCCCCATTCGCGCCATCAAACCACACTTCGAAGATCGGGCCATACCCGGTCAACAGTTCGGTGAGGGTCGCCACGAACACATCGTTGTACTCAGGGGTTCCGTACTTTGGGTGATTTCGATCCCAGGGCGAGACGTACACGCCAAACTCGAGTCCGAACTCCTTGCAAGCATCGCTCAGTTCCCGTACGACGTCGCCCTTGCCCTGTTTCCAACGGCTTTGAGCGACCGTATGCCGGCTCTGCTTCGAAGGCCACAGGCAGAAGCCGTCATGGTGCTTCGCTGTGAGGATAATGCCCTTCATCCCCGCTTCCTTGGCGACCCTTGCCCATTGCCGGCAATCGAGGGCGGTCGGCAGGAACGTCTCCGGACTTTCGGTGCCCTCCCCCCACTCCCTGTCGGTGAAGGTATTGGGCCCGAAATGAACGAACGCGTAGTATTCGAGTCTCTGCCAAGCCAGTTGGCGGGGCGAAGGCGTCGGTTCGAGCGGTTCGGGCTCGGTTTGCTGAAGGCCAGGAGAGCTCATGGTGAGGGCTGCGGCAACGATCGCAAGGTACTTCATCGAGAGGTTCCTGCACTCAGAATAACCGATCCCACAAGATCGCTGTTCGAGAGGATCGAACCCCTAGCTTACGAATCTCCGACTCGATCGGGTCTAACGGCGCATCGAAGCGGCGCGAAACAACGTAGACTTTGAAGGTCGAACATGGCAGCAAAACGAACCCTCCACGAGCAGATCGCGGCAAACGTCCGGGCGAGTTGGTTCTACTCCTTCTTGATGGTACTGCTTCTGGCTGCGTTGGGAGCGGTCACGGGAGGGGTGCTCGATCCGAACGCATGGCCCCTTGGGGCTGCGCTCGCGGCTGCCTTGGGCGTGGCCGTAGCTTTGTTTGCGCGGTATGCGGGCAGCAAGGTGATCTTGGCGCTGTCGGGCGCAAGGGAGGCTACGCGCGATGAGTTCCGCGTTCTCGACAACGTCGCCGAAGAAATGGCGATCGCTGCCGGAATCCCCAAGCCCAAGGTCATGGTGATCGACTCGCCCTCCCCGAACGCGTTTGCGACCGGCCCCGACCCAAAAAATGCGGTCGTCGTGTTCACGTCCGGGATCCTTTCCCGCCTCGATCGAGACGAACTGCAGGGGGTGATGGCCCACGAGATCGCCCACGTCCGCAATTACGACATACGGTTCATGACCACAATCGCGATGGTGGCAGGGCTGATCCCGCTGCTCGCGTATTCGCTCCGGAGGATCCTCTGGCACGGAGGCGGGCGAAGGAGCCGCGACAACGACTCAGGATCGGCGATTTTCCTCGTCCTCGCGATCCTCCTTTCCATCCTCGCGCCGCTGTTTTCGATGCTGCTCCACATGGCAGTCAGCCGCCAGCGCGAATACCTGGCCGATGCGACCGCCGCTCAACTCACCCGCTACCCCGAAGGACTTGCGCGTGCGCTCAAGAAGATTGCCAGCGACCCCACGCCGCTCGAAAACGCCAACGCCGCGACCGAGCATCTCTATATCGTCAACCCGCTCCATAAGTTCAGCGAGAGCCTCAATAGCCTGTTCAGCACCCACCCTCCCGTCGAAAGGAGAATCCAGGCGCTGATGGGACTCATGGGGAACTACTCCGCAGGGCGGGCGCTCGAGGACTTCTCGGATATGCCTTCGATCCCCGATCAATCCGGTCGCGGTTGATCCCCAAGCCTTTCGGGCCTACTCCTGATTCGAATGCACATACCGTTCGATCTGAACGTCCCACGTCATCACGAGCCCCTCATCGACCATCTCGTGAAGGACAGGCAGGAACTCCTCGATGCGCTCCGGGATGTCGACGATCTCGATGATGACCGGGAGGTCTTCAGAGAGTCGAAGGATGCTCGCCGTATGAATCCGGCTGTTCGCCCCGAAACCCATCGATCCTCGAACAACGGTCGCTCCCGCGAGCCCAGCCTCACGGGCGCGCTTGACAATGGCGGCATAGAGCGGCTCCCCGTGATGGTGGTCGGCCTCGCCCACAAACACCCGCACCGCCTTTCCGGGTCCTTCGATAATCATCTCAAGCGCCTCCTATCGCCCTCGCGACGACAATGCCGAGTCCAGCGGAAATCAAGCCCGCGACGACGCTCCCCCCTGCGTTCAAGAGCGCAAGCCCCCAGCTTCGACCGGTAATCAATTGAAGCGTCTCGTAAGACAGCGTGGAGAACGTGGTGAAGCCTCCAAGTACCCCCACTCCGAGAAAGAGCCGGGCGCTGAGCGGGACGTTCTCCCTCAGCGCAACGCCCATCAAGAGCCCCAACAGAAATGAGCCCAGCAGGTTGACGCAGAGCGTTCCCCAAGGAAACACCGCGCCTGTGCGGCTTTGGACCCAACCGCCGACCCAATACCTTGCCAGCGAGCCGAGCATTCCGCCGAGGCCGACATAGAGGGCTCTTTCCCAACCCGACATAGCCCATTATGGGCCCAGCCCGATCAGTCCTCCGGCCAGAACGCGTCGGGAAGGTGGGTCAGCCGCCCCGACGCCACAGTCACAACGTCGAATCGCACTTCGACGTCCGGCCCTTCGTAGGCTTCGAGGAATTCCCGCGCGGACTCCACGATTCGCTTCTTCTTCGTCCGATCGACCGCATCTTCGGGATGGGACTCGGCGCCTCGCCGCATCTTCACTTCGACAAACACCATCGTCGCTCCGTCCAAGGCGACGAGGTCGATCTCCCCGTGCCTGGCCTGAAACCTCCGCGCGATTACGGTGTACCCGAGGGATTCGAGGTAGGCGGCGGCCCGGTCTTCGGCCTCGCGGCCTACGCGTCGAAGGTTAGGCAAGCCTGCTCATCCTTCCGCAAGGGCCGAAACGACATCCGGTGAAGGGGACACGGCCCAAGTCTTTCGATCGCTTCGAGATGCTCGGGGGACGCATATCCGAAGTGCCTCTCGAACCCGTAGCCTGGGTACAACGTGGCAAACCCCCGCATCAGCGAGTCGCGCTCGGTCTTGGCGAGGATCGAAGCCGCGGCGATGGCCGTGTGCTTTGAATCGCCCTTGACCCATGCGCTGCACGGCACATCGATCCCCGGAGGTACCTGATTCCCATCGACGCGAACCGCAGTGGGGCGCATGGGGAGCGACAAATAAGCATCGAGCATCGCTTGAAACGTCGCTTGGAGGATGTTCGTACGGTCGATTTGACTGGGTCCGACGATCGCGAGTCCCCAATGCGCCTTGAAGCGAATCTTCTCGGCCCACTCCTCCCGCTGCTGGAAAGTGAGCTTCTTGGAGTCGTCGAGGCCAAGGGTGTCGAATCCGCTCGGGAGGATCACCGCCGCCGCGACGACGGGACCTGCAAGGGGGCCCCTGCCAGCTTCATCGATCCCCGCAACACCCTCTTCAAACAACAAGCCCGCCTCGGGCGACTCAGGGGAGGTGTTGAAGTCGAGGAGGTTCATGGAGGGTCTCAGAGGCCTGCGTCTCACCCAACAGACGGATCAAGAGCGCCTCACGTCCCTCTACTTCGAGCGAAACATTCAGCAATCCTTCGAAGGCCCGCAAGAGACTCTCCCTCGCCTGCTGCGTCGTGACCTCACGGCCCGATTCGCGGCTCACACTCGTGACTGAGTAGCCTTGGATCCCGCACGGCACGATCAGATCGAAGGGCGAGAGGTCGTTGTTGCAGTTGAGGGCCAGGCCGTGCATCGACACCCACCTCCGAACCTTGATGCCGATCGCGCAGACCTTTCGTCCCCCCACCCAGACGCCCGTCAGCGGAGGGAACCGCTCGCCTTTCAACCCGAAATCGCGCAGTGCCGCGATCACGGACTCTTCGAGAGTTCGCATCCAGCGGTGGAGGTCCTGATCGACCCACGCAAGTGGAAAAATGGGATAGGCGACCAGTTGGTTCGGCCCGTGGAACGTTACGTCGCCACCTCGGTCGGTGGGGTGTACTTCGATCCCGCGCCTCGCATACTCTTCACGGCTCAAAAGAAGGTTCTCTTCATGGAACCCCGCGCCGAGGCTCAGCACGGGCTCATGCTCGACGAAGAGCAGCGTAGGGGCTTCCGAACCTCCGACGACCCCTTCGAGCAGTTTTCGCTGCAATTCAAAGCAAGGCGCATATCGCATGCGCCCCAGATCGACCCAGCGACCTTCTCTCATGAAGACCCCGAGCTCAGCACCAGGAAGAGGCGGTTGCCCCCGATCTCTTCGTTCAAGGGCGCCATCGGCTCGCCGGTGAGCCGCTCCAAAGCCTTCTCCGTGACGACGATCCCGCCGACGGGCGCGCGCTTTTCCGAATGAGCCGCGATATCGATCACCTCAGTAAACACGACTTTGTCGATGTCCCCCGTCACGAGGCCCGAGTGAATGCCGATCCGAAGTCGGAATGGCATCGAGAGCCGGTTCCGCGACTGATTGAACAGGGGCATCTCGGATTGAACGCTCTTGGCCGCATCCAAGGCAGCCCTGCAGTCGTCGAACGCAACCACGACGCCATCGCCTGCCGTCGAATGCACCCGGCCCCCGTGTTTCTGGGCGATCCCAGCGACCATCTCTTGATAGTCGCGGAAGCTGAACTCGGCCTTTAACGGGTCCGATCCGGCCTTCATCAGCGAACTCTTTACCACATCGACGACCATCACGCACACGTCGAGCGGCTTCACGGAGAGCATCCATTGAATCCGGACCAGTTCGGCCAGCAAGATCGCGGGATCGTTGACCAGGCGGCGACGTTCTCGAAGGGCGCGCTCTTCGACCAACGAACCAACATGGGCCACGATTCCCACCGTCACGGCCAGAATAAACCCGATCGCGAGAATGAAAGGCATCGCCGGCCTTCGAAAGAACTCGGGTCCGAAGTGCGGAATCGGAAGCAAGTACATCAAGAGTCCCGAGAGTTGGTAGACGACCGCGCTTAGAATCGCCCCGCCAACGTTGCGATGAACGAACGAGACGATCGCCATCAATGCGATGTCCGAAACCTGAAAGGCGAGGGTGACCAGAACGAGCAGCGGCATTCGGCTGAGGCTTGCGTCGTCAAGGTGGCCGAAAACAACCCCCCGAAGGAGCATGTAAACTGCTGCGGCGCCCGCTCCCAAGCCGATGGCGTAATGAAGAGGCTGGGCCCGAACGGTCTCCAGCGCCCGATACCAGGGGCGCTCTTCAATCGAAGTCAGGGTTTCGTGCGGCTTCTCGAGAAGCTCCTGAAGTTCAAACAGCCGCCCCAAGAGCTGCTGCCGAGTCATCTGTTCGAGTTCCCGGTCGGACCTCTTGAGCTGAGCGAACCCTCCAAGCACCGCCGCGAAAGCGCCCGCGCCCGCATAAGCGACGTTGAGCGCGAGCATTCCAAAGGCCAGGAGCAGCAACTGGACCGGCATGTTCGACACGTTCTGGTCTTGCATCCTAAGCCAGGCGACCACCATAAGCGCCGTCGCCGACAGCACCCAACAAGCGACCGCGCCCAAGAGCGCATACCGAACCCGTCCTAGGCGGTAGTAACAAGTCCAATGGAGCAAGAGCGTGGCGAGGGTGATGCCGAAGAACAGCACCGGATCGGCTCGCAGGTCGATCACGGGATCGCCAGGCCGGACTTGCGAAAGCGGGTGGTTGAGAAAGTGAAAGTACAGGAACAGCGAGATCGCCGCTGCGGCCGTCACGCTGATAAACGGCACCGGGTGGTCCATCAGCCGAAACACAAGCCGCCTGGTTCGACCCAGAAACCGTCGGACCGGCGAAATCACCGGGCGAGCGTCGATCGCTGCGCCCTTGCGCTGAACCAATCCCGCGATGAATCGTTCGACGAACTCTACGGAAAGGCCGAACTGCTCGGCGAGCTCCTTGGCGGGGACTCGAACCGCTTCTGGATGCTCCCTCAGATAGCGCACAAGGGCCTGAGCGGATTCGCCCGTTTCCCGCGCCTGAGTACCGGATTCCGTGTGCAATGGACCTGCCCTCTTCTACGTACGGCCGCACCGCCACGGTAATGCCGATTGGCCGCTTCGATTGTACGCACTCCCCAAGGCCCAGGTTTCCCAAGGTCCTGATTCGGGAACCATTGTCCCATATAGTAGACTTATTAGGAGTGGTGGAAGCGACCGGGTGGCGGCTCCTCAGCGATGGGGAGAGGAAAGTCCGGACTTCATAGGGCACGGCGCCTCGGGAAACCGAGGGACTCGGCCTAAGAACCGGGGACGGAAAGTGCAACAGAAACAAACCGTCTCGACTTGTCGGGATAAGGGTGAAATCGCGAGGTAAGAGCTCACGCCTTGGGCGGGCAACCGTTCAAGGGGGCAAACCCCGCCGGAAGCAAGGCCAAATAGGGACGGGACGAAGCGGCCCGCTGACCGTCCGGGTAGGCCGCATAGACAGATCGCCTCACAAAGACAGAATCCGGCTTATAGGTCGTTTCCCCACTCTCCTGTCCTTACGGCCCCCCAGCGGGATAACATCGTCTCATGCGCGTGATGATCGTGATCCCGGCGAGGATGGACAGTACGAGATTTCCCGGCAAGCCCCTGGTCGATCTGATGGGCAAGCCAATGGTGCAGTGGGTCTTCGAGGCGGCCCGAAAGTCGGCATACGCCGAAGAAGTCGTGGTCGCCACGCCCGATCCTGTGATCGTCGACCGCTGCCAGGAGTTCGGCTGCAAGGCCCTTCTGACCCGCAGCGACCACCTAACCGGAACCGATCGCATTGCCGAGGTCGCAAGCCAAGTGGAAAGCGAGGTTTACGTCAACGTGCAGGGCGACGAGCCGCTCATCCCCACGGCCTCGATCGATGCTTGCGTCGCTCCCCTGCTCGAACGCGCGGACGCCCAAATGGCAAGCGTGTACTGCGACTGTGAACCCGCCGAGATCGACAACCCGATGGTGGTGAAAGTCGTCACGGACAACTCGGGCCGGGCGCTTTACTTCAGCCGCCATGCCATCCCCTACCCCCGCAACCCCAGGACGATCCCGGTCAAGAAGCACGTCGGGCTTTATGCCTTCCGACGGCAGGCCCTGCTTGAGTTCGCATCCCTGCCCCCTTCCCCACTCGAGATCGCCGAGTCCCTCGAACAGCTCCGCTTCCTCGAAAACGGGATCGGGATCCAGATGAGCCCGGCTCAAGGCACCGAACTGGCCGTCGATACCCCTGAGCAAGCGGAACAGGTTCGCCGAATCCTTGAACTTCGTTCGAGTTCGAGGGTTTGAGTTGTGAACTCGCTGGGGCCAAGTACAATAGAACCGTTGCGGGCACTTCAACGCCGAGGGAACCCCTTGCGGATCAGCACATGGCCCTTCCAGCCGACCCTATCCACCCCGAGTGGACGGAACCACCAGAACTCGAGGAGTTCCTCGAACACCTAGGGCCGCGTCGAGAAGAAGCGAGCCTCGAACGAATCCGCAAAGCCTACTTCGTCGCCGACCGAGCCCACAAGGGGCAAACTCGCCAATCGGGGGAGCCGTACATCACCCACCCGCTCGCCGTCGCCAAAATCGTCGAGCAGATCAACATGGACGACGACACGCTGGTCGCCGCCCTGCTCCACGACACTCTCGAAGACACTCCCGTCTCCGCCACCGAGATCGAAGCGTGGTTTGGGACCGAAGTGCTCGCCATGGTCGAGGGAGTCACTAAGCTTCGATTCCAGCCGAAGGGCGAAACCGCGACGATGCGCGCCAGGGCAGAGTCGGTTCGCGCAGCCGAAAACCTCCGCAAAATGCTGCTGGCGATGGCGTCGGACGTTCGAGTCGTCATCATCAAGCTCGCCGACCGACTCCACAACATGCGAACGCTCCAGGGCCTTGAACCGGAAAAGCGCACCCGCATCGCCAATGAGACGCTCGATGTGTTCGCCCCTTTGGCTGCTCGGCTCGGCATTTGGGAGTTGAAGTGGCAACTCGAAGACCTCGCGTTTCAGAACCTCCACCCCAACGAATACCGGCGAGTGGCGGACCTCGTGGCCAAGTCCCGTGGGGAGCGTGAGTCGGAACTCGAACTGGCCATCGAAACGCTCCAACGAAAGCTCGCCGAGAAGGGAATCGCCGGCGCGGAAATCAAGGGCCGGCCCAAGCATCTCTACAGCATCTTTCAAAAAATGGTCAAGCAGGGTCGGAGCTTCGAGGAAATCCACGACCTCCTCGCCCTGCGCGTGATCGTCGAGAAGGTGAGCGACTGCTACTTGGCGCTCGGAATCGTCCACGAGTCGTTCTTGCCTCTCGCAGGGCTCTTCTATGACTACATCGCCAAGCCGAAGAGCAACGGCTACCAATCGCTCCACACCAAGGTAATGGGGCCGCACGGCGAACCGGTCGAGGTACAGATTCGAACGCGCGAAATGCACGAAGTCGCCGAATACGGCGTCGCGGCCCATTGGGGATACAAGGAAGGTTCGACCAAAGAGGCCGAGGTCAAGCAGCTTGCCCGGCTCCGCGAGCAACTCTTCGACTGGTCGAGCGACGCGAAGCTCAGCAGCGACTTCTTGCGGTCGATCTCGACTGACCTCTTCAGCGAACAGGTGTTCGTGTTCACCCCGCGAGGCGACGTGATCGATCTGCCCGCGGGCTCGACCCCTGTGGACTTCGCGTTCCGAGTGCACACCCAATTGGGCCTGACGGTCGTTGGAGCGAAGGTCAACGGTACGATGGTTCCCCTCAACCGCCAATTGCAGAACGGCGACGTAGTCGAACTGATCACTCGCTCGAACGCGCAACCCAGCATGGACTGGCTGGAGTTCGTTCGATCGGCGCACGCTCGAAGCAAGCTCCGAAGCCACTTTCGAAAGCAAAGCCGGTTTCAGGACGCCTCAAGGGGCAAGGACGCCCTCGAACGCGAGGCGAAGTCTCTGGGACTCGAAGCCAAGCAATGGATCACCGACGAGAAGATCAAATCGGTTCTTCCCCACTTCGATTCCTGTGAAATCCCCGAAGACCTTTACGCGAAGGTCGGTTCGGGGCTGGTGAGCGCCCAAAACGTCCTCAACAGGCTTCGAGGCGGGCAGCCTCGCCCCGAGAAAGAGCGCGTTCACCCCTCGGAGGCCAAGGAAGGTCGGCTCACCGTAACCCACGACGGAGTGGACAACATCTTGGTGCGGCGGGCGCGGTGCTGCGACCCTGTTCCGGGAGACGATGTGGTGGGATATACGACTCGGGGCCGGGGCATGATCATCCACAGGCGAATCTGCCCCAACGCCCAAGCTCTCTCCGCCAGCGAACCTGAACGGCTGGTCGATTTGGATTGGCCCCCGGACGGCAAGTTTCACTCGATCATGCTCAAGATCACCACCGTCAACCGCCAAGGCCTCCTCATGGACATCAGCACCGTGTTCGGCGAGGCGAAGGCCAACGTGACTTGGGCCCGCATCCGCACCTTGCCCAACAACACCGCCGAGATCGACGTATCCATCGAAGTTTCGGATACCGACCACCTGTCGCTTGTAATGAACCGGATCAGCAACTACAGCGACGTGATCAGCATTCTGCGGATGTTTGGGAGGCCGGCCAAGCGGTGAGAGCGGTGGTCCAAAGGGTCTCGAAGGCTTCCGTCTCGGTCGAGGGGCAAGAGGTCGGAAAGTGCGGCGCCGGGTTCGTCGTGTGGGTCGCCGCGCATCGGAACGACACTCCCGCCCAAGCCGAGAAGCTGGCCCGGCGCATTGCCGGGCTTCGCATCTTCAACGATGAGCAAGGAAAAATGAACCTGTCGCTCGCCGAGGTCCCAGGTTCTTCCGTTCTGGCGATCTCCAACTTCACCGTCTACGGAGAAACGGCGAAAAACCGCCGCCCGAGCTTCATCGAGGCCGCGCCTTTCGAGGCTGGAAAGGTGCTCTTCGATCGCTTCGTCGAAACGCTGACGGGCCTCGGCACCTGGGTCGAGACCGGCGTCTTCGGAGCCCACATGGAGGTCTGCGCCGTCAACGATGGACCGGTGACGGTAATCCTCGACGTGCCCCCGAGCGTAGAGTAAGTGAGGCGAATGCGCTTGAGTTTCTGCGCCCCGGCAATAGGTAGGATGGCTCAGGCGATGCTGGGATTCGTTGAACGAACGAAACAGGAGTTCGATAGTGGCGTCTGACAATGCGGAAGGCGAAAGCCTGGAGAAAAAGGTGCAAGCAGTTCAGACAGCCGAACTCATTCCGGGTCGACTCCTCGGGAGCGTCGACCTCGATAACGACGCCTTGCTCGTTCGCCGGGCGAGAGAAGGCGACTTTCGAGCGTTTGAACTGCTTTATGAACGCCACAGGGCCATGGCCTACCGCTTCGCTTTTCAGATGGTTCCCCGGAGGGACGACGCGGAGGACATCGTTCAAGAGGCTTTCGTTCGCGCTTACCGCAACCTCGCGCGCTATCGTGACGAAGCGAAATTCACGACTTGGCTCCTCAGGATCGTCACCAACCTATGCACCGACCAGGCCCGGATGAGCTCGCGGAGACTCGCCCTCGAACAGCAAGAGGCCGACGGCGCGCTCGATTGGATGACAGTGGGCGACCAAGAAGACCCGATAAGGAACTTAGAGCAGGACTTCCGCGTGGAGGCGCTTCGGAAGGCGCTCAACGCGCTCCCGGCCCATCACAGGACCGTGATCATTTTGCGAGATTTGGAAGAGAGAGAATACACCGACATCGCCCAGATTCTGGGCTGCACCGTTGGCGGCGCAAAGCTTAGGGTGCTCCGAGCAAGGCGAGCGCTCCGTGAAAGGGTTGCTCCCCTGATCGAAGAGAGTTGAAATGAACAAGCGAATCGAAGACCAGTTAGCGAAACTCGCCTTCGGCGAACTCAGCACAAGCGAAGAGGCGGAGTTGCGTCGGCTGTGCGAGAGCGATCCAGAGGCAGGCAAAACGCTGGAGCAATTCCAGTCGATCCGTCACGGGCTCAAGCAGCTTCCTGTAACGCCGCACCAACTCTCGACCGAGCGACTCAGCGAAGCGATCCTGCGGCAAGGGCTTCGAAGTCCTGCGGAGCCTTCCCTATGGCGCTGGCTCTCGGCCCCAACCTGGGCTGCCGCGGCAGTCCTTGCGATCTGGGGGTCGTGGTCGGTCTATTCTGCGGGCCCTGTCGAGTCCGGCCTGACCGCGAAGCCCTTGGCGGCTCGCACGAACCTATCCAGAGGCCCATCGGGTAGTTCCGGCATGAATTCAAACCTCGAGAGCGCGTTGGCGCAGGCCGAGTTGTCCGCGCCCGATCAAGGTGCGATCGAATCGGCTCACGTCGAGCCTATGAAAGTGGCCAAAGCCGCTCCTCCGCCCCCTATCTCGACCGAAAAGAACGTCCGGGTCGCTAAGCGCGAGCCCTCGGCGCCCGCCGACCTCGTATACGCCGCGGATCAGCTTTCGATCGACGTCATCGAGAACGCAATCGTCTCCTCGGCTGCCTTCGCCGCAAGCCCGGACGACTCTGAACCGCTCGTCATCATCGACGAAGCGCGCGACGAAACCACCGGCGCGAGCCGAGCCAAAGAGGTAACTTCCGTAAGCAATGTGGTCGTTGGCGGTTAACTGGGGGATCGCGGCCGCGGTCCTTGTGTCGGGTCAGGGCGTCACCGAACGCGAGCAGTCGCTGTTTGACCAGTTGCGGCCCTCCGTTATCCTCCTTTCGTCCGGCGTAAAGGTAACCGGGACCGCCGCTTGCATCGACCCGCGAGGGTACTTCGTAACCCACCGCTCCGCGCTCGAAGGGCTGATGCCGACCGCCCGAACGTTCGACGGCGCAATCGTCCCGATCCGCATTCAGGCGAGCGACGAATTGACCGAACTCGTCCTCCTCACCGCGACCATGCCCATCGGCAGGATCGCAAGGGCCGTTCCCGTCCTTGACGATACGCCGGACGAAGGGACCAAGCTGCTCGCCATCTTTGCAGGCGGCCCGGGCCGTGCCGAAGTCTCGAGCGACAACAAGACCGGCATTCTCTCGCGGCAGAGGCGGGTCGTGACGCTCACCGAACTCCGATTCGAACTCCCGCAACAGGCGGTCGGGGGAGGCTTGGTGTTTACGCTCCAAGGTCAACTTGCTGGGATCATAGGCGCGACGCTTCAGGCTCAGGTCCAGGACGCCGCCAAGTCGCTCGGCGCGACGGGCGCCTTTCGGGGGTCGAGTTCGCCACCCACAGTGATCTCCCAATACGGCCCTTCGGCGTTGGCAGTCGGCTACTCCGTTTCAAGCCGGACGCTGGCACGAGTCATCGAGGGCTTTCTCTCCCCCGACCACATTGTCCGACACCCCGGAATTGGAGTGTTCTGCCGCGACGCAGAGGAACCCGGAGCCCTAGTGCAATCGGTGGTCAAGGGCTCACCCGCCGAAAAGGCTGGGCTTCAAGCCAACGACCTGATCGTCGAATTCGCCGGAAAACCCATCCTCAATCAGATCGAGTTCTTCAAGGCGCTTTCAGAGAGAAAGGTTGGGGAGACGGTTCGCCTTACCGTCAAGCGGGAGGAGCAGCCCGTGACCCTATCCCTCACGATCGGCGAACTCACCGACTGAGCCTTACGGGGTCTCAGCCGGGCGGTAGTCCCGGATGTGCCACTTGTGCTGGGTCGTGCCCCGCCATTCGTCGACGACGACCCTCACCAGCACATCAGCGCGCATGCCCGAGCTCTCCTGGCTCAGCCGGGCTCCCAGGGAGAACGCGGGGCACCGCAACGGCGCGACCCCTTCCGCGCGGAGCATGACTTGCGGATGGTCCGGATTTCGAGTCGGGACAATCTGAGTGAACTCTACGTTGCGCACGAGCAGGAGCGGCTCAGGGTTGCCTTCTCCAAAGGGCTCCAATCGCCTGAGCTGTAGGGCCGCCTCGAACCCGGCCTCTGAAGGCGCAACTTCCGCATCCACGGGGATTCTCTTGGCAAATGCCTCGGCAGGAATTCGTCGGCGAGCCAACTCGACCAGCGACTCCGCGAAGGCCTCGACGCTCTTAGCTTCGAGCGAAAAACCCCCAGCCATCTCGTGACCTCCGCCGCTCGCAAGGTCCGACAGCTCCCGCAGAGCGTCGGCGATGTGGAACCCTGGGATCGACCTCGCGGATCCCCGGGCCTCGTTCGACTCGCGATCCAAGGTGATCACGAACGCCGGGCGGTGGTACTGATCGACGATTCTGCTGGCGACGATCCCGATGAGGCCGTGGTGCCAGCCCTCGCGGGCGACGACGATGGCCGGATTCCGATAGAGCTCCTCGTTCTCGATGAGGGTGACGGCCTCTTCTGCAATCTGGTCTTGCTCCGACCTCCGCTGCGAATTGAGGCTTTCGATTTGGCCGGCGAGAGTGGCGGCTTTCGTTTCGTCGCGTTCGAGCAACAGGTCGAGCGATAGGGCAGCGTCGTCGAGCCTTCCGGCGGCGTTCAGCCGAGGGCCGAGCCCAAAGGAGATGTGATGCGCCTTGAACCCCGTGGCGGCCTTCTCTTGGATTCCCGACTGTCGCAAGAGCGCGCGAATGCCGGGCTTCTTGGAGTCTGCGAGCCGCTTCAGCCCCAACGAAGCGATCACCCGGTTTTCCCCGACAAGCGGCATCACGTCGGCGACCGTTCCCAACACCGCGAGGTCGAGAAACGCGCCGTAGAACGAGTCGAGGTTCAGCCCCACATCTCGGGCTAGGCCAGCGCAGAGCTTGAGAACGACGCCCGCCCCGCTGAGCGCAGGAAACGGATACTTCGAGTCCGATCGATGAGGGTTGACGACGGCGTGAGCCTGAGGGAGTTTGGGGCCCACCGCGTGGTGGTCGGTCACGACCACCCTCATCCCGGCCTCGCGCGCGGCGTCAATTTGGTCGAACGCCGAAATGCCGCAGTCGCAGGTTAGAAACAGCTTTGCCCCTCGTTGCTTGGCGTCGTCGATGGCGCGATGATGAATCCCATATCCCTCCTTCATCCGGTGGGGTACGTGGACGTCCACTTTGCATCCGATCTTTTCGAGAAACCGCCCCAAGAGCGCCGCGGCCGTGACGCCGTCCACGTCGTAATCGCCATGGACGAAGATCCGCTCGCCGCGCTCCCGGGCCCCCAGAATCTCCTTGGCGGCCAACTCGTAATCGGGCAGCAAAGCGGGGTCATGGAAGTCGTCGATCTTCGGATTGAGGAAGTGATCCGCAGACTCGGCGTCGGTGATGCTCCTTTGAACCAGCGCCATCGCAAGGAGCATGGGCGCGCCCAACTCGGAAGCAAGCGCTTCCTCAGCGGCGGTGTCCCGTTCTTGAACGCTCCAGATGGGGTCGACGGTTCGGTTCATCGTCGCGCTCCGGAGTCTGCCGTGCTTACAGTTTCTCGACTTGCGTAAATTCCAATTCGACCGGAGTGTCGCGCCCAAAGATGTTGATCAGTACCTTGAGCCGTTCGCGGTCGGAGTTGACTTCTTCGATCCTGCCCGAGAAGTCGGCGAACGGTCCGTCGACCACTCGAATCGCGTCCCCCTTCTGCCAGGCGATCTTCGGCGCTTCCTTGCTCTTTTCGAGGTTCTTCATGATCCTCGTGACTTCATAGTCTTCGAGGGGAACCGGCTTGTTGCCGCTCTGCACGAATCCCGTCACCCCACTTGTCGACTTCACCAGCTTGTAAGCGTCGTCGGTCATGTTCATCTCGATCAGAATGTATCCAGGAAACACCTTCCGATCGACTTCGACCCTTTTGCCCGCCCGAGTCGTGAACTCTCGTTCGGTAGGAATCAGAATCTGAAAAATGTCGTAGCCCCAGAGCCCTTCAACCTGGGCGCGACGGGTCAGAACGTCTCGCACCCGGTTCTCATGCCCCGCGATCGTATGGACGGCATACCAAGTCTTGGGCATCCTAAAATCCCCTCGTGATCACTCGGATGACCTCGGCGCTGACGAGCGCGAACACGGTCAACATCAGAACCATCAGGCTCGAGATGGCGATGACGACGCCGGTCAGCCGCGTGGTCTCTTTGTGGGGAGGCCACGTCACTTTCTTGAGCTCTCTTCCAAGCTCGGTCCAATAGGAGCGAAACCCGCGCCGACTCCGGGGAAGGGGCACTTGAGGTCCGCTTGTCGATCCAGGCTTTGACATGATGCGTATTGGGGCCCCGCAACAAAGTGGGGGATGCGGCCATATTACCACTTCTTTCGCGGACTCAACGCCCGATTGAGAAATCGGGACGTTCGCGATTCTCAGCGTTCCGATGGCCCGAGTAGGTGGAGTAGACTCCCGGCATGAAGCTGTTTGTCGACACCGGCGACACCGACGAGGTCCGTAAGGCGGCCGAATGGGGAGTCCTGGACGGCGTCACCACGAACCCGACCCTGATCGCCAAGTCGGGCAAAGGATTCCGCGAAACCGTCCTTGAAATCTGCGGGCTTCTGCCGGGAGGCGCGATCAGCGCGGAAGTGGTCGCGACCGACTACGACACGATGCTCAAAGAAGCCCTGGAGATCGCGAGTTGGCATCCCCAAATCGTCGTCAAGGTCCCTTTGATCGAAGACGGAGTGCGACTGGTTTCGACCCTCAGCGAAAGGGGAGTCCGAACCAACGTCACGCTGGTGTTTACCGTGACCCAAGCCCTCCTCGCGGCTAAGGCCGGGGCGACGTTCATCTCCAACTTCGTGGGCCGGGTCGACGATATCAGCGGCGAAGGAATGGATGCGGTCGCCGAGACGGTTGAGATGGTCCGAACCTATGGGTTTGCGAGCGAAGTGCTTGTGGCCTCCGTACGACACCCTCAGCATGTCGTTCAGGCGCTCCGAGTGGGCGCGCACATCAGCACGTGCCCGTTCAAAGTCCTGGAGCAACTCTTCCGGCACCCGCTCACCGACTCGGGCCTCAAGAGGTTTCTCGACGACTGGAACAAAGCGGGACTCTCGATCTTTCAGCCCACCCCATCGAGGTAAAGGTCACTTCCGCCGGAACTCTACGATGAAGCCCACGAGGTAGGCCACCGGCCAGAAAATGTATTCGCTGGTGCCGATCGAGGGGTCGATAAACCAAGGGGGCACGAATCCGAGGATCAGCGTGACCACGACCATTCCGATAGCCATTGCGCCCTTCGTTTTGATTTGACGCGCAAACTGCCCTCCGAAAAAACCGGCGAACAGCGGGACCGCAACAGCCAAGGCATCTCGCAGAGTATCCATCTTGCAGCGTATTGTGCAGCAATTTGAGTGCCAGCGGCCCATATGAGCCTCGAAAACTCCTCAGAACCGCCGTTGCGCGCCGCCCGGCGTATACTCTCGCCATGCAGCCCCCGGTCGATCTCATCCGACTGGCGCGGACTCTGGGTGACCCGAATCTGGGTTGCTGCGTTCTCGCCGAAGGCAACGTGTCGGCGCGGATCGAGGAAGCCACCCTGTGGGTCAAGGCGAGCGGCCACGAGATGGCGGAGATCGGCGCATCTGGGTTCGTCGCGCTGAACCTAGCGGGTGTCCTTTCGCTGCTCGAAGGCGGCCCCGAATCGCCAGCCGAAGTGCGACGCATGCTCGACAACTGCCGTGCGAATCCGCGCGCGAGGGAGCGTCCATCGACCGAATCGTTCATGCATGCCTACCTTCTGCAACTCCCAGGAGTGAGGTTTGTGGCTCACACGCACCCTGAGAGCCTCTTGAGCTTGGCGTGCCTGCCCAGCGCCGAGGAGTTCGCCAAGCGCAGGCTGTATCCTGACGAGATCGTCTTTTGCGGGCGGGAATCCGTTTTCGTCCCCTACGCCGACCCCGGGATCGCGCTCGCGCGGGAGATCAGGCCGCGCGTGGAGGAATACCGCAATGCGCGCGGGGCTGCTCCGAAAACGATCTGGCTTCAGAATCACGGGCTGATTACGCTCGGAGCCACAGCCAAAGAAGCCCTAGCGGCAACCTTGATGTCGGAAAAAGCGGCCCGAGTCCGTTTGGGCGCGCTCCAAACCGGCGAGCCCGTGCGCTGGCTCACCGAATCGGAGGTCGACGCGATCGCGACCTGGCCGGATGAGCATTACAGGCTCGCCCGAATCCGCGGGTCGGAATCGTAGAAGCTACTTGGCCAGGTTCGTGTTCTTCGCCAAGAACTCGTCCGCGTTCTCGGCCGTCACGATCTCGGTTTCGAGAACGATCTTCTTTTCTTTGGGCGTTTCGCCTTTCAAGAGGGCGGCTGCAACCTCGATCCCCTTCGCTCCGGGCGTCGGGTACTTGAAGGTCGCAGTTACCTTGCCGGCCTTGATGTAATCGACGATCTCCTGTTGGCAGGCGTCAATGCCGACGATCGCTTTTCCCTTGACTCCAGAAGCCTCCAGCGCAAGGTAAGCGCCGATCGCCATCTCGTCGTTGTGGGCATAAACCGCGTCAAATGCCTTACCCGACTGCAAGAACGTCTCCATGTAACTTCGCGCCTTCTGCCGCTGATAGTCGCAAAAGTCGCCTTCGATTACGGTGACGCCCGGAAACTCCTTGATCGCCTCCAAGAAGCCGTTGCGGCGCTGTTCGGTGGGAGTCGCCCCCGCAAGCCCTTGAACCATCAGGACGGTCCCCTTGCCTCCGAGCTTTTCGCCCATGAACTTGCCTGCCGCGCGCCCGATCTGCTCGTTGTCGCCCCCGATCCAGCACGTGTACTTCTCGCTCTCGATCGCCCGGTCGAGCAGGATCACCGGAATCCCTCGGTCATAGGCGGTCTCCACCGCCATCGTCACTGCGACCTCGCAGGGGCTCACCAGAAGCACCTTGGGCGATTTCACCAGATACGTCTCAATCAAGCCGATCTGCTTGTTGGCGTCGTCCTGGGCGTCCTGCAATTCAAAGCGAAACTCCTTGTCGTGAGTCGCAGCCGTCGCCTTCATTTCAGCGTCAAAGACCTGCCGCCAGGGGTCCTGACTGTTGGCCTGCGCAAAGGCGACCAGCGGAAGCTCGGCGCCCGATCCTGCCGCAGAACCGCCGTCTCCCGAAACCTCAGACTGCCCGCCCGAACATCCCGCGAGCGCCGCACCCGCGACGAGAACCCATCCCATCCATCGAATCTTCATCATCTACCTCCTACCAAGATTCTGCAAATAGACCGCTATGAGAATGATTATTCCCTTGAAACCCATGCCAACTTGCGTGTTGATCCCCTTGAGTTGCATCAATACGCCGATGGAAACTATGAAAAGAGACCCCACGAACGTGCCCGTCGCCTGTCCGTAGCCTCCGAGCAGCGAGGTGCCCCCGACCACCGCGCCCGCGATCGCGTCGAGTTCATAGCCGATGCCCGCGCTGTGCTGACCGTTGTTCGTTTTCGCCGTGAACATCAGAGCCGCCAACGCCACACAAAGCCCGTTGATCGCATAGGCGGCGATTCTTGTCTTGGCGACCCCGATCCCCGAAAGGCGCGCGGCCTCCTCGTTGCCTCCAATCGCGTAAACCTCCCTCCCGAACCTCGTCTTGGCGAGCAGCAACGCCGCCAGGAGGGTCGCCGCCACGATGACGACCGCCGAAAGGGGAACCTCGCCCCACTTCGCCTGCAGCGGCGCCATCGACTGGCCCAGCCCTGAAATGAAGCTGCCGTCGCTGTAAACGTACGCGATCCCCCGAAGCGAGACCATCGCGCCGAGCGTCACGACGAACGCCTGCATCCGCGTGTACGTCACCGTCGCCCCCAGGAGCGCGCCGATCGCTGTTCCCAAGAACAGCACGTAGAGCACGGTCCAATGAAGCGCCGTCCCGTCGCGAAGCCAGCTTGCCGTCACGCAGTTTAGGAGCGCGAACAGGGATCCCACGCTGAGATCGATGCCCCCGGTCAAAATCACGAACGTCATTCCCAAGGCCAACGTCCCCGGAATCGCCAGTTGATTCATCACGTTGGCGAGGTTGGGGCCGGTCAAGAAACGAGGCTCTACAAATGCGGCAACAATGACAAGCAGGAACAACCCGGCTAGTCCCTGGTACTTTTGGAGAAAGGGCAGCCACGCGGAGCGAATACGGCGGAGATCGGACATCCGTCCCCAAGGGTTCGCAAGCGGCCGGCTGGTTCCTGCTGAAACCGAGGTGGATTCGATGAAATCGACGCAAATAAAAACGTTGGGGATCGTCATGGGGCTCTTGGCCGCCGCGCAAGCCTTCCCCGTCGACGTTCGCAGCCTTCTCCAAGAAATGCCCGACCTGTTTCGCTTGACGCGAAGAGCCAACCCGAGCTACACGACGAGCCAAGCGAGCAGCTACGACCGCGCGAGTAAGAACCCTCAAACGGAGTGGTTCACCAACAACGACTGGGGCCAGTTCTTGCGGGTCGAAGAGGTCGGCGGTCGGAAGGAGTATGTGATGGCCGATTTGAAGGGCCCGGGCGCGGTCGTTCGGATTTGGTCGGCGAACCCCGTGGGGGTCGTTCGGTTTTACTTCGATGGGCAGTCTGCGCCAGCCTTCGTCGCCAACCTCGGCGACCTGCTCAATGGCAAGGTGGCCCCGTTCGGCTCTCCTTATGCTTATATGGCAGCTCGCGGCACAAACCTATATTTTCCGTTCCCTTATGCAAAGAGCCTCAAGATCACCGTGGACGACTCCGCGGGCGAGAACGTCAAGAGGCTCTACTACCATGTGAACTACCGGACCTACCCGGGCGGCACTCAAGTCAAGACCTTTTCACGCGAGCAACTCGGCGACCTCATGGACTTGATCCAGCAGACCGCAAAGCGACTTCGGGACCCAGAGCCCCCGGCCATGATCGCGCGCGAACAAGCAGGCCGCACCACGCTATTGCCCAAGCAGCCGGTCGAAATCCTGCGAGGCTCGGGCAACGCCGCCGTCGCTGAATTGAGAATCCGGTTGAAGTCGTCGCAACCCGCCCCCGAAGATGTCGCTTGGGACGACCCGCGAGCGCTCCAGCAAGTGACTCGCCACGTTCGAATCGTTGCCGAGTTCGATGGGGAACGCTGCATCGACGCGCCGGTCGCGGACTTCTTCGGCCAGGTCGCAGGGTTAGCGCCGTTCGCGACCCTCCCCTTGGAAACGACCGCAGACGGTTGGATGGTTTGCAGGTTCATGATGCCTTGGGGCAAGTCGGCCTCGATCCGGCTGGAAAACCTCGGTACTGCGATCGTGTCCGCGGAGTTTGATTACAAGGTCGCCCACTATCGCTGGGGCTCGGAGTCGATGCACTTCCACGCGCAATGGGCCTCAGATACCACTTTCACCAGGCCGATGCGTGATATGGAGTTCCTGAAAGTCCAAGGAGAAGGCAGGTTTGTGGGCGCGAGCCTACATATTGCAAATCCGGTGCCGACTTGGTGGGGTGAGGGAGACGAGAAGGTCTTTGTAGATGGCGAGGCGTTCCCAAGCACGTTTGGAACCGGCACCGAAGACTACTTCGGTTACGCGTGGGGCAGCCCGCAGTTGTTCCAGGAGGCCTATCACGCCCAACCTCGTTGCGATGGACCCGGCACGCAAGGCCACTCGACGGTCATGCGTTTTCACGTGTTCGACGACATTCCCTACAAGAAATCGATCCAATTTGATATAGAACTCTGGCATTGGGCCGAGGTTGAGGTCGAGTTCGATCGCATGGCTTATTGGTATGCTCGCCCAGGAGGAAGCCAAGCCCGGCAGACGGATCCCAAGCAGCTTTCGCTCGTCCACATCGCCAAGCCGGAGCCGGTCAAGGGCGCGTTGGAGGGCGAATCCATGAAGGTCATCGAGCGCACGGGCGGAGTCACCGAGACCCAAGACTTCGGCGACCTTTCGAACGGCAAGCAGCTCTGGTGGCGCGACGGCAAGGTCGGGGATAAGCTCGTCCTTGAATTCCCGGTAGCCGAGGACGGAGAATACGGGGTCGTGGGCAACTTCTGCATCGCCCCCGACTACGGCCGACATTGGATCACGATCGAAGGCCAAAGGATCGCGCAGCCGATGGAATTCTACTCTTCAGGCCTAAGTTGGCAGGTGCGCTCGCTGGGGCGATTCAAGCTCAAGAAGGGCACAGCCCGCCTCACGATCGAGGTGGAGGGAAAACACGCGAGCGCAGTGGCTCGATACATGTTTGGGCTGGATTACTTACTCTTAAAGAAGTAGTCGCTGGGGACGGGCCTGTTCAAAATCGGCCCTTCCCCAAGTTCTCGACGTATTTGGCCAGCACGTCGAATTCGACGTTGACGCGGTCGCCCACGCGGAGGCCGCCAAGGGTCGTGTGAGCGAGGGTATGCGGCACGAGCCACACGTCGAAATCGGGTCCGTCAGGTTCGACGACGGTTAGCGATACGCCGTCGATCGCAACGCACCCCTTGGAAACAAGGTACTTCGCGCCTTCGATCGGCCCGCGGAAACGAAACACCTCGCCTTCGTTTCGACTCTGGCGGGCCAGCAATCGCCCCACCCCGTCGACGTGTCCCAACACGAAGTGACCTCCGAGTCGGTCCTGCGCTCGAACCGATCTCTCCAAGTTGACGGTCATATCCTTACTCAATGCACCGAGCGTCGATCGATGCAACGTCTCTTCGCTCAAATCGAAAGAAAGCGCCTCGTCGAGCCCCGTCACCGTCAGGCAGCACCCCTGCACCGCGATGCTCTCGCCGAGTTGGATCGGATCGGGCCATGACCTGGGATCCACCCGAAGCCAGAGCTTCTGAACTTCGGCCCTTTCGACGGCCCCAATTGCCTGAACGATCCCGGTAAACATCGGCCTTCCGATTCTGGCTCAAACCTCGAACACTTCTTCGCGCAAATCCGTGATTCGATACGACATCCGCGAGTCGAGGTGCTCCTTGAGATGTTGGAGCAGGCTGGCAAGGTGCCGGCGGTCGTTGGAAACGGCTGCAAATCCGAGCGTCGCATTGCCGATGAGGTTCAAGTCTTCGACCTCAGTGGCGGCGATTCGGAATTAATTGCGCGCTGAATCGAGCAACCCGCGGACGACCTGCCGCTTCGCCTTCAGAGTCTCGACCCCTTCGAGGCGATACGACACGGTTAGGGCGCCAATGAGCATGGCCCTATTTTGCCGAACGGAACGAAAGGAGCCGTGCGGGGCGGCCGCGCGCCCTGCAACCAGAACCGCCTTAGTCCTTCTTGGCGAAGAAGGCGTCGAGCCCGTACTTGCCTGTGCCCATCCAAGCGATTGCCAGCATCGCCGCGCCAAACAGGAAGGCGAGTTCTCGCTGGGCGAACGCTTGACCGGAGTGGGCGAGGAAGAACGCGATCGACATGTGGATGAACAGGAAGAACGCAAGGGGGCGGGCGAACAGCCCAACCGCGACCAAGATTCCTCCGCCCGTCTCCAAAACGGCGACGAGCCAAGCGAAGAACTCCGGCAGCGGGAATCCCATACCGCGCACGCCTTCTACGAACCCATCTGGAGGGGGCAGCTTCCCCATTCCGTGAGCGAAGGCCATGGCAAGCCCAAACCCCAATCGGAGGACCAATGAGGCCGCGCTCGATGCCTTCGAAGCCTCACACGAAGACCCGGAAACTATCTGTTTGAGAGACATAGTTATAGTTACTACGCACTGCTCTTGATGAGCGGCAGCACATTTCGAAACTCGGGATGATCGGCCGATCGCATCCACTCGTAGGCCGCTGATTCGCTATGAAGGATCGCAACTCCGGCATCCCTCAAGCGGCCGATGCCGATTTGGTGCCTGTCTTCG
Source organism: Candidatus Nitrosymbiomonas proteolyticus (assembly GCA_017347465.1). GTDB lineage: Bacteria > Armatimonadota > Fimbriimonadia > Fimbriimonadales > Fimbriimonadaceae > Nitrosymbiomonas > Nitrosymbiomonas proteolyticus. The sequence goes on along the minus strand of AP021858.1, from coordinate 1,449,434 downwards.
GTTCTTGCCCCAACTGCATCAGCGCACACGAACACCTCAAATCCCTTCCCCAGAAGATCGAGGGCGGTTTGAGTCACGCAAATGTGCGTCTCGATGCCGACCAGAACTACCTGCCGGCGACCGATATGGGCGAGGCCCGCATCCACTTGCGCGCATCCCGAACAAGAGAATCGGAGCTTGTCGATGGGCTCCGTTTCGAGCAGATCGGCGAGTTCGGGCGCAAATCCGCCCATCTTCTCGGAGTATTGAACCGTGGCGATCACGGGCGCCCCCAGAATCCGGGCGATGCCCAGCAGCGCGCCGCTTCGGCGGACCACCCGCTCGGCCTGATGAATCGCGGATAGAAACCTCGGCTGGAGATCGACGGCGAGCACGACGCTCTTGTTGAGGTCCAAGACCGATGCGTTCATGACAAGCATTATGATCGTTCGCACATTTCCGCCCTCTTCAAGCGTCCAATTGACGAAAGGACGCCGAATCAGTAAAATGGACTCGCTCAAGGGATTCGAGCGAATCGAGTTCGGTTCCGAATAGGGAGGTGTCATCACTAATGAAGCGATTGAATGTTCTGTTGTCCGCAGGCGCGCTGCTGGTCTCCAGCGGGGCCGCGATCGCCCAAACTTCCGGCGTCGATGTGACGCCCTACAGCTTCAGCTTCAAGCTGGGCGGGTTGTTTGCGGCGAACGATGGTTTGAGGGATGTCGAGAAGGTCTGGTGGGCCGTCGGAGCGGACTACACGTTCAAGACCCAGTTCCTCAAGAACTCGGAGACGTTCTTTTCCGTCGATTACAACGCGTCCAACGCCAGCACCAAGAAGGGTTCGTTCTGGCCCGTGATGATCAACCAGAGGTTCTTCACCAACGAGGGAGGGATTGACGGCATGGACCGAACCTACTTCACGCTCGGTTTGGGAGCCTTTGTGTTCGACATTACCGGCACCGAAACGGTGTTCGGAGGACGAATCGGCGTCGGCCGCGAGTTGGGCGAGCACATCTTCGTCGAGGGCAACTTCTTCTACAGCGACGTAGTCCCAGGCGGAGTGAGGGCGACCTCGGCAGGGTTCTATCTCGGATATCGCTTCTAACGGCGGGTCCGAAACGGCATTCGGGTCTCTCCGGCTCTTCGGAGAGGCCCTATTTGTTGGCTACTCGTCCTTGAGAGCAATCGCCACCAGGCTCGATCCCCAAGGCAATCTGAGTCGCTGGAGCACCGCGCCCTCGATCGCCTGGAGCCGAATGAGCAGCGAATTCATCCATCCCGGAACGCCGGGGAGCGACGCTTTCGCCGGCCCGGGGCGCGCGCGCTCGACCTGCCGGATCGCCCAAACCAGAGGGAAGAGAAAGAACACGGAGTAGCTCACTCGAACCTGCCGAAATCCAGCTTCTCGAAGGAGGCTTTCGAGTTCTCTGCGTCGGTATCTGCGGAAGTGCATCAGAGCAACGTCGTGGGGACCCCAGAGGCTCCGAAATGCCGGAACGCTCAAGATCAATGCCCCTCCCGGTTTGAGCGCGCGCCATGCCTCCCGCATCGCTTCCCTATGGAGTTCGATGTGCTCGAATACATCGAGGGCCAGAATCGAGTCGAGCGATCCTGTGCGAACAGGTAAGTTCACCCCTGACGCTCGCGCCAGCCGGCGGCAGCCCCGCTGCGAGCAGAACTGCAGCGCCAAAGGGCTGAGGTCCACGCCCGCGCCCCAATACTCCGCGGACACCTCCTCCAACACCGCGCCCGTGCCGCACCCAAGGTCCAGTACCCTCGCGCCGCGGCCCTCTGGAACGGTCGCCCTTAAGAGCCTCATCGCAAGCTGGCGACGACCCACGAACCACCAGTAGTGGTCTTCGAGCGATCGCATGCGGGAGTACTCGCTAGGGTTCACGCGGCTTCAGCCTCGCAGACTTCCCCATGAGCCTCAACTTCACGAGGTCGCGAATCATCCGCGGTCCATCCCGCATCAAAACGACCTTCGAGCCCTCTTGGTGCGACCACCGGATCGGAATTTCGTCGATCCGGTACCCGAGGTCCCGCGCGATCATCAGCGCCTCGAAGTCGTATCCAAAACCGTCGAGCTTGCAACGCGAAAACACGTCCCTCGCGACCTCGCGGCGAAAGAGCTTGAATCCGCATTGCGTATCCTTGATGCCTCGGATGGCCAGAAGTTGCACCGCCATATTGAACGCCCGCCCCAGCATCTCCCGATACCACGGCTGCCGAATCTCCAAGCGGCTCTCTTTCAACGGGCGGCTCCCGATCGCGATGTCCGCGCCGGACTCGATAGGAGGGAGCAGCTTTTCGACCTCTTCGATGGGAGCGGCTAAGTCTGCGTCGCAAAGGAGCAAGAGTTGACCCTCGACGTGCAGCATCCCCGTTCGAACCGCGCAGCCCTTGCCCCGGTTTTGCGGGTAAGATATCAGCTTGAATCGAGCGTCCTGAGCGGCAAAGTCAGTGACCTTCGGCACCGTTTGGTCGGTGCTCCCATCGCTGACGACGGTGACCGACCATGTGTGAGTCGTCGCCGTGAAGTACTCGCGGAGCCGTTCGAGGGTGGGCACGATCCGACCCTCTTCATTGAATGCGGGGATGATAACGGCAAGGTAGGGCGAATCCAAACTTCGCAGATTCTACCGCCGCTCCGAGGTCAGAGTCGGTTTCCGGGCCCGTTCCATTCCAACGGGTTGCCCAGAGCGACGACGAACAGGTTACAGAGTTGGCGGCCGGGCGCGACCACCAGCGAGCCGTTGAAGTAGAGGCAAGTCGAACTCCCCCCGTCGAGGCTTACTGCTTCACGAACTCCGCGTTGCAGCATCGCTGCGCCCATCTCACTGAGCGTCACGTTGGACTTCGTGGCGATCATCACCAGCTTGCCGCGGCTCGTCACGCCCAGTCCAGTTCTCGCCGCGCGACTCCAGAGGCGACTGTCCTTGAAGCTCTGCGATTTCGGGTCCGGACACACCACGCCACCTCGGATGAGACGAACCGTCCCTCGCAACCCATAGCGGTAGTTGCCCCAATCGACGGGCTGCCCGGTGGGGCGGTCGAAAATCTCCACGTCGCCGTTCCAAGTCACTCCGACAGCCGTGCCTAACGAGCCCTTCGACACGAGCAAACCGTCGATGAGAACGTCGGCCACCGGACGCTGCGCCTTGGGGGCAAAGAAGGTCCCGGTGATTGCGGCAGACGCCTCTGACTTTGAGATCAAGTTCCAAACGGAAGTCAGACGTTCCGAAGCCACTGTCCTCGGCGAAAGCTTACGGCTGGCCAGGTCGGCGGTCACGACGTGGTACGTCACCGAGTTCGTTTTGAGCACGTCATAACCCAACGCGCCGTTGGCTGCGGTAGAGCCGATCGCGAGAGCTCCGAGGACTGCGGCAAGGGGCATTCTGATTGGACTTCCTTCGGACGATTCCGACCCGAACCCCACGGGTGGCTGAATCCAGTTGGGGTTTACGGTTGACGTTTCTATCGGCTCGCGGGTTCGCTCGACCTATCCCAAGAAACACCAGAATCCCGGACCCCACCCTTAGAATCCGCTACCAGGTGCCCACTGAAGAGGGCGTGAGCGCGTCGCAAAGTTGCTGAATGTGATACAAGTCGTGTCCGAGAAGTAGGTTCGCCTGGTCGGAAACTGACATCTCGCCGCGCTCGCTGTGAACCGACGACTTCTGCCAGTCGTCGTCGCTCAGCTCGCTGAGCCACTCCATCGTCTCGAAACGCAACGCCGCAAAGCGATCGGCCTCGAAGAGAGGGTCTTTCTCCTCGTACCTTTGCTCCCGGGCCCGCTCCTCTTCGTCGACCCCGAGAATCAAGCAACCGGGATCGGCCACCGTTCGCTTCATGCGCTCGAGGAGAATCGGCTCCCAGTCGGAAAGGTGCGCGAGAACCTCGCGGGGGCTGAACCGCCCCGGATGCGTGGGTCGATCGAGGGATTGGATCGGGATCATCCGAATCAGTTTTGCCAAAACGCCAGGCCCCACGGGAAGCGCGGTGATCAAGTAAGGGTTCATCGGCTTTCTTCTACGATACCTTGGGAGCGTTCTACGTCCTAACTGCCGCCTTTCCCATCTGCTGCGGACGATCCTCGGCGAGCCGCGTAGAACGCTGCGTAGGTTTAGACTATGGACTCAACCCAACAGGAGGACGCCGGGCCGACAAATGTCTTGCTCAGCCGGCGAGGCGCCCTCAAGCTCGTCGTCGGCGCAGTTCTGACCGCAGGGACATCAGCCCGAGCGGACAAACAGGCCCCAGGACCAACGTCTCCAATGGAGGAAGCGAATATGGAAAGTACTGCAATCGCACCCAAGCTCGTCGAAGTTCCCCAAGCTCTGCCCGAGAAGGTGTTTTCGACCTCGCGCGTCGGCATCTCTCGCGCTACGCACGACGAGCATCTCAAGCTCTGGCAGGGTTACGCCAACAAGACCAACGAAATCCGGAAAGCCTTGGCTGAGATGGAGATCGACCCCGCGAAGGCCAATCAGGTCTACAGCCAGATGCGCGCGCTCAAGGGGAATTACGCCTTCGCCTATGGCGGATACATCAACCACGCCGTGTACTTCGACACGCTGGGGGGTTCGGGCGGACCCGCGGCCGGCAACGTGGCGTCGCTCATCGACGAGGCCTACGGAAGCTTCGAAAGGTGGGTGGCGGATTGGAAAGCGACCGGAATCGCGGGGCGCGGATGGGCTTTCCTCGCCTACGATCACATGGAGGGACGCGTTCACAACTACATCGGCGACGCGCAGGACACCTTCCCCACGTGGAACAACTCGCTGCTTCTCGCCATGGACGTGTATGAGCACGCGTACTATCTGGACTTTCAGACCGCGCGCGCAAAGTACATCGACGCCTACTTGCAGGTCATCGACTGGGATGCGGTCAACGCTCGCTTGGCCGTCTCGCTCAGCCGGTAAGCCCGCGAGAAGCGCAAAAAACGAATCGTCCCGGCTTCCTCACTCTCTGAGGAAGCCGGGACGAAGGGTTGAGGAATCCTCCAATCCGAGATTGGAGACGCTACCGAACTACCCGCCGCCGCAACCGCCGCAGCCGCTCGGCGCCTCGGAGCCTTCCGTCTGGAACGAGTTGCCGCAGCCACAACTTCGGACCGCCATCGGATTGTCGATCTTGAAGCCGCCCCCCATAGGGTCATCCACATAATCCACCGAGCTACCGTCCATGTAGTTGAGGCTTAGGTCGTCGATCCGGATGTTGATTCCGTCCTGAACAAACGTCTGATCGCCGTCCTCTGGCTCGCCGTCGTCGAGGGCCATTCCGTATTGGAACCCGGAGCATCCGCCTCCAGCCACCCATACGCGAAGGGCAGCGGACGATTTGTCTTGGGACGCCATGAGGTCCTTCAGTTCGGTAATAGCGCGTTCAGTCAGAGTGATGGCCAATCTTGATATGCCTCCAGAATATCTACTTCTTATTATGACGTACGGCGGCTCGATCCTGAATTGCCTCACCCGAGTTCCGCTAAACTTACGAGTCGATGGACCTTCGCCCCAGAATTGAGCCGCCGCAACGGAGACGGTTGCCTTGAGCGACGCAGGCGGCCGTGAAAAGCTGCTCGCAGCGGCGAGGAACCTGTTCCCGCGGTCGAGCTACGCCGAGGTGGGCGTCGCCCAACTCCTCGAAGAGGCGGGGGTGAAGGCGCCGACCCTCTACTATCACTTTGGCGATAAGGAAGGTCTCTTCGTGGCGCACGTCGAGCAAGAACTCGGCAGTCTCGGAGCCCATTTGCGGCTGCTCGCCCAAACCCATAACTCCCTTCAAGCCGCCCTCGCCGACCTCGCTTCGGCTCTGGCCGAGTTCACCGCGGTCGACCTCGAGGGCGCTCTCGAAGCCGGAAGGAAGATGCGCAAACCCTCCCATCAAGAGAGGATTCAGGAGTCCTATGTTCGCAATGTCTTCGAACCGATCGCCTCGTTGCTGCAAAGCGCGATGGACCGGGGCGAGATGAAGAGGGAGCCTGCGGGCCGCTTGGTGGTTCTGTTTCAGTCCGGCGCGCTCCAACTCTGCTCGGGAAGGTCGGACCTGGCGGGCAGAGCGCCCTCCGATTGGTGGGCTGAGACGTTCGTTCGCGCGTTTGCAGCGAGGTGACCCCCCCGCGAACTCGAACCTTGCCGGAGTAAACTCCGAGTGTTCAGGAGACCGCCTTGCCCTACGTAATTACCGAACCTTGCATTGGTGTCAAAGACAAGTCTTGCATGGAAGTTTGCCCCGTCGATTGCATCTACGAGGGAGACGACATGGTGTACATCCACCCCGATGAGTGCATCGATTGTGGGCTCTGCGAGCCGGAGTGCCCCGTGACGGCGATCTTCGTGGATACCGACGTGCCCTCCAACTGGGTCGAGTACATCGAATTGAACCGCAAGGAAGGCACAAGGCTCTCGCAAGCTGGAAAGTAGGCGCTCGCGTCAGGCGGCTTGAAGGCTCAACATCTGAGTCCAACGCGCCCGACTCACCCGATCCATGTCGTTGAGCTGAACGCCCAGCCGGAAGCTCCCAGGCGCCTCGGCGTCGGGCTTGCAATACCGCACTTCGCCGGTCGCTTGGATCGTATGGCCGGGGCTCAAAATGGAGACGCTCACGCTGGCGCCGTTCTCGACCGAAATCGGAGAGCGCAGCCCTATGCCCTTCGGCGAGACGTCCATCGCAGTGGCTTCGATCTCGGTGTCCCCCACAAGGACGAGAGCGTTGAGGTCGGTCACTCGGATCCGCGACTCCTCCGTGCCTGGGACCGTGCGCAATGGTCCGTGGAGATCGATGTAGATGCGCGAGTTGTGGACCAGCGCGACCCGCCCTCGAAACGCCAGGCCCTGCTGAGGCCCCATAACCGTGACGAAAAGGTCGTCGGACGATACGCAAGGCGACTCATCGGTACAGTCGATCACCGCCCGCTGGGGCGACATCTCGCACACCCAGCCGGCAAAAAACCTCGAATCTGAGAGCCGCTGCATCCGCGCCCGCATTCGAACAAATCGCTGCATCGCCAAGTCTTCCTTCGATTTCGCCGCTTGTGTTTGACCCACCATGGCCATCTCTGCCCTCAACCGAGGAACAGTCTCCCCTTGAGAAGTATCGGGCGCATCGTTCCCGCGACTCACCTCCAGGCGACCCGTATTCTTGCGCGATTCTCGGCCGGTTCCAGGACCGATTTCGGAACACGGCTTCGGGTACCTTCGAACTGGTCAGATGTCCAAGAATTTTGAAAACTCGAATGAAACCGAGAGCATAGGCGCCGCGCAGAGCCTCTTCATCCTCGAGTGGGGGAGGATGAGTTCGAGTTGGGGCATCAATCGTACGATGGCGCAAATTCACGCTCTGCTCTTTGTGACCGGGCGCGCGTTGGGCGTCGACGAAATCATGTCCGCGCTCCAAATCAGTCGCGGAAACGCCTCGATGAACCTGCGCGAACTCATGGATTGGGGGATCGTTCGGAGGTTTCGTAAGCCGGGCGACCGCAAAGACACCTACGTCAGCGACAGTGACGCCTGGAGGATGTTCCTCCGAGTGGCTCGTGCCAAGAAACGACGAGAACTCGACCCCACGGCCGAGGCCATCCGCGAGTGCTTGGGAAAACTCCCGGCCCACGCGCAGTCCGAAGGCGCGCAAATCCTCAAAGAACGGCTCAACGACCTCCTGGACGTGTTTCGAACTCTCGACCTGATCTATGAGCACGCGCTGGCGACCGACGAGGCGTTCGAACAAACTCTGCGGCTGTTTCGGCCAACCCCCGATGGCCCAGCTACCGACGCTCCCTGATTACTTCAGGGTCGCCTTCTCGCGCGGAAGAGCCGTTCCGGAAGCTTCGCTTGTGCGGGAAATCTCCTGCTTGCCTTTGTCAATAGCGGCGACGAGTTTGCCAGTGATCGTTTCAAGCTGATCCAGCACATCGAGGGCATACGAGTCCGCCCCCCGACGAATCTGAGTCGCTTCACGCTCGCCCGCCTTACGAAGCTCTTCCGCCTGAGCTTTGGCAATCTTGAGGATTTCGTGGTCGCTAACCATGCGCTCTTGCTGGAGCTTCGCCTGTTCGATGATCTTCTCAGCTTCCTTGCGTCCGTCGAGGATGATCCTCTCGGCGTCCTTTCGCGCGGATTCGAGGACTTGATGAGCATCTTCCTTCGCCGATACCGCGATCTTCTCCGATTCCCTGACCCGCGCCGAGGCCTGCTTGAGCTCGTTGGGGAGCGAGGCGCGAATCTTGTGGATCTGCATCGAGGCTTCGTCGGCGTTGAGTCCCCAAGTCAGCTTCCCCACCAAAGTCGTGGGCCGCTCGACGACCAACGCGTGCAACTCGTCTAGCATTCGGAGGATATCTACCGTCGTCATCCCTAGCTCCATGGCGCAAGTCCCCAACTATTGTGACCGTTCCAGCCCCCGGTTGCGCCCCGATTTTTTCACACTCGGAGAAATACCTAGGTTCGATTCGAGATCGCCCGCGCTAGCACCTGCCCGACCGGCCCCGGAACCATCTCGGAATAGTCGCCCCCCAAGAGGGCCACCTCACGCACCATGCTGCTGCTCAGGTAGCTGTGTTCCCACTTGGTCATAAAGAACACCGTCTCGACGTCCGGCGCCAGGCGGCGATTCACCATCGCCATTTGAAACTCGTACTCGAAGTCGGAAGTCGCCCGCAATCCCCTGACTACCGCATATGCCCCCAGCGACCGGGCGTGCTCGACGAGCAGCCCTTCGAATCGGGCGATCCTCACGTTCGAGAGGGGCTTTGCGATCTCCTCCAAGCATTCGAGGCGCTGCTCGGCGGTCAGCAGAGGCGTCTTGGCCAAGTTCACGCCCACCGACACGATCACCTCGTCGAACAGCCTCGAAGCTCGCTCCATGATGTCGAGGTGCCCAAGAGTGGGTGGATCGAACGATCCGGGGTACACGGCGCGGCGAACCATAGACCCGATCATACACGCTCCCAGGTCACTCGATCCCGGACCTCGCGGCCGTCAGCATGGCGTCGCCAAACCTCCGCATCTCCTCGACGGTCGTATAGACGTTGGGGGTCACGCGAATCCCCTGAAAGTCGTCGTGCCCAATCGAGGTCACGAAGATGCGGTGGCGGTCCCACAGCCAACCGGCGAGCTTGGCGGGTTCGGTTCCGACGATTTCGACGGTCGTGAGCCCGCAAGAGTGAGCGGGGTCGAGGTTCGTGTGGAACGTCACGTTGCCAACGTCCCGCAGACGATCGACCCAAAGCGACCTCAGGTACCGCAGCCTCGCGGCCTTTCGCTCGGGGCCGATCATTTCGTAGAAGGTAAGGGCTTCGGCAATGGCGTTGTGGTTTGCGGCGGGGTGGGTGCCGATCTCCTCGAACTTCCGAATGTCCTCGTTCTGCTCGGCGGTGGCGGCCATCAGGGGCCACAATTTTCCGATGCTTCGCTTGCGGACGTAGAGAAAACCCGTCCCAATGGGCGCGGTAAGCCACTTGTGGAGTGAGGTTCCATAGAACTCGCACCCAAGGTCGGACTGCTTGAAGGGCAAGTGCGCAAAGGCGTGCGCTCCATCGACGACCACGGGAATGCCCCGCCGCTCGCCCAAGGCGCAAATGGCCTGAGCAGGGAATATCTGGCCGTTGAGGAAGACAACGTGGCAGAAGAGGATGAGCTTGGTTCGCGGCGTAATCCCTTCTTCGATGCGGCGAACGATCTCCTCCATCGAATCGACGACCGGCGGGACTCTGACCTGCACCATCCGAATCCCCTCGCGCCGCTCGCGCTGGCGGATCGTGGTGATCATTCTTGGGTAATCGAGCGTCGTCGTCAAAACCTCGTCCTCTCGTTGGAGGTCGAAGCCGAACAGGCAGTTCTCCAGGGCCTCGCTTGCGTTGCGCGTGATGGCGATCTCCTCCGCCCCGCAGCCAAACGCCTCGGCCAACCGCCTTCTGACGGACTCCACCTCGGTCTCCAAGTGCCGCCACATGTAGTAGCTGGGCGCTTGGTTCGAGTACTCGATATACCGCCTGAGCGCGTCCTGAACGACCCTCGGGGAGGGGCAGACGCCGCCGTTGTTTAGGTTGATCATCGTGCGGTCGAGCGTGAACGCCTGCTGAATCTGAGCCCAGAACCCCTCGTCAGCGGCCGCTTGCGCCCCACTCCCTAAACGCTCGTTGCCGATCCAGCGATCTAGCGTATCGAGCGCGTCGTTGCGAAGGGCCGCGAGTCCCGCAACCCCCGCGAGCAATTCTCTTCGTGTGATCATCGGTTGTGAGTTCGCGGCTACGGTTCCGATCTCCTGTGAGATCTCGCGCGCCACCCGTGCCGATGTGGGCCGGAGCCTGCTCCAAAGTAGGAAATTGCGTAGAGTATTGAGTTCGCGGGCGAATCCCGGAAATCGGGTGCGGATTTCTGGCTGGATTCAGCCATAATTCTCCTATATGCAACGCACGGACGTTGACGACCCTAGTTATTACCATCGGGTCGTCGATTGCCAGTGGGCTTGCCCGGCCCACACTAATGTCCCTGAGTACATTCGACTTATCGCTCAAGGAAGGTTCGACGACGCCTACATGGTTAACAGGGAGTCGAACGTCTTTCCCGGAATCTTGGGTAGGACTTGCGACCGACCCTGTGAGCCTGCCTGTCGAAGGACCCGCATCGACGGCAAGCCGGTCGCCATTTGCCGGCTGAAACGCGTGGCCGCGGACCACAAGAGCAACATCCGCCCAAGGCTTCCGAAGGTCCCCAAAAAGAAGAACGGGAAGCGGATCGCCCTGATCGGCGCGGGGCCAGCCTCCCTGACCGTCGCCAACGACCTCATGCCGCTGGGTTATGAGTGCACCGTTTTTGAAGCCGGTCCCAGCGCGGGCGGGCTCATGAGAATCAACATCCCCGCCTTTCGACTGCCCGCCGAGGTTCTCGACGAAGAAACCGGATACATCCTCGACATGGGCGTCGATATCCGCTACAACACCCCGATCACGAGCCTCAAGGCTCTTCTCGATTCCAAGGAGTTCGACGCGGTGTTTGTGGGAAGCGGCGCGCCGAAGGGCAAAGAACTGGACCTACCCGGACGGTTCGACTCCGACCAGGTCTTCATCGGGATCGAGTGGTTGGCCTCGATTCACTTCGGACATATCGAATCCGTCGGCGACCGGGTGCTCGTCATCGGCGTAGGCAACACAGCGATGGACTGCTGCCGGTCGGCCAAGCGTCTGGGGGCGAAGGAAGTCAAGGTCATCGCCCGGAAGACCCGCAAGTACTTCAAGGCGTCACCCTGGGAGTTGGAGGACGCCGAGGAAGAACAGATCGAAATCCTCGAAAGCCTGTCGCCGGTTCAGTTCCTCGTCGAGAACGGCAAGCTCGTCGGGATGGAGTTTGAGAAGTACCACTCGCAGGAGATCGACGGCAAACTCGTCCAGGAGTTGGAGGGCAGGCAAATCGTCCCTTGCGACACCGTGATCCTTGCGATCGGCCAGGAGAACGCGTTTCCGTGGATCGAGCGGGACATCGGCCTCGAGTTTGGGCAATGGGATATGCCGGTCGTCGACCGCAAAACGTTCATGTCCACTCGCGAAGGCGTTTTCTTCGGCGGCGATGCGGCTTGGGGCCCCCAAAACATCATCTGGGCGGTCGAACACGGACACCAGGCCGCAATCTCGATCCACCAATTCTGCGAAGGGCTCCCAGTCGACGAGCGGCCGGCTTCGGGACAAACCTTGACGAGCACCAAAATGGGCTTGCACGAGTGGTCCTACAGCAACAACTACGATCCCGCAGCGAGGCAAAAGATGCGGCACGTCGAGATGGGACTCAGGTTCTCGGCGATGAAGATCGAGGTCGAAGAAGGCTTCACCGAAGAACAAACCTTGGCCGAAGTCGAGCGGTGCCTCAACTGCGACGTGCAGACGCACTTCACCGGCCCGCTCTGCATTGAGTGCGACGCCTGCATCGACGTCTGTCCGACCGACTGCCTTACGATCACGCGCGCGGGCGAGGAATCTGAAGTCCTGGCCGACCTCACCGCCCCTCGGATCGAACCAAGTCAGCCGCTGTTCGCCTCAAGCCCCCTCAAACAGACGGGCCGGTTGATGATCAAGGACGAAAACCTGTGCTTGCACTGCGGGCTCTGTGCCGAACGGTGCCCCACCGCCGCATGGGACATGAAGCGATTTGTCTTGAAGCTTCCCTACGCTGGACGGCCAGCCATGAAGCCGACAATAAAGATGATTGAGGCGACAGCCACGCCATGAACGACCCTGTTAACGACTTTGCCCTGCGCATCGCCACAGCCAACGGAACCGGTTCAGCGAGCGCCAACAACCTCTTGATGCAGGCGATCTTCCGCATGGGCATCCCTGTCAGCGGAAAGAACCTGTTCCCTTCGAACATTCAAGGGTTGCCCACTTGGTACGAGATTCGAGTCAGCAACAAAGGCTACACGGCGCGTCCGAAGGACTTCGATTTGCTCGCCGCACTCAACGCCGCCACGATGGCCCAGGACATTGCCGGCATGAAGAGCGGCGGCTGGGTCCTTTTCGACTCGTCAAGGCCGCTCGATAAGAAGCTCGGACGCGACGATCTTCACTTTATCGGAGTCCCTTTCGCCAGACTCTGCAATTCGAACTTCGAAGGGGTACGCGAGCGGATTCTGATGAAAAACATCGCGTACGTCGGGGCCGTTGGCGCGCTGCTCGATATCGACAAGGACACCCTCGCGGCGCTCACGGCGGAGAAGTTCAAAAAGAAACCGGCTCTCCTCAAGTCGAACCAAAAGGCGATCGAACTCGGCTACTCCTACACGAAGAAACACTTCGAGTGCCCCTTGCCGATCCGCCTCACGAAGATGGACTCCACGCGGGAGCACATTTTGATTGACGGCAACACGTCCGCCGCCCTGGGGTGTCTCTACGCGGGGGCCACCGTCGGGGCGTGGTATCCCATCACTCCTGCGACTTCGCTCATGGAGGCTTTTTCGGCGTTTTGCCAGCGATATCGGAAGAACCCGAAATCAGGCAAGAACCGGTTTGCGATCGTCCAAGCGGAAGACGAACTCTCCGCAATCGGCATGGTTATCGGCGCTTCCTGGGCGGGGGCACGGGCGTTCACTTCGACCTCAGGCCCAGGCGTTTCGCTCATGAACGAGTTTCTGGGGCTCGCCTATTACGCGGAAATTCCGGCAGTCCTCTTTGACGTGCAGCGAACGGGCCCCTCGACCGGAATGCCCACCCGCACGCAACAGGCCGACCTCCTGACCTGTGCTTACGCCTCTCACGGCGACACCAAGCACATCTGCCTCTACCCGGCAGACCCCAAGGAGGCGTTCGATATGGCCGTGAAAGCGTTCGATCTCGCCGAACAGTTTCAAACACCCGTCATCGTCCTCTCCGACCTCGACATTGGGATGAACGACTGGATGACGCCCAAGCTGCAATGGGACGACAACTACCGGCCCAATCGGGGAAAGGTGCTCTCTGCCGAGGAGTTGGAGCGGATCGAGCGTTTCTATCGCTACATGGATATCGACGAAGACGGAGTGCCCTACCGGACCCTTCCTGGCGTCCATCCCAAAGGCTCCTACTTCACCCGCGGCTCGGGCCACAACCGATTCGGGTTCTATACGGAGGACTCCGACGAATACCGCGAGGTCATGGACCGGATCACGCGCAAGTTCGAGACGGCGTCAAAAGCCGTTCCAGAAGCGCTCATCCACGGTAGCGGCGCCCGAACGGGTCTTGTCACGCTCGGAAGCGGCCACGCGGCTTGCTCGGAGGCCGTTGACCTGATGAAAGAACGCGGGGACGGTATGGACTACATGAGGATCCGGGGCTTTCCGTTCGGTCCGGAGGTCAAGGAGTTCCTTTTAGCGCACGAGGTGAATTACATCGTCGAACAAAACCGCGACGGGCAACTGAGGCGGCTGCTCATGATCGAGACTGAAGTTCCGGCGGACCGGCTGCGTTCGGTCCTGTACTATGCGGGGATGCCGCTCTGCGCGGAGTGCGTCGTCGAAGGCGTTCAGGCCTTTTCGGGGGTACCGGCATGAGCTACATCCCTAAACCCCAAGTCCGCACGCCGGCCCTCCGGGCCAATTCCGTGGGCTTGACGCGCCGCGATTACGAAGGCGCGTTCTCGACGCTTTGCGCGGGTTGTGGACACGACTCCATCACGGCAGCGATCATCCAGGCGTTTTGGGAACTCGAAATCGAGCCCCACAAAGTGGCCAAGCTTTCAGGGATCGGATGCTCGTCCAAGACTCCGGCTTACTTCCTCAAACAAGCGCACGGGTTCAACGGCGTCCACGGCCGAATGCCTGCGGTCGCGACCGGGGTCTCCGCGGCCAATCGGGAACTGAAGCTGATCGGGGTCTCCGGCGACGGGGATTCGCTCTCGATCGGCCTTGGGCAGCTTTGCCACGCGATCCGAAGGAACATCAACGCCCTCTATATCGTGGAGAACAACGGGGTCTACGGACTCACCAAGGGCCAGTTCTCCGCCTCAGCCGACCCCGGCTCAACCAACAAGCAAGGCACACCGAATACGATGGAGGCCATCGACGGCGTGTTGCTGGCCCTTAGCCTGGGCGCGACCTTCGTCGCCAGGAGCTTTTCCGGCGACAAGGACCAGCTCGTTCCCATTCTGAAAGCCGGCCTCCTCCACCAGGGCTTTGCCTTCGTCGATGTGGTTTCGCCCTGCGTGACCTTCAACGACCACGTTGGTTCGACGAAGAGCTATGCTTACACCCGCGAGCACGCCGTCGAGGTCGTCCATGCGGACCTGATCCTTCCCAAAGAAGAGATCACCGCCGATTATGAGCCGGGCTCCGAGAACCGAGTCACGATGCACGATGGAAGCACGGTCAGGCTCCACAAGGTGGCCGAAGATTACGACCCCTCCGACCGAGACCGGGCCTACAATTACGTGCGTTCGAAGCAACGGGCAGGGGAACTGGTCACAGGGATGCTGTATCTCTCGACCGAATCTCGCGACATGATGGAGCAACTGGGGGCAGTCCCCGAGCCGCTCATAAGCGTGCCCTACAGCGACCTCTGCCCAGGAAGCGAGGAGCTAGCCCGGCTGCAAGAGCGGTTTCGATAGCCGCGCGCCGACCTCTTCGCCCGTCGAGGCTTTCACAGACTCAATAAGGGCGGCGTTTCAGGTACAATTCCCTTCGTTCCTGACCCTCCGCCCAGTGCGTCGCATCGCCTCGGCGTCCGAAGAGAAAGCCCTTGGAAGAACCCACCCCGATCGAAGTCATCGACGTTCAAGAAGAGCTTGGTCGTTCGTATGTGAACTACGCGATGTCCGTCATCATCGCTCGGGCGCTCCCCGACGTGAGGGACGGCCTGAAGCCAGTGCAACGGCGAGTGCTCTATACGATGCGCGAGCTCAATCTCACGCCGGACAACGCCTACACCAAGAGCGCCAAGGTCACGGGCGACACCTCGGGAAACTATCACCCGCACGGCGACGACATCATCTACCCGACGCTCGTCAGGATGGCGCAGCCCTTCAATATGAGGTATCCGCTCGTTGACGGCCAAGGCAACTTTGGCAACGTCGACGGCGACCCGCCCGCCGCAAAGCGATATACGGAATGCCGCCTTACCGCTATCGCGATGGAGATGCTCGAGGACCTCGACCGAGAAACCGTCGATTGGATCCCCAACTACCTCCAGACCCTGAACGAGCCCACCGTCTTGCCCGCGAAGTTTCCGAATCTGCTCTGCAATGGCGTGTCGGGAATCGCCGTCGGCATGGCGACAAATATGCCCCCGCACAACCTGACCGAAGTCTGCAACGCGATTCTGATGCGGATCGACAGCCCAGATTGCACCCTGGACGACGTCATGGAGGTGATGCCCGGCCCCGACTTCCCGACCTACGGGATCATCATGGGCGCCAGCGGCATCCGAAGCGCCTACGAGACGGGCCGAGGCTCCATCATCATGCAAGCGAAGACGATGATCGAGCCCTCGGAAATGGGCAAGTCCAAGATCATCGTCACCGAGATCCCGTACCAGGTCAACAAGGAGAACCTCAAGCGTACGATCGGCCAGCTCGTGAAGGACAAGAAGTTCGACGGCATCCTGAGCGTCCAGGACTACTCCGACAAGCGCGGAATGAGGATGGAGATCGAACTCCGCAGGGACATCAACCCCAATAAGGCGCTCAACTTCCTTCTCAAGCACTCCCAACTCCGGACCACTTTCGGAGCCATCATGCTCTCCCTGGTCGACGGGGCCCCGCGAGTTTCTCCGCTGCTCGTTCTGCTCGACGAATACATCGATCACCGCCGCGAAGTCATCGAGCGCAGGACAAGGTATGAGTTGTACCGCGCTCTCGAAGAGGTCCACCTCAACGAAGGGTTCCAGATCGCCCGCAGGTTCCTCGACGAGATCATCGCGCTGATCCGAAACTCAGATGACCCGGCGAAGGCCCGCGCGGCGATGGTCCGGCAATTCGAACTGAGCCCATTCCAAGCCAACGCCATCCTCAACATGGCCCTTAGGCGACTCACCAAACTGGAACAGACCAAGCTCGAAGAGGACTACAAGGCTGCGCTCCTTCGCGTACACGACCTCATGGACATCCTGAGCGATCCGATTCGGCTGACGAAAGTCATGAAGGACGAGATCGTGGCGCTTCGGGACAAGTTCGGCGACGAAAGGCGAACCAAGATCGTCGCCCGCGAAGCGCGGGATTTCAGCGACGAAGACCTCGTGCCCGAAGAAGACGCGATCATCTCGATCTCGCGCGACGGGTACATCAAGCGCGTGAGCAAGGACGCCTATCGAGTTCAAAAGAGGGGCGGCAAGGGCGTCAGCAACGTCCACAAGACGGACGATGAGCCCGCTCACCTCTTCCAGGTGAACACGCACCACTACATCCTCTTCTTCACCGATCGAGGCCGCGTGTACAAGCTCCGCGCGTTCGAAATCCCCGAAACCGGTCGGTACGCCAAGGGAATGCCCGTGATCAACTACGTGGCCATCGAAAGCGACGAGCGCGTCACGGCGACGATCAGCATAAAGAATCTCAAGGACCCCGGATTCCTCATCATGATCACGAGGCAAGGCGAGGTCAAGAGAACCGCCATCTCGAAGTTCGCCAACATCCGATCGAACGGCCTGATTGCCTTTGACATCGAAGAAGGCGACGATCTCTGTTGGGTGCTCCGCTCACGTGGAGACGACGACGTGATCATCGTGACCCGTCGAGGTCAATCTATCCGCTTCAGCGAAAAGGGCATCACCAGCCGATCACGGGCGGCCGGAGGAGTTCGCGCCATGCGGCTCAAGCCCAAAGACTACATCGTCTCCGCCGACATCATCTCGGACGACAACACCCTCTTGGTCGTTGGCGAAAACGGCTACGGCAAGCGCACAGCGCTGTCCGAATATAGAGTCCAGGGTCGGGGCGGCTCCGGCATCCTTACGATGAACGTGACCAGCAAGACGGGCGAGATCGTCAGCGCCGAGGTGGTCGCGCCCGACGACCGGCTGCTGATTATGACCACGCAAGGCAAGGCGATCCGAACTCCGGTGAAGGACATCCGGCTCGTGGGCCGCGTCGCCCAGGGGGTCAAGCTGATCAACCTCGCACAAGGCGACTCCGTAAGGTCGATCGCTCGGCTCATCCGGTCGGCAGACGAAGGGGAGTTCGACGACATCGAGGAACCTGAAGGGGCCGACGAGGGTTCTGAAGAACTCGAGGAGTAGAAACAACTTCAACAGTCACGTCCGAAAGCGCCTGGGGGAAGGCCGGCATTGAACGAACGTCAAGCCGTCGTTCTCACCGGGGGCGCAAGTCGCCGCATGGCTGCCGATAAGGCAAACATCGAAGTGCGCGGGGTGCCGATGGGGCTTCGCATCGCTCGAGAACTGTCCGCAGCGGATTGGCCCGTCCTCGTCCTGGGCAATCAGCCGCTCGAAGAGTTCCCGTTCCAGGCCGACGCCGAACTGCACCGAGGACCGCTCGCTGCCTTACGGGAGTTCGCGCCCGAGGGCAAGATCGTATTCGTCGTCTCGTGCGATATCCCCCTCTTCCGGAGTTCGGTGGCCGAGGCGCTCTCCCAATCGCTGCTCGAAGCTGACGCTGCCGTTCCCGTGATCGGCGGCCGGCCCCAGTACCTCTGCTCCGCTTACCGATCAACATGCTTCGAAGTCCTTCGTGCGAACCCTGGGCTCCAGCGAATGGAGGAGTGGTTGGGTCTGCTGAAGGCTCGATGGATCGACGAGGCGCGGCTACGAGAACTCGGAATGGATCCGGACTGGGCGCGAGGCGCGAACACGCCGGAACAGCTACGCGCGCTCCTTGAGAAGGCAGACGCCACGCAAGACTTGGGGTAACGTTGCGCCATGCTCTGGTTGTTGGCGGCGGCGGCCATCGCGCCCGTCGTAGAACGTCCGAACATCATTCTGATCCTTTCGGACGATCATGCCCGGCAAGCGATCTCGGCCTATGGATCGCGGATCATTGATACGCCGGGGATCGACCGATTGGCCAGCGAGGGGTTCCGTTTCGATAGGCACTACACGGCCAACCCCATTTGCGCGCCAAGCCGAGCCTCGCTCCTTACCGGCAAGCACAGCCATGCGAATGGGCACAAAGACAACGTCTCCACCTTCGACGGGACGCAACAGACCTTTCCGAAGCTCCTGCAGCAAGGCGGCTATGAGACCGCGGCCATCGGTAAGTGGCACCTCGTCTCCGACCCCACGGGATTCGATCACTGGGAGATACTGCCAGGCCAGGGCCTTTACCACAACCCGGACTTCCTGACCCCGAAAGGCCGCCACAGAGAAGAAGGCTATGTAACGGACTTGGTCACCGACAAAGCCCTCAAGTGGTTGAACGGCGCCCATGACAAGCCGTTCTTTCTGATGATCGGACACAAGGCCCCCCATCGCAATTGGGTGCCGGATTTCCGGCAACTGCCGAACTTCAGGAGGTGGGACTTCCCCGAACCTCCGACGCTCCGCACCGAATACGACGGCCTGGTATCTGCCGCGAAGAACGTTCGAATGCGGATCGACCAGCACATGAGAACCGACGTCGATCTGCTCATCGACTTCGTGCCTCCTCGAATCGAAGGCGCAACGGCCGAGCGCTGGCGGTCTTTCATGATTCCGCAGTCTGAGGAGTACAAGCGCCGACTCGCCGCCACCAACGATCTCCTCGGCGTAAACTTCCAGCGATACCTGCAAAACTACCTGCGGTGCGTGGCATCGGTCGATGCAAGCGTCCGCCGCGTCCTCGACCATCTCGACCGCTCAGGGCTCTCGAAAAACACCCTCGTGGTCTACAGTTCGGACCAGGGTTTCTTTCTCGGCGAGAACGCATGGTACGACAAGAGGTGGTTCTACGAGCCTTCTGCGGGAACTCCGCTCATCGTCCGAATGCCCGAGTCGCTTGGCCGACGCGCCCGCACGGCAGACATCCTCACCTCGAACGTCGACCTGGCGCCCACCTTTCTCGAACTCGCGCGCCTGCCCGTTCCCGCTGATCTCCATGGCCGTTCGTTCGCTCGGTTCCTGTTGGGGAACGACCGCTCGCCAATCCAGAACGCCGTCTATGGGCACTTCTACGAGAACGACGATCCTGACCACAAGGCGCCCCGGTACGTGGCGATCGCGACCGAACGCCATAAGTTGATCTACTACTACGACCTCGGCGAATGGGAACTCTTCGACGTGTTGTCCGACCCGCTCGAGCAGAAGAACCTATGGGCGGAGCCGAGGGCCTCTCAGGTTCGCTCTGAGTTGGTGCGCAAGCTCATCGCGGAACAAAGGAGACTGCGCGAAGACCCTGAGATCATCGAAGCGGTGGCCCGGGCCGCGAAGGGCCTGGGGATCGAGTAAGGGCGGAGTGGGTTCGAACCAGTGGAGCCGACGGTCGGATTCGAACCGACGACCTGCGGTTTACGAAACCGCTGCTCTACCACTGAGCTACGTCGGCAAACAGGTTAGATTATGGCTCGTGAGCCTGCAATACGCAAGGGCGGGCCCATCGAGCCATTCAACGACGAGCAGCGAGCGCCGTCGGCGCGCCAGCCTGGTCCCAGTTGCCCGAGCCACCGCTCCAGCTTCGGCTGAGACGCGGCAGAAGCGGACAAGGCACTCTCCCCGGCAGGGCCCTGTGAGACCCAATCTGGGTGCCACCCCAAACTTGCTTTGGGGTGCAGTTCACCGCCCCCTTGCGCGATCCCGCGGCGGGCGCCCTTCCCTCAGTGCCGGGTGGCCCCGTCGGACACGAAGGGCAGACCGGGGAAACGAACGCGCTTCCTTCAGCGCCGGGTGGCCCGGTCTGACTCGTAGACGACACCGGGGACTTTGAGGTCTGGTGGCCCGGTCTGACTCGTAGACGACACCGGGGACTTTGAGGTCTGGTGGCCCGGTCTGAATCGTAAAGCAGACCGAGGAAGTCTAGGAGCTACCTGAATATTGTGCGCAGATCGCTATCCGAGGGTCGAACGCAGGAAGCGACCTCGGCCCTGGGAGCGCCCGCGTCTCTGGGAGCGCCCGCGTCTCTGGGAGCGCCCGCGTCTCTGGGAGCGCCCGCGTCTCTGGGAGCGCCCACGGCTCTGGGAGCGCCCGCGTCTCTGGGAGCGCCCGCGTCTCTGGGAGCGCCCACGGCTCTGGGAGCGCCCGCGTCTCGCGGGCAGGGTAACACGAGCACCCTGGAAGGAGTACCAGAAGGAGGCAGGCACTCTCCTCGGCAGGGCCCTGGGAGACCCAATCTGGGTGCCACCCGGGGGATGTAGAGCTATCTCATAGTATGACCACCGCCGCTCTGCAGTTCATTGCTTCCCGCTACCATTTTTGAAGCGCTCTCCAGGCCGTCCTCCAACGCCCGGACAAGGTACAGCTAAATACGAAGGTCCGGCGCAACCGACGACTCCTTTGTCCCAGCGTGGTCGCTTCGCGAGCTAGGGATGCCGCCTCTCGAAGCTTTCCCCGCATCATGAGCACCTCGGCGAGTAGCTGAAGGACAGGGCCCCGGTCATTCGTTTTTTCAAGCGCGGTCCTCAAGAAGCCCTCGGCGCGCTTATACCGAAGGAACCTCATGTGGTAGTAGCCCAAATGAAAGGCCACGAGAAACGATCCGGCTTCGAGGCACTCCGAAAGCAATCCAGCCACAATATCGGCTTCGCCGTACTTTCGGTCCTTCATCGCAGCATGCAGCCTTGCGCAGAGGACCTCCGGTGATCGATTCCCTCTGGGGATGAGCGCAAGGGCTCTGCGCACAAGCTCGAAGTCCTTGGTATGTAGTGCGCCGTAACAAGCCGCAGTAAGCAGCGCACTGTCGATGTCCTTTGTCTCCAATATCTCAAGAATGACCTCGCTTAATGCCTCTATATCTCTGCACGCATTTGATACTGATAATTGGACGTAAAGCGATAGGTTGTTGTCGACCGACGGGCGCACTCCTAACGCCATTCGCATAGCGTTTTCGCAGTCTCCAAGATCGGCACGGAGAACAGCCTTAAGGGCTTTGGTCTGCCCGATTAAGGAAGGGTCGCAAATGACCTCCAGGAGCGCTTCCGCCTCCCGAAATGAGGATGACGCTTTCAGAGCCCATGCTAGCTGCAACCGGTCTTCGTCGCGATAAGTTGCATCGACCCTTTGCTGAGCAAAGTCCACTGCTTGATAATTCAAGCCCAATGAAATGAAGGCATAGCAAACGGCATCGGCTTCCTGGAAAGTCAGTTCTTCGGGCGGCCGCCCCACAAACGCATCGAGAACGGACTGCCCTCGCCCCTCAAATACCTCGTTCCTGAGATTTGTCACCCTGCAAAAGAGTTTGTCACTTCAGGCGGGTGAATCGTTGATTCTATCATCATCTAGCCATTGTCGATCGTCGATCGCTCTCAGAGCCTGGGAGCTTGCTGAGAAGCGTCCCCAGCGCGGTGGCTCGCACACGCGGAAGGTTCGTGCCGTTTGCCCGAAAAGGTTCTGAATCCCATCGTCGGAGCCGTGGGAAGGACGCTGGATGCCCCACGGCTCTGGGAGCGCCCACGGCTCTGGGAGCGCCCGCGTCTCGCGGGCCAAGTAACACGAGCACCCCAAGGAGCGCGGCAAAAGGGGACAGGCACTCTCCTTGGCTGGGCCCTGGGAGACCCAATCTGGGTGCCACCCCAAACTTGCTTTGGGGTGCAGCTCACCGCCCCCTTGCGCAATCCCGCGGCGAGCGCCCTTCCCTCAGTGCCGGGTGGCCCCGTCGGACACGAAGGGCAGACCGGGCTGGTCTGCCCCCCGAAATTGAAGACGTCAAAAAAGTAGTCCTCTGGTTCAAACTGGAGGCAATCATGAAGAGATCGAAGTTCACCGAGGAGCAGATCGTGAGGATTCTGCAGGAGGCCGCATCGGGCCAGAAGACGCAGGCCCAGCTTTGCCGCGACCACGGAGTCAGCGCGAACACGTTCTACGTGTGGAAGCGCAAGTACGCGGGGATGCAGACAGACGATGTGCGGCATCTGCGCGAGCTCGAGCGGGAGAACGCTCAGCTCAAGCGTCTTCTTGCCGAAAGAGACCTTGAGATCGACGCGGTACGGGCGCTGTTCCGAAAAAACGGACTCGCGCTCCCGAACCCGTCGCGGGGGCGCGATTCCTGATGGAGCGGAACATGACGGTCCGCAGGGCTTGCTGGATGACCGGGATCTCGACTCGCGCTGTTTATGAGGAGCCAGGGCCGGACCGGGACGCTGCGCTCAGGGAAGCACTCAGGAGGGTCTGGCGGCCCAACATGGGCTACCGGATGGCGCACGCCCTGGTGAAGGAGGAGTTCGCTCCCTTGAACCTCAAGCGGGTGCATCGAATCTGGAAGGACGAGCGGCTCGGCCGCAAGAAGCGATATCGCAAGAAGCGGACCGGGAACCCGGTTCCCCTGTCGGCGGAGCATCCCAACCACGTGTGGACGGTGGACTTTATCCATGATTCCTGCCTGAGCGGAACGAAGCTGAAGGTGCTTTCGGTGGAGGATGAGTTCACTCGGGAGTGCCTGGCTCTGGAGGTGGCGACGCGGATCAATGCTCGCAAGGTGCGCGACGTATTGGCTCCGCTCTTTGCCGATCGCGGGGCTCCCCGGTTCGTTCGGAGCGACAACGGCGGCGAGTTCGTTGCCCGGCTGCTCGCGGTGTTTCTCTCTGAATCCGGTTCGAACAGCCGCTTCATCGATCCGGGCAAACCCTGGCAGAACGGGTTCGTGGAGTCGTTCCACTCGACCCTGCGCCGGGATCACCTCGACGTCGAGGTCTTTGTCAATCTGGCCGACGCTCAGATGAAGACGGCGATCTACCGTCGCTACTACAACGAGGTTCGGCCGCATTCGTCGCTTGGCTATCGCCCCCCGGCGGTGGCCGCGCAGAGTCTGGAGTTCAGTCGGGCTACGCCCTGCCTGCCCCCCAACCCTGCTGGGATATCATCAGCGGAGGTCTACTCTTAAGATGTCTTCAACAATGGGGGCTGGCCATTTCTCTGAGTCAACCTTGACATTGCCTCCACTTGGCTTTGAAAATGCAGCGTCGGTTTGGCTACTAAATGCGCTTTCAGCATCCGGCTCCCTACTAGAACTCAATAATGGCCTCCATAACACGTCCAGTTAGAGTATAGCGCTCGTCAATTCGGACCTTCTTAGGCTCAATGGGGTTCTTCCGTCTACCGTCGGTCGCACGATAACCTTTTAGCGAACTGACGCTGGGTCTATATATGTTCCCGCATTCGGTAACGGAGTCCGCCTTGCAATGACAGTATTCAACGACAATCTCAAAGGGAAGCGAATTGACTACTTTCAATGGAATGAGATCTGGAGGAAGCCAAAAGACGATCAGAGCCCAATATACAGCGATAATGATCCCTATCGTAAAAAGCAGTCGTTTGGCAATGCGTTTGCTCATTGGACACTACTGAGTCCCAAGGTACCACTCATAGTATCCAGTCATGTCAGGTCGCCATCGTCTAGTTGTCGCAAGCTCGGCTTCGACTTCATAGGGGGTGGCCAGCCCCCATTGTTGAAGACATCTTAAGAGTAGACCTCCGCTGATGATATCCCAGCAGGGTTGGGGGGCAGGCAGGGCGTAGCCCGACTGAACTCCAGACTCTGCGCGGCCACCGCCGGGGGGCGATAGCCAAGCGACGAATGCGGCCGAACCTCGTTGTAGTAGCGACGGTAGATCGCCGTCTTCATCTGAGCGTCGGCCAGATTGACAAAGACCTCGACGTCGAGGTGATCCCGGCGCAGGGTCGAGTGGAACGACTCCACGAACCCGTTCTGCCAGGGTTTGCCCGGATCGATGAAGCGGCTGTTCGAACCGGATTCAGAGAGAAACACCGCGAGCAGCCGGGCAACGAACTCGCCGCCGTTATCGCTCCGAACGAACCGGGGAGCCCCGCGATCGGCAAAGAGCGGAGCCAATACGTCGCGCACCTTGCGAGCATTGATCCGCGTCGCCACCTCCAGAGCTAGGCACTCCCGAGTGAACTCATCCTCCACCGAAAGCACCTTGAGCTTCGTTCCGCTCAGGCAGGAATCATGGATAAAGTCCACCGTCCACACGTGGTTGGGATGCTCCGCCGACAGGGGAACCGGGTTCCCGGTCCGCTTCTTGCGATATCGCGTCTTGCGGCCGAGCCGCTCGTGTTTCCAGATTCGATGCACCCGCTTGAGGTTCAGGGGAGCGAACTCTTCCTTCACCAGGGCGTGCGCCATCCGGTAGCCCATGTTGGGCCGCCAGACCCTCCTGAGTGCTTCCCTGAGCGCAGCGTCCCGGTCCGGCCCTAGCTCCTCATAAACAGCGCGAGTCGAGATCCCGGTCATCCAGCAAGCCCTGCGGACCGTCATGTTCCGCTCCATCAGGAATCGCGCCCCCGCGACGGGTTCGGGAGCGCGAGTCCGTTTTTTCGGAACAGCGCCCGTACCGCGTCGATCTCAAGGTCTCTTTCGGCAAGAAGACGCTTGAGCTGAGCGTTCTCCCGCTCGAGCTCGCGCAGATGCCGCACATCGTCTGTCTGCATCCCCGCGTACTTGCGCTTCCACACGTAGAACGTGTTCGCGCTGACTCCGTGGTCGCGGCAAAGCTGGGCCTGCGTCTTCTGGCCCGATGCGGCCTCCTGCAGAATCCTCACGATCTGCTCCTCGGTGAACTTCGATCTCTTCATGATTGCCTCCAGTTTGAACCAGAGAACTACTTTTCTGACGTCTTCAATTTTGGGGGGCAGACCAGGGGCACCATCGTGACTTAATGCCAGCAGATACTGTACTATTACAGTGGCGACGAAAGATATAGCATTTCCGTCGTGGTAAGTCTCCTCTTGGTAAATGTGCATTTTCTCGTGGCGGGACCAGTGAGAGTCGTTGAGATAGTCTACGTAGTCGTCAGGGTCATTCAAGTGAACGGTCTCGTTCACCGTCATCGCGTTCTGCTTGCGATTGAAGAGGGCTGGCCAGCCGCCTACCCTAACGGGCTCACCCCCCGGTCCAATGACGTCGATGCCAAAATACCAGTCCTTTGCTCCCTCCCAGAGGTCAGATAGGAAGCCGAGTCCAGTGGGGTCCGCCAATGATGGGCCGTTATTTCGACAATACCCATACCAATTCCGCCCATCCTCGATCGGATCCCTAGTCAGGAACCTCCCCGTGCTCGAGTCGTAATACCTATGCCCCAGGAGCTTCAGGCCGGAATCCGGGTCGGATTGGTAGCCGTAAGGTCCTCCGTAGGCGAAGGGGCCGGACCAGGTACCCGAGGACGAAGTGACATTGCCGAAGGCGTCGTATTGGATTGATCCCGTGACGCTCTCAGAGGTGTTCGACTGAGAGTCCCCGTTCTTGATCCCGCCGTGGTAGAAGGTGGTCCACCCAATCACCCCATTGAGCGTACCTGCGCCCCGTATTGACAGGCACCCCGACATTTGGATCCTTAGCCTATCAAGTTTCATAGTTCGGCCCAGTTAAGCGACACGGTCACATTGGGAAGTGTTGTACGCAAGAGTGCGCGTACAGCACTCGCGACACTCTTACCGTCACGACAGTAGATGTAAATCACATACTCACCATTGCCGGTCGAGTGACCGTCCACTTCAGCATTGCCACGATTAAGGCACAAATCGAGCAGCTCTGCTTCAATATCTTGACACTGCAGTAACTCTGCGGGACTGGCCATCGGCAAATGTACTCTGACTGCATGAGTCCAATCGTCGGCATCCGCAGATTCCTTAGCGCCGACTTCCTCTGCACGAAGCATTGCTTTTCCCAGCCTTGTCTTGATGAATTCTCCTTTCCACGCTTGGAACCTCTCCTGGAAGGCCGCCTTCTGCTCGACAGATTCAGCCGCAAGGGGAAGGTTGCCAAACTGGTCCCGTTCTGGGAAGGTAACGAGGTTGTTTTCCTTTGTGTCGATGTTAAGGTCGACCCATCCTTGTACGTAACCTATTGAGGAAAAGCCATCGGTCAGGCCCGTTTCTCCCCAACTTGCCATTCGAATCCAGCGACATTCCAGAGACTTCGAATCAAGCTGATATACTCCACCCGTTCGCCCACCAACAACCTTGATCTGAAGCCACTTGGAGTCTTCAAATTGCATGTCAATTCCTACTAGCGTCCAACCTCTGTCTTCCATTCCATCGGAATCAACGCGAAACAGAAACACGCGTTCAACGTCCCTGTCCTTCATGCTACAGTAATGTTCCATGGTAGGCAAGGCAAGCAGTCTTTCTGGAAACACTCGCAAGAGACCAATATGTCGTCTTTTTGCAGTCAAGACGAAATGCCCAAGAGCGTACGTGTCGTTGGACAGGGGGATCGACCAAATAGAGCCTTTCTTTGCTCGTTGCATACTCATCGCTTTTGTAGCCGCAGAGTTCTTGGTTTTGGCTATCGTAGCTGTCGCCACTTCAGGGCGTTTCGCTTGTTGAACAACTGGCCTCCAGTGATTCCTCCGAACATGTCTATGTACTCCTGCTCGCGAAACACTCGCTCGAACGCATCATCGCTCGAGTAAAGGGGCTCGAAGTGAAGGCCCAACTTGCTTCTAAGCTTCTTATGCTCCCGTTTTCTCCGTACGAAATCATTCGTACTTCCAACATACCTAACTACGCCGTCCTGATCGATCAGATGATACACGCCCGCCCGCCCAGCGCGCTCACCTGCCTCCTCACCGATCTCCTTTCCGCCTTTATGGAGACCTAGCTTGGTGAGACGCTTGCCTGCGCCAAGCCCTCCCTTGCCGACCGTGACGATGTCGACCGCCAGATCGGCGACCTCATAGGCCGCTACGACCCCTCGACCAGCGACCTCCCACCCCGAGGCCTCGCCGATCTCCCACCGGCCCCAAGCATCGCCAAAGTCCCTGACTGCGCCTCCGAGGAGATTCTCATCGATCCACTCGCCAAGGTTGAAAAGACCGGTCGGGTCGGCCGTCCGGAGCGGGTTATTGTCGCAATAGCCGAACCAATTGCGACCGGATTTCGCCGGATCCCGGGTAAGGAACCGCCCGGTAGAAGAATCGTAGTACCTATGCCCCAGGAGCTTGAGGCCGGAGTCGGAGTCGGATTGGTAGCCGTAGGGTCCTCCATAGGCGAAGGGGCCGGACCACGTGCCCGAGGACGAGGTCACGTTGCCAAAGGCGTCGTACTGGATCGAAGCGGTGACGCTCTCAGAGGTGTTGGTCTGGGAATCCCCGTTCTTGATCCCGGCGTGGTAGAAGGTGGTCG
Organism: Candidatus Nitrosymbiomonas proteolyticus; assembly: GCA_017347465.1. Lineage (GTDB taxonomy): Bacteria > Armatimonadota > Fimbriimonadia > Fimbriimonadales > Fimbriimonadaceae > Nitrosymbiomonas > Nitrosymbiomonas proteolyticus. The sequence continues at coordinate 1,421,779 of AP021858.1, read as the reverse complement.
TGCTCGATCTACGCTCCGAAATCGCGGGGGTGTAAGTGGCGCTGCCGTCCGAAAGCACCGGCGAGGTCACCGACACCCCATCCCGAAGGAAGCTCTTCGACCCACCGGAGTCCGACATCCCCACCCTGGTGTCGAGCCCGTTGTACGTAAACGCGTTGGTCGACTGGTTCGGGTAGGTGATCCCCGTCACCCGGCTCTCATAATCGTAGGTCAGCGAGGTGGTCCCGGCCGAAGTCTCGACGGCGGTCGTCCTGCGCGCAGAATCGTAGGTGAACTCCTTGACCGTCTGCTGCCCGACCTTGACGTGCGACTATCCGAGAACTGCGGTGGCGATGCTATGCGATTGTCAATTTACGAGGCCCTGAAAGCCCACAGCGCCACAATGCCCAGTCATAACTGCCTAACGCCGAGCTACACTATACCACTGACAAGCCCGCCGATGGTCGCAACCCACAATATCCCGGCGGCCAACCACAACCTCTTTAGCACTTTTGCCTGAGTCGCCAGGTCACCTATGGTCCGACGTACGTCTTTGGCGATCCACCAGGATAGCGGTCCCAACACGACCGAGGGTACTAGGGACCCCCACCAGACGTAGTGTGTCGAATCGACAAAGTCCTCCGGGTTCGTAGAGATGCACAGTAATAGTGCGCCTGGCAATGAGTACAGAAGGACCGTCAATGAAAGAAACAAACGCAACGACAACGAATCAGACAATCTCAGTACTGCCCAACAAGCGCAAATCGCATACGAAGCAACGAACACGGCAAGTGCGACCTGAAGTATCCAGAGATCGGGAATAGAGGGAGGGCGCACATAACACAATGAAGTGAAGCAGTACCCTGTCTCTAGTGCCATATCAAGCTTCCTCCACTACCGTAGTGACTTCCAGCCGGTGGAATTCGTTCGATCGGAGGACTCGAACGTGGGCTTGGCTTCGGAGGATCCTTGATTCCTTTGCGAATGCGTTCTAGGCGCTCGTACTCGGCGGAACCCTCCTCGCGTGGAACGAGGCGACCAGTATGTGGATTCTGGACCCTTGAAATACCATCAGAGTTGACGATTACATCCGCTGAACTGGAGTAAGGAAAGTGGATTTCCAAATGGTACCATCGATAACGTCCATCTGGCGTAGGTACACCGACGTCATCAGCATCGAAACCAACGGGATCCCGCCACCCGGGCTGCAAGTACATGGCGATTTGGCCTGATCCCCAAGCAGGCTCGCCAATAACCAGGACTGGCTCATTAAACCAATTGTTCACATCCCCTTGCCAAGGCCACCACCACCACCGGCGACCGTCCGGGTCAAGCCTCGAAGCTGGATTCCCAGCACAATACCCATACCAGTTTCTCCCATCCTTCACTGGGTCACGCGTCAGAAACCGCCCAGTCGAGGGATCGCAATACCTATGCCCCAGGAGCTTCAGGCCGGAGTCGGGGTCCTCTTGGTAGCCCCAGGCCCCTGCGAAGCCAAAGGGAGTAGGCGTGCTACCGGAGGAAGACGTTAGCAACCCGAACGCGTCGTACTGACGGGTGTCGGTCGTGGACTGGTTGGTGTCGGTGAGCCTCTCGGTCGTGCCCAGGCGGTCGGGGTGGTAGAACTTGGTTACGCTCGACCTGCGCTCCGAGATCCACGGGGTGTAGGTGGCGGCCCCGTCCGTCAGAACAGGGTCGGTCACATACGCCCCGTCCCTGAGATAGGTCCTGGTTCCGGTCGAATCCACCTTGCTCACCCTGGTGCCCTGTCCATTGTAGCTAAACGTGTTCGTGCTTTGATCTGGATACGTGATCCGAGTGATCCGGGATTCATAATCGTAGGCGAGCGTGGTGGTGTCGCTGCCGCCAGCGGTACTGCGTCTGCTCCGTGATCCCGTGGGACCGGGCCACGCTCGCGATGCTGGCGCCCGCATCGATCTCTTGGAGGACCTTGATGATCTGGTCCTCGCTGTAACGTTTTCCTCTGCTCATGAGTGTCTCCTTAGGTTGGAGACGGAAAAGTCAAACTCGAGGCTGGTCAGTTCTTGGGGAGCCAGGCAATGGTGCGGCGTCTACTTGCCCGGGATCCACTATGTCTCCTACTCACAACCGTCAAGCTGCAATCCAACCTCTCTTGCAACACGCTGCCCTGATGTCTGCATGCAATAGAAACTCCGGATTCTTGCGCACTATGTTCCATGCAATGAAGGATACGCGGGCTCCCATCCGCCAATCCTCGAATCCGGGCGTAAAAGTCAGTGGTGCCCAATCGGGAGGTACACGATATATCGGCCCACTACCATCTGGCGCAGGCATCCCTTTCGCGTTGAGCCACGTTCTTTCGTAAAGTGCATATATGGCGAGCGCTTCGATTGGGGTTTGGATCTCCTGATCGTTAAGCTCTAGGTGTGGCATGCTCCCCCCAACCACCCAGCCGGATGCGGAGCTCAGGTTATTCACCTGTGTGGCACAAAATCGAAACACAGCTACAAAGTGTGCGTGCAGTTCGAGTGTCAGATGCGGTTCACGCAGTCCTACTGCCCCTAAGAACTGCGCAGCGAGTTGCAGTGCCTCTTCTTGCGCAATAGGAGGGATGTCCGCTACCAGCGGCGGCAATGAAAACCGGAAATTATGGATACCGCCTTCCTCCCCATCGCTTAAAGTCACCAGATTCGATATGACGGCGCATATGTTCATCGTGAGGGAGAGGTTCGATATTGTCAAGAGAGTCGTCTCCACCGTCCGCTCGTGCCTTCTTGTGGGAAACGTCATAGTTGCGGCCCGCTTCCGTCTTCGGCCATGTTGCATCGTTGGCCCCCTCCCATAGCTTACGTAGCTTTTTGGGTTGAAATCGCTTGACTATCCGCTTCCCGACGTTGCCGGGCGTCGGGTCAATCACCCCCAGCGCGGGGGAGATGTAGCGGCAAGGGTCCGTCGGGTCTTCAATGATGTCCTTGATATCATTCGCAGTATCGATGATGTCAATTATCACGATGATCGCGATAATGATCGGCACCCAAGCAATGGTTCCGGTCGGGTCTGCAAGGCTAATGGGAGCATTTCCACAATACCCATACCAGTTCCGCCCATCCTTCACCGGATCCCGAGTAAGAAACCTCCCAGTCGAAGGATCGTAGTACCTATGCCCCAGGAGCTTGAGGCCGGAATCCGGGTCGGATTGGTAGCCGTAGGGTCCTCCATAGGCGAAGGGGCCTTGCCAGGTTCCTGAGGACGAGGTCACGTTGCCGAACGCGTCGTATTGGATTGAAGCGGTGACGCTCTCAGAGGTGTTCGACTGAGAATCCCCGTTCTTGATCCCGGCATGGTAGAAGGTCGTCGTGCTCGACCTGCGCTCCGAGATCGCGGGGGTGTAGGTTGCGCTTCCATCCGAGAGCACGGGTGACGTCACCGACACTCCATCCCTCAGGAAGCTCTTCGACCCGCCCGAGTCCGACATCCCCACCCTGGTATCCAGTCCGTTGTAGCTAAACGAGTTCGTCGATTGGTTGGGGTAGGTGATCCCCGTCACCCGGCTTTCGTAGTCGTAGCTGAGCGACGTAGTCCCGGCGGAGGTCTCGACCGCGGTCGTCCTGCCCGCAGAATCGTAGGTGAACTCCTTGACCGCCTGCTGCCCGACCTTGACCTCCAGCAGCTTGTCGGCGTCGTCGTAGACGTAATCCTCGGTGACCGAATTCACCGTCCTCGTCAGGCGGTTGCCGTTGGCATCGTAGGTGTACGAAGCCGAGTATCCGTTCCTGGACTCGGAAACGAGCTGGTCGATGTCGTCGTAGCCGTAGCTGGTCTGCGCCCCGCCCGTGGTGTGGGTCAGCACGTTCGAAGCGGCGTCGTAGGTCCAGGTCTGCGTGCGGACCGTCTGGTTCGAGGAGTTCTTCAGAAGGACCTGCGTCACGCGGCTTCGCGAGTCGTAGGAAACCGCCTCGTACATCCCGCTGTCCAGCGTCCTTTGGGTGACCCGCCCCCCGGCGTCGTACGCGAAGGCCGTGACCTCTTCGAACGGGTTCTCCAGGCTCACCAGCCGCCCGGCGTCGTCGTAGGTGTACGAGGTCACCCCCACCCCGTCCACGTCCATGCCCGTTCGGCGCCCGGCGCCGTCGTAGGCGTAGGCGATCTCCCCCTCGGGGGTGGTAAGGAGCGTGAGCTGCGAGGCCGCATCGTAGGTCCAGGCGGTCGTGCCCGTGGCGTCCGTCATCTGGGTGCGCCGCCCGGCGAAGTCGTAGCTGAAGGCGGTGTCGGTTCCGGTGGGGTAGTCCACCCCGGTCATGCGCCCCGCGTCGTCGTAGGCGTAGGCGACGGTCTGCGAGAGCGGGTTGGTGTAGCCCGACACCTGCCCGTTGCCGTTGTAGCTCCAGGTCTCGACCGAGCTATCTGCCAGCGTGAGGGTGTAGACCTCGCCCCTTGCGGTGTAGGCGTAATTGCGGGTCTTGCCGCGCCCGTTGGTGACGCTGGTGAGCCACCCGTTCGAGTTGTAGGCGCAGGTCTCAGACTCCTCCTCGGCGTTCGTGACCTGGGTGAGCCGCCCCGCATCGTCGTAGGCATACGAGGTGACCTTGCCCCGCTCATTGGTGACGCTGGTGATCCTCCCCACCTCGTTGTAGGAGCGAAGAACCTCCTCCTCGTCGTCGTGGGTGATCACCGACAGCCGCCCCCATTCGTCGTAGGCGAACGACTCGGTGATGCCGTTCGGGTCTGTGACGCTCGTGACCCACCCCAGGGAGTTGTAGGCGATCTCGGTCAGCCCGTCCTCGGGGTCGGTGATGTCGGTCAGGTTGCCGCTGGTGTCGTACCCCAGCGTGGTGGTCTCTTCCTCGCCGTTGGTGGTGGTCAGAACCTGCCCGTACGAGTCGTAGGTGTTGGTTTGGACGACGCGCTCCAAGGGGTCCGTGACGGTCTCCAGGTTCCCGTAAGCGTCGTAGTCATAGGTGGTGAGGTTCTCCAGCGGGTCTTCGGCGCTCAGAAGGTCGTTTTCTGCGCTGTAGGTGAAGGTCCAGGTCTTGGAGAGCGGGTTGGTGACCGTCAGCACGTTGCCCCTGGAGTCATAGGTATAGCTCCAGGATTCGCCCCGGCGGTCGGTCTTGCCCGTGACCTGGTTGCTGCCGTTGTAGGAGTAGCTTTCGCTGAAGGACGCCTGGTCGGTGATGCTGACGAGCTTGCCCGAGGAGTAGTTGTGAACGATCGTTTGGCTGCCGGGCAGGGTGATCGTGGTGGCGCTGGCGGTGTAGGTATAGCCGGTGGTGTGGCTGAGCGGGTTGGTGGCGCTTGCCAGGCTCCCGTCGGAGTTGTAGCTGTAGTCCCACTCCTTGCCCCGCCGGTCGGTGTGGGTGGTGATCCGGTGAGAGGCGTCGTATTCGAACGCGTCGGTATAGGTGGTCTGGTCGAGGTCCGGCCACTCCACGGCGTCGAGCTCATCCGTCTGGGAGTTGAGGTCGAAGGTCCAGACCCTGCCCAAAGGGTCCTCGACGGAGGTGAAGTTGTTATTCTGATCGAGCGAGATCGTGAGGCTGCGCCCGCTGGGGCCGGTGACCTCGGTGACGTAGTTGTACTGGTTGAGCGTCAGGGTGACCGTGTTGCCGTTGCGATCCTCGATCTCCTGGCAGAACCCGTCGTCGTTGAACCGGTACTCGGTCTGGTCCTTTTGGGTCAGGGTCCAGGTGCCGTCGGTGTGCTTGACGAGCTTATCGTAGATGCCCGCGGGCGGGTCGTAGTCGGTGTCGAAAGCGGTCGAAGGGAAAGCGAGCGAGGCAAAGAGCTTCGAAAGGTCCCCAACCTCTCCGCCTCCCCCGCCCATCGACTGCGAGAACGGGATCGCCGTGCCGTCGCCCCAGTGAACGATGGCGGTGCCCATGGACTCGTAGATGTAGATGTCATAGGTCCAGGTCCAGCCGTGGCCGAGTTCGTCGTTGTAGTCCGACTGGCTGTTGTGAAACAGCGTGAAATCCACGGCCATGCCGCCCCGGTCCTCCCAGGACACCAGGGGAACCCGGGTGAGCTTGTTGCCGTTGCCGCTGTTGACCTGTCCGCCGGGGGAGTTGACCTGTCCCTCCCAGGGCAATCCCGCTCCTGGGGCCTCTTCGCAGGCGAGCGTGTGGGTGGGAGGCGGTAGCGCGCCGCTTGTGGAGGCCAGGAGCCTTGCCATGCGGCTCTGCGCGGCGGCGGCCTTGGTGCGGGCGTTCCAGAGCCCCCCGCGAGTGGCCGGATCGCGGCTGGGGTTCACCCCCCGGTAGGCAGGCAGTGGCCGGTCGGTGAAAGGACCCACCCGTGATTGCAGCGCCCTCTGCGCGAAGTCCGCCGCAGCCAGAAGAGCGCCGTTGATCCCCGCCGAACCCGAACTGTAGGCAAGGCTCAAAACGAGCGTGATCGAGACGAGCCTGCCGAAAACCCCCTTCCTCGCACGCCCCCACATGCCCTTACTTATACAACACATTCTCCAAAACGTCAAGACCAAAGTTGGGAGTGCCTTTTTGGAGCCCTTAACGGGAGCACCCCTCGCGCCCTACACGAACACGCGGAGAACAAGTCGAAAGTCGCCTTTTGCAGCATCGCCCTTGCCGCCCGGCGACACCCGCCGAGCATCTGCTTCACCGCTGATCTGGCTATCTGAGCCCATGATCAGGTCTGAATGGATGCCCTTCTATGTCTCTGTCGCGATCTTCCAGACCGCTGCCCACGGCTCTGGGAGCGCCCGCGTCTCGCGGGCCAAGTAACACGAGCACCCCAAGGAGCGCGGCAGAAGGGGACAGGCACTCTCCTTGGCTGGGCCCTGGGAGACCCAATCTGGGTGCCACCCGTAAGTTGTAGACCCATCTCATGGGACGGCCACCCGCCCGGACTGGCTCCGTGGTCGCGGCAAAGCTGGGCCTGCGTCTTCTGGCCCGATGCTGCCTCCTGCAGAATCCTCACGATCTGCTCCTCGGTGAACTTCGATCTCTTCATGATTGCCTCCAGTTTGAACCAGAGGACTACTTTTCTGACGTCTTCAGTTTTGGGGGGCAGACCACTGCTACGGGCGCGCTTCTCAAATCAGGCCAGGGCTAGCGACAGACGCAAAGATGCGCGGCTACAAGAACGGACGCTTCAGCTTCGACGTCAAAGGCGGGCGGTGCGAGGCGAGCAAGGGCGACGGCATCATCAAGATCGAGATGCACTTCCTGCCGGACGTCGGAGTTTATCCCGATCTATCGGGATGCCGTGCGAGGTCTGCAAAGGCCGGCGCTACAACCGCGAGACGCTGGAGGTGCGCTATAAGGGCAGGAACATCGCCGAGGTGTTCCAGATCATCTCTCAACCGGGTAGGAATCCCCACTCCGCCCTTTGGAGCTTTCCGTCTATGTAAATGAAGCTGTTTACGTCCGAACTTGTGGTCCCATGATGGATAAACCTAATCTCTCCCGAGAACCGGTCCCGCTCTTGCTTTGATGCCTGCCACTGATCGTAGAAACCCTTGTCCTTCTTGATGAACAGTCCGAATTCATTCTGGATCTGGACTGCACTGCGATCGGCCAGCTTATCGGCCCTAGCCCATTCAATGACCTCGCCGTAACTCCCGCTTCCTCTATTGAGGTATCGGTCCAATTCGGAAAGCTTGCTTCCAATTGGGACACGATTCACCAAGTCGTGCGGCGCTGAGCCGCAGGAAAACTGCAATTCGACAAGAAGTAGAAGGAGGCATATAGATGCGAAGACTGTCCAATGTCGATGATTGGCTCTCATTTCTCTAGGATGGCGACCGAACGCTCATGGATAAAGTACATGCCCAGCGAAGCCTGCGAGCAGAGGAGCGCCACCGAAAAACGTGGGGACGTAACTACCTTTTGAACGCAAGTTCGATAGCCTCCCGCCCTTGACGAAACTCAACGTACCCGGCCATTTCACCACCGGACAAGAGCTGCAGGCGATCTCTCGCGTCAAGTTGCACAGTGAAGGGGTCCTGCAACGTCCGCGTCAAATCCACCCCTGAGTTTAAATAAATTAGCCGGCGATCCTGATTCCTGGACGCAAAGACGACAAGAACTATGGCGCGCCTTCCGCTAAATGCCGGAATGGCTATAGCATCGAGCTCGGATTCTGCCCACTTAAGCCCAAAGATGCGGGCCCGGATCGGCAAGGCACCTGCCCAATTCATTAGATCACGATAAGAATCAAAACGGCTAGGCAGGGGAGCAGTAAGTAGTGGGCTCCGGATCGCGGCTGGCACATCAGGAAAGAAAGAGCCCGAATCCAATTGCTTTGCCTTCATTTCGCTTGTTTCACCACGCGACCGGAACTCATCGCCTATAATCGTACCCTTAGAAACGGGCTTTGAACACCCATAAAGGCTCACCAGAAGCAGTACTACGACCAAGGCTTTGTTTTCGCACACAGACATCCACACTTTCGGTAGTAACCTCTCTGGTGAGCGTCTTGATCTGGATTCGTTATCGGTTCATTAGTGCCAGGATAGCAATTCACAGCGGGTGTTTCTCCCGGCTTGTCGGACCAATAACCGTTATTATCTTGCCGATACCAGTGAAAGTCAACGAATCCGCTAGCGTCCGTGGTTACGTAAACGCAAACTTTGTGCCACCCTCGAGGACAGCCTCTGCGGTAGCGCGGGTTAATGTCAATTAGCCCATCTCGCTTCGCGTTTGCAAGAATGTTGTTACAGGACGGCTTCCCCCCAGGAAAGTTATTAAAGCGACCTCCGGAGATGCCTCCCGGCTGTCGAAAGTCGCCGCCAGGATCATTGCACGCGTAGTTGTAGCAGTTATTCTCTTCAATTACCCCCGGTTTGTTCCAGAATCCGGGATTGAACGGCGGGCCGGGCCTCCCTTGCGGCTGAAGTCCTTCCGGATCAATATAGGTCGTCGGATTGTTCAACGCGTAAGCATAGGGATGCTCCCCAGCCAACCTCTCGGCAAGGCGTGCCTCGGTTAAGAACCGCCCCAGCCCCGCCATGTACGGCCTTCTCCCGGGTATGCGGCCTGGGAACGGTAGCCCCGGAGCGGGCATGGTCGGCATGCCCGGCGGCTGGGGATGCTGCAATTGACCAGGCACGTTCGGATGAGGTACGACCGGTCGCCCTATCGCCAGTGTATGCGCCGCTTCTTGCTTCTCTCGATTCTCTTTGTTCCTCTGCATCACTTCCTCCATGAGCTTGGTGTGACGCCCACTAGCCTCTTTGTTCATTTTGTCGAGTTCCTTCATCTGGTGAAGGTGCCAAACGCTATAAGGCGTCGAAATCCGATAGGGCCCGAGAAGAGTGCCATCAGCCAGTTGGAATGACACATCCGCGCCTGTGATCCGGTGGCAGGAGAGCGACCAAGTGCTCTCGTCGGGTATGTCATTCAATGCCATCACCCGGCCAATCTGGCACTTCACCCTCGGAGACGCGCCCGAAATCCAATCCGGCCACTTGTCGAAGTCCGGCTCTTCACTCGGCGGAACCACCACGTCATTCTCGAAGTCGAGCGGGTCGCCAGTGAACTCGAAAGCAAGAGTGAGGCACTTGTCGACGGCGTTGCTGATCGCTTCCTTACTGTCGATCCCGAACTCGAACACCGCCTCAGCCATCCCGGACGCCAGCCTGTGAATCCCCGGTTCGTACCCCTTCAGCTTGGCAAGGGCATCATCGAAGCGCACGAGAGCCGGCCGGTTGCCCCGCTCCCGCTCGACGATCTGTTCGGCGAACTGCAACGCGCCAAAAACGGCCTCGCGCCTTGTCGGCGGAGAGAAGCCCGAATCCAAGAGCTTGGCGATGTTGTTCATGGCGATCGCATGATCGCCGTCGATGGGCTCCATGTCGAAGCCTCTGCGCCGAAGCAGCTCGTTGACTTTGAGGTCCAGAACGTAGGACTGAATGAAGTTGAACTGGTTCAGCCTTGCAGGATCGGTAAGGTCCGCGAGTGTCCTCTCATCCTCGCAACGGTCAACATACTGCACCCAGGCATGTCCGACCTCGTGTGCGAAGATCGTCTCGTGCAGCGTCGCTGCGTCGAGAAACATCAGCAGTCCGCGAGGGTCTGCGCTGTGAAGCGAATTGTGCCGGGGTGCCGCGTCCCTTCTGAAACCGGGCATCGTGTCAACGGGCACGAAGACCTTGGTCGTGCACCGGTCCACCTTCCCAATGAAGTCCATGAACCGCTTCGACATGTTCAGCGGCTCGATGACCGGATACAGGTCTTCCGGCAGGCCCATCTCGCCGATGCTCCACCGGTGAGCCGTATTGACGTTCGGCAGATACAGGTGCTCTCGAACTCTAAAGCGCAAACCGTGCTGGTTCTCAAGTTCCTGCCCTATCGTCGGCAGGCCGATTCTTGCTGCGGCTAAGTTGTTCCGCTCGGCGCGGCAGGCCGCTTCGATCGCCAGTTCGGGATCGTCGATCCTGTGGAATTCGCGCGAAAAGGCCTGCGTGTGCCAGGGCACGGCTTCTCGACTGGCCGCCCTACTGTCTCCTCGTTCGAACTGCGTGAGGGACATACAAGCATTCTACAGCAGATTTGCTTGGAGTGAGACTAGGATTTCTTGTACCGGTGGACGTTCACATTCGCTTTGCTTCTGGAGTAGACAAGTCCCCGGGTTGCATGAAGGGCGCTCTAGGCTGCCGAGAAGGTCGGCCAAAAGCTGAGCCGTCCAGAGAACGCCACGCAAGTTGACGAAGTCGGTCACTTGTGCCACGCCAGACCCATGGCAAGCTGCTACCGTTGCGGAAAGCCCATCACCGGTTCCGAACTGAGGCAGCGCCGGCAGGTTTACGTCGGCGAGTCCTTCTGGACGCTCTACGCCCGGCGCCGCCAGCGCAGCCATCGAACCCACTATGGCATGCGGATCGTCTGCGCCGCCTGCGCCGCCAAACTCGACTGGGGACGAGGCGTCTACCGCTCGCCTGAAGCAAGGCTGAAGTGGTTGCTGACCGTGCTGGGCCTCCTTCTGCTTGTGCTTACCGGTCTCTGGCTGGTCCAGAGACTATGGCTCCGCTGATCGGCGCTCGGTCTCCGCCCAATCCCGCAACCGCTTTGTTTCACGAACCCAACGGTATTTGCGCCTGGCTCCCACCTCTGAAAGCCTGGCGATGCACGGCTGCCCCACCGGCAGCCCGCAAGGAGGCCTTCCAGGAATCCGTTGGAGATGCGGGTTTCGAACCACCTCAATATCTTGTCCGCCGCATTGAAGAAGGTGACGGCGACCTCGACGACGGCGTGGATCTCTGAGGCGAGGGCCATGCCGATCCACTCGTAGAATGCGGTCTGCGCCTGGCATCTGGGGACTTTGAAGAGTTCCTGGAAAGCCAGTCTGAGGCCGTAGGCTTTTCCGGTGAGGGGAAAGGCGTTCTCTTCCAGAAGCTCTTGGAGGCTCAGCTTTTCTTTCTCTGAGAGGTTGGTTGGGTTCTTGAGCCAGAGCCAGCGGGTTCGTTTGAACTTCGTCGCCTTCTTGGTTTCGGCTTTTCTCGTTACATCGACCGCCCTTGTCAGAAGGGCCACAAGGTGGTAGCGGTCGAGCGTCACGCTTGCTTGGGGGAAGGCCTGCGCGATGCCGCCAAGGAACGCCGGTCCCATGTCGCAGGTGAAGGCCTGCACCTTGGCGGGGTCCGCGCCTTTGGCCTTCAGGAACGCTTTGAACTCGAAAAGGGCAGCGCCGCTTCTCCCCTGGCAAGCATACAGAACGCGCCGGGCATCTAAGTCCACGAAGACCGTGATGTAGTCGTGGCCGCGCCTTGCCGCCGTCTCGTCCACCCCGATCCTTGTCGGCTGGCCGATGCCCAGGGCGTCTCGGGTTCGCTTCACGTATTGATGGATGAGCCGCCAGAGCCGGGTGTCCGACAGTCTCAGGAGCCTGGCCGCCAGCGCCACAGGCATCTGGGAAACGAGCTCGATCGCGTGCGCTTCAAAGTCCATCGTGAAGCCGCTGCCCGCATGGGCCCAGGGAACCTGAACCGTGGCCACCTTCCCGTCCTTGCCGATGACCCGAGGCACCCTGGCATGAATGAAGCACGGATACTTGAAGAAGTTCAGGTGCCGCCACTTCCGCTCGGAAGTGGCGTGAACCTCAAGCCCGCCAAACCTGGCCCCGCGCTCAAAGTCCACCTTGATGTGAACCTCACCGTCAATGAACTCGATGTCCACGATCTTCCAAGGGGGCGTCAGCCCAAGGCCAAGAGCAAATAACTCGGTCGGTTGCATCCCATCAGATTACGCCAACCCACACCAAACAGCGAGGAGCCCTTTGTTTCATCATCGTCAGTTGCTGGGGCGCCGAGGTCAATGGCCAGGTTACGAGCGAGAGCGCTGCCGTCCAAGTCGCTCGGACATTCCTTCAGCGTGTAGAACCGGAAATCTCGCCCGGCGATCTTTCACTATTGAGCGCTCGCCGCGTTGTCGGGCATCGTCTTGACTTGACAGTCGCCCGATGGAGTGTGGGCGGCGGCGACAGGATCGTCAGTCTCGACGAAGAAACGGGAGCCATTAAAGCTTACTCCAATTCAAAGCTCTATTCTGCGGTGAACGGACCCGATGGGTTGCGTTTGCCGAAATCCGGCCCTCCCTTCTACAGGGACGAGGCGGATTTGATCACAAAGGCAAAACGCAAGCTGGAGGCCATCGGTTGGGCTTTCGGTCCAGACGTCAGCCACCGCCCGATCCCCGTACCGGATGCCCACGGAAATATAGGAAAGGCACTCATATATCTAAAGTTTCATGATCGTCCCAACGGCTACTCGACGCTGGGGGCTGGAAACAAGGCGATTATCGGCCTGGACTCTCTGACAGGTGAGATCGTGGAGCTTCAACGCTTCATCGGTTACACCTATGCCCCGCCTACGGTGAACATCACGTCGGAACAGGCGGTGCAAGCAGCTAGAGAAGTGATCGACGTGGGGCCTTCTCCGACCGTATTGGGTCCAGCCTACCAGTACCTGAATGAGTGGGGGCCGTTGTCCGAGCGCGGTAGGGCTCTGTATCGGTCCAAGACAATGCCCCTGGGATACTGGATACATGGGCTGAAGGAAGACGCTGTCGTAGCTTCCGACACCGGCGAAATCCTGAATCACTATGCCAACGCAACAGGAGGCGAAGAGCCAGACTCGGCAGCAAATGCGGCTACCACGCAGCCTCCCACAGGGCGTGTTGCCTCAGATAAAGTGAGCGCAGCTAACGCCGGCTCAGCGCCTAGGAAAGGCACGCGCGGGAATCCAATGACCGTCGTTCTATGTTCCGCGGCTGCCCTTCTGGTAGTTGCCGGGGCGATCTGGGCGTTCCGCCATGCGCACAGGTAGAAGGGTCGAGCTGCAAACACAGCCGCCCAGCGGCGGCGTAGTTGTACGAGGTCACCCCCACCCCGCCCACGTCCATGCTCGTTCTTCGCCCGGCGTCATCGTTGGTGAAGCTCTTCACCGTATTCCCGCCTTGCGTGATGCTGGTGAGCTGGCAGTTTACGGCTCGGCGGGGCTATGGTGTGACGCTGTTCTCAGCGTAGTCCGCGTCGGCGTGACTCAGCAGGGCTACCGGATGCCTGCGGGACATATGCGCTACGTTTGTGGACTACCGGATGCCTGCGGGACGCGGGCGCTACAATTGCGGGACGCAGGCGCAACGCTTGCCGGAGATGCCGCTTGGTCTCGGACACCCTCTCAGCATCATTCTTTACTGCCGCGTCATAATTGACCCATGAGCACGGACACACAAGAAATGCCCAGCGGGACGCAGCCACTGCCGGAGCACGGCTGGCTGAAGAAGCTCGTGGGCAACTGGAAGGTAGAAAGCACCATGATGATGCCCGACGGCAGCACCGCCACCGGGACGGGATTCGAATCGGTCGTCGAGTTTGGCCCCCTGTGGGTTCACGGGGAAGGATCGGGAACTATGCCTGGCGGCGACACCATGAGCTACAAGACCGGTCTGGGCTTCGACGTCACCTTTCGAGGCTACAGGGGGTTCTGGATGGCCGACGTCTCCTCGCACCTCTGGAAGTACGAAGGCGAGATCAGCGACGACGGGCGAGTCATGACGCTGCGATGCGTCGGCCCGAACATGATGGTCGATGGCGAGACGGCCAACTATAAGGACGTCATCGAGATCGTCGACGACAACCATCGCACGCTCACTTCGTATGGCGAGCAGGAGAACGGCGAGTGGATGGAGTTCATGAAGGCGACCTATACGCGCGTATAGGGTCATTTGCGCCGGATAACGATCCCTTGACCCACATAACGGACCGTCGGATCGTTCGTTAGGACGATCAAGTCTCCGTCATTTGGGGCTGCGCGACAAGGGGTAAGGGCGAAACAATGGCTTCATGCTACGTCGCGCCTTTACCCTCATCGAATTGCTGGTTGTGATCGCGATCATCGCGATCTTGGCAGCCATCCTCTTTCCCGTGTTCGCTCAGGCGAAAATCGCAGCGAAGAAATCCGTCACGTTCTCAAATCTGCGGCAAGTCTCCGTGGCGTCGCTCCTCTATATGGGCGACAACGACGACAAGGCGATGCCGCTCTTCACTTACAACCCGAGCGACAACTCGTATCCGACCTCGTATGGGTTCCATTACTACCCTATCCTTCTGCTTCCCTACACGAAGAACGAGCAGATGTTCCTTTGTCCTCAAGACGTCGAGCAAGATCCCGTGCAAAGTGATTCTCAAGGCCGCGGGCGCTTCGACCCGAATAACAGCTACCATCACTACCTTGTGGGCGCCAATCCGAGCTACGGATTCAACTTCAGGTATCTCAATACCGTCACCGTTGGTTCGCTGTATGGAACTCCATTCCCTTGGTATTCGGGAATCTCGACGACTTCCTTGGATAACGTCGCAAACACGATCATGTTCGCAGAGGCGACGATGAAGGACCTCCAAGTTCCGCCCGCTTATGGCGGACCTCCCGTTACCGTGCGAAACGCGGTCGGGTATTCGCGAATCCAGCCTCCGTTCGCAGTTCCTGTGCCTCCGGGACTGCCCCCTTACAACGGTTGGTCGGGGGCCTTTCCCGACGCCCGCTCGCAGGGCCAGCTTTGGGGACGATTCGATCCGAAGCGAGTGGCGGCGATGTGGGTCGACGGGCACGTGTCCTTCCCCCACGTCTCCCAGCTTCGCGCCTCTGGAACGACGGAAGACGAAGTCAACCGCTACTGGAACGGCAAAGGGTAGGTCCTTGAAGAGGACTCATCCGTCGCCTCGGAGCGCTCCAGAATCAGTCTTGCAGCGCCTCGGGGCGGCGGATGGCCATGCCTAGGAGCGGCTGCATCCCGAACTTGCCGTAGAAGCGCCTCAGAGGCTCGTCGCAAAGAAGGTCGAGAGCGTAGAAGCCCTCGGTCTGGTCGATGAGCATGTCCATGAGCCTTGACCCCACACCCTTGCCTTGGTCTTCGGCCCGGACTTCGATCAGGGGCAGAAACGCGAACAGTTCTTTGTCGGTGACCACGTAGGCAAAACCGCGCAACTGGCGTTCGTCCTCCGACCAAGCGACCGCTACGAAGTCGGCGTTCTGCAGAGCGCGAAACAGCCTCGACGGCGAAGGCCGTTGGGGCCAGTCGGCACAGAAGTCCTGCAGCAACTCAGGGCGCACTCCTTCCAGGTCGGTCCTGTATTTCATAACTTGCTTTTACCCGGAACGCGCAAGGGCTTTGGTATGATCGCGTCCATGGACTTGGCCACGCGGGCAGCGGAACTGCGGGAGGCCCTCCGACGCCACAATTACCTCTACTATGTTCTCGGTGAACCTGAGATCAGCGACACCGAGTACGACCTGATGTTCCGCGAACTGCTCGAAATCGAACAGGCTCACCCAGAGATTCAAACGCCGGACAGTCCGACCCTCATTGTCGGCGCGCCGCCCCTCGAACGGTTCGAATCGCACCAGCACGCCGTGCCGATGCTTTCGCTCGACAACGCCTTCACCCCTGACGAACTCCGCGCGTTCGATCAGAGGGTCCGCAGGGGCCTTGGCGACGGTTCGGCGATCGAGTACCTCTGTGAGTTGAAGTTCGACGGCGTTTCGATCTCGCTGTCCTATGAAAACGGCCCGCTCCAAGTCGCCACGACGCGGGGAGACGGGTTCGCCGGGGAGGTCGTGACCCCCAACGCGCGAACGGTGCGGGGCGTTCCCTTGCGCCTCCGAGAACCGCTCGCCGGGTTGATCGAGGTTCGCGGCGAGGTTCTGATGATGAAGGCCGACTTTGAAAGGGTCAACGAGGAGCGCGCCGCATCGGGCGAGCAAGTGTTTGTCAATCCTCGCAACGCCGCCGCAGGGGGGCTTCGCCAACTCGACAGCCGCCTCACCGCGCAACGGAAGCTGAGCTTCTTCGCGTATTCGCTGGGGGCTGGGCCCCGACTTGCGGAGACTCAATTCGACACGCTCAACGCCCTGAGGGATCTCGGCTTTGCCGTCCGCGTCGACCAAGCGAAGGTCTGCACGGGGATCGACGAGGTTTGCGAATTCGTTGAGCGGGCAGCGGGAACTCGAGCGGACCTCCCCTTCGCAATTGACGGCATCGTCGTGAAGGTGAACGACCTCGGACTTCAAGAAGAACTCGGAAGCACGGCGCGCGGACCTCGTTGGGCCATCGCGTACAAGTTCGCAGCCGAGCAGGCCATGACCCGGTTGGAGCGGATCGTGTGGCAAGTGGGCCGGACCGGCGCGATCACCCCGGTGGCCGAATTGGAGCCGGTTTTCGTAGGTGGGGTGACCGTGGGGAGAGCCACCCTGCACAACATCGACGAAATCCGCCGCAAGGACGTGCGCGAAGGTGACCGAGTGATCGTTCAGCGCGCCGGAGATGTCATCCCTGAGGTCGTTGGACCGGTGCTTTCTGAGCGTCCTCCCGACGCCTCCCCGCCCCAAGAACCCACCGAGTGCCCCGAGTGCGGCGGCCCTGTGGCCAAGCCCGCCGGCGAAGCGATCTTGCGATGCCAAAACCGTAAATGCCCCGCCCAAACGGCCGCCAAGCTCCGCCACCTCGCCTCGCGGTCCGCTCTCGATATCGAGGGGCTGGGCGAAAAGATCATCGACAGGTTGCTCGAACTCGGCTGGCTCTCCGATCTGCCCAGCGTGTTTCGTCTGAACGAACGGAAGGCGGAGTTGGTGGAACTGGATCGGATGGGCGAGCAAAGCGTTGCCAACCTCCTTCAGGCCATCGAGACCGCCAAGACGAGACCCCTAGATCGGTTCCTCCATGCGCTCGGAATCCCGTTTGTGGGTGAGAAAGCCGCTCGCGACCTCGCCCGGCACTTTCGGAGTCTTGGCGCGATTCTGACGGCGGACTATGGGCAGCTCATTGCGGTCCCGGACGTCGGCCCGCGCACGGCCTCAGAAATCCAACTCTTCTTCGAAGACCCCGAAACTCGAACGATGATCGAGGACCTGCTGAACCTTGGAGTCGCGCCCGTCGAACCTGACGCGCCGGTCTGCGACCTCTTCGCGGGGCAGACTTGGGTTTTTACGGGAAAGCTTGAGAGCTTCCCACGCGACAAAGCCGAAAAGTGCGTCGAGCGGCTGGGGGGCAAGACCGCGTCGAGCGTCAGCAAGAACACTTTTGCGGTCGTGGCGGGTCCGGGCGCGGGCAGTAAGCTCGATCAAGCCCAAAAACTGGGCGTCCGCGTACTCGACGAGGCGGAGTTCCTTGCGATGCTGCCGGACGACGTCCGCCATGAGGTCGCCGGTTGAACCGGTTCGAAAGGGGGGTTCCCGACGGCCGCTTCGACCCCAAGCTCTGCCTCTCCAGCGGGCAGGTGTTTCGATGGAAGCCGGAAGCTTACGGCGTTTGGCGAGGGGTCGACGGAGAGCATCATTACAGCCTGACCGTCCGAAGTTCGCCCGCAAGGGTCACTGTAGCCGTGGAAACGAACGCGGCAGAAGAGCAGTTCAGTTCCCTCTTCCGGCTGGACACGGACCTCGAAGAGGTCGAAAGCGAGATTCTTGCCGAAGCTCCCGAACTCGCGCCCAGCGTGAGGGGCCTTCATGGACTGCGGTTGATGAGGCCCTCTGACCCCCAAGAGGCGCTCGCGTGCTTCCTTTGCACGGTCAACAACAACCTAGCTCGCATCACGAAAATGGCGAACTGCCTTGCGGAGTACGGGGATCCGATCGCCGGTGCAGCGGAACGCTGGGCGCGCCGATTTCCGCGCCTCGAACGCATCGCGCAGATTCCTGAGGAGGAACTCAGGCAGTTGGGGTTCGGATACCGCGCGCGCACGATTCCCTCGATCGCCGCCCAAGTGGGAGAGCGGGGCGACGGCTGGCTCGATGACCTGAAGCGGCGTCCCTACGAACAAGCCGTCAACGAATTGCTGACCCTGAAAGGCGTCGGCCGCAAGCTCGCCGACTGTATCGCGCTCTTCGCCTTGCACCACACGGAGGCCGTCCCCATCGACACCCACTTGTGGCAAGCGAGCGTGAACCTGTACTTCCCCGAATGGCGAGGCAGATCGCTGACCGACTCGCGGTATCTCAAACTGGGCGGATGGTTCCGCGATCGGTTTGGAAAACGGGCCGGGTGGGCGCACCAGTATCTCTACTACGCGCACCTACTTGGAATCGAGCACGCACCATAATGAACCTGATGCGCTCCATTGGCTTTGTCGTCCCAGCATTGAGTCTGCTGCTGGGCGCTGCGTGCTCCGAGTTCTCCCACGTAGACTCCGACTCTCAGTCTCAGCGGTCGTTCGGACAACCGACCTTGGCAGTTAAGCTTACCGCCGTCAAGGAGGTCGACGAGTGCTCGGGCCTTGCGCGCAGCCTCCTCCGAGAAGGGAGCTACTACGTCCATAACGACTCCGGCGACCCTCCCAGATTCTGGCGGATCGACCTCGGAGGTAACGTAGCAGGTCCTTTCGAGCTCGAGGGCGCCCAAGCCTTCGATTGGGAGGACTGCTCAAGCGCCGAAGTCGGGGGCAAGCCGTACCTCTTCTTTGCGGACATCGGCGACAACCTCGCAGTGAGGAAGTCCGTCACGGTCCATCGCGTCGAGGAATCGAAAGACCTCCCCGACAAGATTACGAGGTTCGAGAGTTTCGTTCTCGAGTACCCCGACGGCGCGAGAGACGCAGAGGCTTTTCTCGTCGACCCGAGGTCTGGAGACTGGTGGGTCGTCAGCAAGTCCTCAAAGAGTCCGTCGCGCGCCTATCGAGTTCGGAGCGCCAACCAAACGCCGGGGACGACGATCAAGATGGAGTTCGTCGCCGAACTCAAGAGCCTCACCGCGTTGGGCCAGCCTCTGCTCTTGACCGGCGGCGACTTCTCCCCTGACGGCGACTGGGTCTCCCTTCGAGGCTACTTCTCGGCTCACGAGTTCCCCGTGCCCGAATCGCGCGATTGGACCGCGGGCAGCCCCCAGCGCATCGCCATCGCCATCGAAGCTCAGGGCGAGGCCATCGCCTACTCGCTCGACGGCAAGTGGCTGATCACGGCCAGCGAGGGCGTGCCCTGCGCCGTCTCGAAGGTAGAGATTTCACCGAACCGAAAGTAGGCTCGGGCCCACCGCGAAATCGGGGGGCATCGGTCCGATGGGCGAGAACTGCCCCGGATACAGCACGATCGCGTCGATCTGCACGTCGATCCCTTCGAGGCCATCGACCCAAAGCGTGAGCTTGGTCTGTCCGGATTCGAGGCGCGTGAGCCCCAATCGGTACCACCCAAACTGCCGCCCGTAGTAGCTGATCGGATCGCCTTGTATCCGAAGAATCTGTCCTCCGATCTCCAAGGTCACCGCCTTGCGATAGATGGGCTCGATCCTTGCAGCGATCCAGACCTCGAGGTCGGCGTTGCTCCTCGGCAAGAATGAGTACTCGGCGAAGTAGCGCTCGCCTCGGTTGTCGAACGGAGTCGAAAGCGAGAGGGCGCCTCGGCCGCTGGTTCCGGGAGCTTCGACGATCTCGCTGAACGAGGTATCACGCACGTTTTCAGCCTCGATCCAATTCCACCCGCCCAGCCTCGAGCCGAGAGCGATCACCTGTTGCCGCATGATCCCAAAGCTCCCGCCTGGATTGCGCTCAAACCCATTCAAGGCGTCGCGGAAGAGGAAGCGGAATTCCGTGTCGTCGATCCTTCGTTCTTCGGCGGCGAGCAGCAGCGCATCAAACCGCGCAACGGCCTCTTGGTACGCCGGCTCTGGGATCGGGATCTCTTGGGTCCCCCGGATCACGAGCGGCAGCGGCCCGACGTTGACTTCGACCCCGCCGCGAACGTTCTTCGGGTTGGGGTCCGTGCCGTCGACGGCCTGAAACGTGAGGTTTTTCGAATCGAGGAACCGCAACTTGATCCTTCCGGCGGGTCCGCGCGTCCAAAGCGCCACAAACTCATTGCCCGGTTCCGCGAACCTGTAGGCGAAGAAGCTGCGCCCCAGGTCGATGCGGTCCCCAGGTGCGGGCGAGGGGAGCCACCAGTAACCTCCAGGAAGCTTCATCGTTACGGCCGGATAAGCGGCGCTTTCGGGATAATACAGCGCCTGAAACGTCCGGAGCGATAGGCTCGTGTCGCTTTGAACGCGCTCGGCGATCTGAACGATCGCTTCGAGGACGCTCCGCCCGCTAGCCCGGAAGTAGAAACCCCTGAACCCCAGGGAGAGCAGGTCCTCCACCGCGCCCAGCAGCGAGTTCGTATCGGGAGCGCTTCCCAATCCGTCCACTTCAGTCGCGACCATCAGACCCGATTCCGACCACCTCGAAGTCGAACTCGCCACAGGTCCCGCGCTCGCCGCAATCAGGGAAGGCGAGAGGCCATCGACCCGCGCGCCCAGCCCGTCCATAGCGACCCGGCCCGACTCATAGGGCGAAGCCCATCCTTCCCAATCCTGAATCACCGGGACGTTGCACACCTTCTTGATCGCTTGCGTCAACCGAGAAAACCGCTTGACCATCGCATCGTTGATCACCGTTTCGAGGTCGTCCCAGATCGCGCTGCGCCGGGACTCGCAAGGGTAGGTCTTCCCCGAATCGGGATCGAGAAGCAGCGACAGGCCCCGCGAGCCGGACCAAAGAGGAACCAGCTTCGCGAGGTCCTCGAACGAAGAAAGGCCAGAGGCGCTCATCGACCATGCCCGTTGAACGGTCTCAACCGTCCGGTATCGCAACTCCAAATAAGCCCGAAGCTCCATTCGGAAGAAGCCGCTCGTCGGGACAAACGTCCGCTGCGCCCGCATCCGAATCACGCGGCCCAGTGGGTTCACAATTCCCCTCAGCCCAGGGCCGGGAGGGTGGCTGCGAAGCGATTGGAGCAGTTCGTCGCGGTGTTCGTCGAAGCGATCCCAGCAATCGATCAGCTTGTGGCTCTGAAGCACCGGGTAAACGATGAGGACGTGCTCCAACTCCGTTCGGGGCTTTACGTCGAGCGAGAACCTCCCTTCGGGGGTCGCGACACTGTATCGCTCCTGCACCGCGCCATCCCGTTGCGTCACCAAGAAGGCCAGCGCGCGATCAGCGCCGGGGACCGTGAATTCGATGTGGCGGTCGTTCGTGATTCCGGTGAATCGGTAGCCCTGAGGTTCGACAGCGACGCCATAAGGGCCGGGCGCGAGCGAGGAGAGGGTCAGCATATAGCGCAGCCCTCCAGCTTCCAAAGACTGAAACGCCGCTTCCCAACCCATCCCGCCCGCCGGAAGCTCGACCGCGACGTCCTTGATCCCCGACGCAGCGGCCTGAGCGATTTCGACCGGTGAACCCGGTAGGACCGCACCTAAAGGCACGTACTGCTGGCCCTGCCAGATCACAGTTCGATTGGAATTGATCGCCCAAGACTGAGCCTCCGCTCCGGGGGCGACGTAAACGCCGCTTCTCCCTTGCGAAGGGTCCGGGAGGCAAAGAACCGAAGCCAGCAACAACGGGAGGCCAAGCACGAACTTCAGACTACCTCACCTCCGCCCGCGTAACGAACAACCCGCCGCTCAGGTAGATTCAACGACGTGCATGACCCCTCGACCGAACTCGCCGCGCTCGCCGTCAATACTGTCCGAGGGCTCGCGATCGACGCCGTGCAGAAAGCCGCCAGCGGCCATCCGGGAATGCCCCTCGGAGCTGCGCCGATGGCCTACGCTCTCTGGACCCGGCACCTGCGGCACAACCCCCGCAACCCGTCTTGGTTCAACCGAGACCGGTTCGTGCTGTCCGCAGGGCACGGCTCGATGCTCCTCTACGCTCTCTTGCACCTGACCGGCTACGACCTTAGCCTCGACGACCTGCGGGCCTTTCGGCAATGGGGGAGCAGGACCCCCGGGCACCCAGAAAACACGCTCACGCCGGGAGTGGAGATGGCTACAGGGCCGCTCGGCCAGGGCTTTTCGACGGCGGTGGGGATGGCCATCGCGGAGAAGCATCTCGCCGCGGTGTGGAACCGGCCGGGCCATGAGATCGTCGACCACCGAACCTATGTGATCTGCTCGGATGGCGATCTCATGGAGGGCGTCACCAACGAGGCCGCTTCGCTTGCTGGGCACCTGCGGCTCGGCAAGCTGATTTGTCTTTATGACGACAACGAAATCTCGATCGACGGCTCGACCGATATCACCTTTACCGAAGAGGTCGGAGGGAGGTTCGAGGCGCTGAATTGGCAGGTGATCCGCCTCGAAGACGGCATGAACGTCGACCGGGTGAGCAGGGCCCTCGATGAGGCCATCGGAGAGACCGCCCGGCCCTCCTTAATCGTGTGCCCGACCCAGATCGGTTTCGGGAGCCCCAACAAGGCGGGCAAGTCAGCGTCGCACGGCGCCCCGCTTGGGGAAGAAGAAGTTCGACTCACCAAGCGCGCGCTCGGCCTCCCGGAAGACACCGCCTTTTGGGTCCCAGAATCCGTCCTCGATCACTTCCGCGCGAGCCTCGGCCGGGGAGAAACGTGGGAGCGCGAATGGACCGAAGCTCTCGACGCCTACGGGCAAGCTTTCCCGAGGGAAGCCCAGGAACTAGCTCGTACCCTCCGAAGGGAGCTTCCTGTCGGACTTGCAGTCGATTTGCCCGAGTTTGACTCCAAAATTGCCACTCGTGCCGCCAGCGGCAAGGTCATTCAGGCCGTTGCGGGGCCGATTCCTGAACTCCTCGGCGGAAGCGCGGATCTCGCCGAGAGCAACAACACGTGGATTGCGCAGAGCCCGGCGTTTCAGCCGACGTCGCCCGAAGGCCGCAACCTTTGCTTCGGCGTTCGTGAACACGCAATGGCATGCGCGGTCAACGGCATGAACTTGCACGGGGGCCTGCGCGCGTACGGGGCGACCTTCCTCATCTTCAGCGACTACTGCCGCCCGGCGATCCGGCTTGCGGCACTTATGCATTGCCCCAGCCTGTTCGTCTTCACGCACGATTCTGTCGGTCTTGGCGAGGACGGGCCGACCCACCAGCCCATCGAGCAACTTTCGAGTCTGCGGGCGATGCCCAACCTGTTTGTCTTTAGGCCCGCGGATGGCAACGAGACCGCAGCGTGCTGGCTGGAAGCGTTGCGACGAAGCGCGGGGCCTTCGTGCCTGGTCCTTACGCGGCAAGGCGTTCCTGCTGTTTCGAGCGAAGACATCGAGCGCCACCCCGCGCGAAGGGGCGCGTACGTCCTGCATGAGCCGGAACAGCCTGCTAAGGTCACGCTCCTCGCGACGGGAAGCGAAGTGGCCCCTTGCCTCGAGGCCGCCCGCATCCTCGGGGAACGCGGACGTGGAGCAAGGGTCGTCAGCATGCCTTGCTGCGAGCTTTTCGAGGAGCAAGACCAGGAGTACAAGGAGAGCGTGCTGCCGCCTGAGATTCCGACTCTTTCCGTCGAAGCCGGAGCCACCTGGGGCTGGTCGAAGTATGCGCAGGCGCACGTGGGGATCGATCGGTTTGGGGCGTCCGCGCCAGGCGACGTGGTCATGCGAGAACTCGGTATCGAACCCGAGTCCATCGCCCGCAAGGCCGAATCGCTCCTGACGCCGGAGAGCGCAATCCGCTAACGATTCGTCGCTTATGAATATAGTGTTTTGCCTAAAAGCTATGCTGATCCTTCATCCAACGAGCGGAGCGCGGCGGCCAATGCCTCCGCAAACCGCTCTTGGTGGGGGAGGTGCTCGGGGGTGTAAACCGACCGCGCCGACATGGGCATCGGGTTGTCGTTGATTTCCCATGTGACGACCTTCCCGCCCTTGATCGAGTAGTCGATTCGTCCATATTCCAACCCAGCAAAGTTGAATATGTCGAGAATCTCCTGTTGATGAGGGTTGGATTCGCAATATGCGCGTTCATCCTCGATCAGCCGAAAACTTGGGCTCCGAAGAGCCACCCGTTGCGCCCAGTGCGAGCCTCGAAGCAAGTGGCGCGGAAGCACTTGGCCCCCCACGCGAAACGCGCCGAACTTCGAAACCTCGCGGCGCTCATCCGCAACGTCCTCGAACTCGATCACGAGGAGATCGTTGGGGTCGAGGCCATGAAGGAGCGCAAGGACCAAATACTCATCCAAGTCCGCTCGGTTCTCGAGGAGCGGGCTCTCCGACGTGCTGTGATCCCGTCCAAGACGAACGAACACTGGGAAGCGCACTTCCCTTGGAAACTCGCTCAGCCGATACGCGTTGAACGGGTTGCGCCCGGACTCAAAAAGGCCCCTGAGAAGTTCGTAGCGGCCCTTTGCGACCCTCGGTTCGTTGACGATCCTGTGTCCCGCAAGGGCGACCCGATCCGCAAAGCTCTTGACAACCTCTCGCGCGGGGTCCATCAGGCGGGCAAGATCGGCGAACAGATATGTTGCATCCGGAAGGCTCTCCACCTCAACTAATTGATCGTATCGCAACGTTCGAATCAGACCCGCAAGGTCGGGAACCCACTCCTCGACCAAATGACCGATAGTATTCAGGTTGTTCGGCGTGGCAATATACAGAATCACCCTCTCGCCTCCCCTATAGGTCGACCGGAAAAGTACTCGTGGAGAGCCGCCCACGCGACCTCGCCGAACCCCTCGGCCGCGAGAGCTGTTGCAGGTCCGCTCGCAGGCCGATCCAATCCGCGCATAGCCCGCTCATAACGTTCGCCGAACTCGATGCAGTTCCGCCAAGCTCCGGGCGAGACCGAGTTTCGTTCTGGCAACAGGTTGGGGTTGTCGTTGATCTCCCAAGTCTGAATCGAATCTCCGAGGAGCGAGTAGTCGATCCTCCCATATTCGATCCCCGCGAACTCGAAAAGCGACATGATCTTCCCAAGGTGCTCCTCCGAATCGAGGTACCGGCGCTCCTCCTCGTGAACGGACTCCGAGTCCTCCGCAACGCCCAAGCGCACCTCCCAATGGCGCGAAACGAAAAGGTGCCGAGGCAAGATCGATCCTCCGATTCGAAACGCTCCGTACTTGCGATACCGCCCCTGGCCGTCCGACGTGTCCTCGAACTCGACAATGAGCAGATTCTTGGGATCGATCCCCGCCAAGATCAGGCGGTCGGCGTGAGTTCGAACCTCTTCGAGGCTGTTGAGAAGTCCCGAAAGCGCCCCAGAGTGCCCTACGCCCGTTCGCACGAAGACCGGAAACCGAACCCCGGCGAGGGGCTCGTCGAGGCCGTATACGTTGAACCTGTTGAGCCCTTGCTCGAAAAGGCCCTTTAAGAGCTGCTTGCGTGTCAGGACCCGCGCAGGGTGGTTGATCAGGAGCGACTCCGGCGAACCCTGCCGGATCGCCTCCCAGAGCTGCCCCACCAGCCTCCACTGAACGGGATTCATCGCCCCGTAATCGGCAAAGATGTAAGTTCCCGCAGGCGCCTTCCCTCTTCTCAGAATCTCATCGTAGGTGAGTTCCTGAACGACCCGCGAAAAAGAGTGCGCGTATCTCTCGTAATGCCGGTGAATCGCGCCTCGGCCCTTCTCGGTCGCCAGGTAATAGATCACGAGACGATTATGCTTCGGTCGAAGCGCTGCGGACCGCCCGCCGATCCGCTACAATGCTGGAGAATGTCGAGTCCTTTCACGCAAACGCCCAATCTGGGGCGCAACCAGGGGTGCAGCCTCGATCTCGACTGGGTGTCGCAGGTCCGCGCGAACACCAGCGCGATCGAACGCAGGGTGGCGACGCTTCCGGGCAGGCGCACGGTCAAAAAGGCTTGGCAAACGGCGTGGTTGCTCCGAGCGATCGGGCTGATCGACCTGACGACGCTGAGCGGTGACGACTCCGCTTCGAACGTGCGCCGACTCTGCTGGAAGGCGCGAAGCCCCGTTCGGGGAGACGTCCTGCGGGGTCTCGGATTCGACCGCGAGCTCAAGGTGGCCGCCGTTTGTGTCTACCCCGCGAGGGTTCGAGACGCCGTCGATGCGCTTGAGGGCTCAAAGATTCCGGTGGCTGCGGTCGCCGCGGGTTTTCCCCATGGCTTGAGTTCATTTGCTGCCCGCGTCGACGAGATTCGCGCGGCCATCGACTTCGGAGCGGAGGAAATCGACATCGTAATCGATCGCAGCCTGGTGCTTCGCGGCGAGTGGGAGAGCCTCTTCGACGAGGTAGCGGCGTTTCGAGAGGCTTGCGGGCAAGCCCACCTCAAAACGATTCTGGGAACGGGCGACTTGGGGACGCTGCGAAACGTCGGCAAGGCAAGCCTTGTATGCATGATGGCTGGCGCGGACTTCATCAAAACGTCAACCGGCAAAGAAACTGTCAATGCCACGTTGCCCGTGGGACTGACGATGGTTCGAGCGCTCCGAGACTACCAGGAGCGCACAGGGTATCAGGTCGGTTTCAAGCCTGCAGGGGGAATCCGTGCCGCGAAGTCCGCGCTCGATTGGATGATCCTGATGAAAGAGGAGTTGGGCGACGCATGGCTGCGGCCCGATCTTTTCCGAATCGGCGCCAGCAGCCTCCTGAGCGACATCGAACGACAACTCGAAATGGCCTGGACCGGACGCTACTCAGCTTACCACCGGCACCCGATGCCCTAGGAACTGAGCCTCGATCTAAGGGCCTCACGCGCTTGGGGCCAGTCCGCGTCGATGATGCTGTACATCGCCGTATCCCGAACCGTGCCATCGAAGCGTCGCTGGTAGTTCCTCAAGACGCCTTCAAACTTCGCGCCGACTCGCTCAATCGCCGTTCGAGACATCTCGTTTCGGACATCCGTTTTGAGTTGCACTCTCTTCGCTCCCAGCCTCTCGAACGCGTGTTCAAGCAAGAGGAACTTGCTTTCGGTGTTGGCGGCGGTCCTTCGAAAGGTAGGCGCGAGCCAAGTCCAGCCGATCTCCAGAGATCGATCGTACGGCCGGACGTCCATGTACCGGGTCGTGCCGATGACCCCTCCTGTCGGGGGATCGATTTGTATAAAGGGTAAAGCGTGTCCCTGGTCTTGATCGCGCAGGGCACGACTCAGCCAATCCTGCATCGCTTCGAGCGTTGTGGGCTGCTCGATGAGCATCCATCGCCAAATCTCCTGGTCGCGGCAACTCTCCAAGAGGGCGGGCGCATGATCGGCTCGGAGGGGCTCCAGGCGCACGTACGTTCCGGCAAGAACGATCGGTTCTAGGCGCAGTTCGGGGGACATAAGCGTAAAATACCGCTGAACGGGATTCTGCTCATGGACCTTGCCACGCTTTATGACCCATTGCCCTACGGTCCCGCGCCTGAGGACGCGCAGTTGGCTCGGCAATGGATCGAATCGCACGGTGGGACGCTCGGGCACTTCATCAACGGCAAGTTCACCCAACCGGGAGGAAGCCCGGTTTTCGATAGCATCAACCCTGCGGACAAGCAAGTTCTCGCCCAAGTGTCGCAAGGCACGGAAGAGGATGTGGCGCGGGCGGTGGCTGCGGCAAGAAAGGCGCAGCCCGATTGGCAAGAGTCGTCTCCGCATGAACGAGCGAAAGTTCTTTACGCGCTGGCCCGCCAAGTTCAGAAGCACGCGAGGCTCTTTGCCGTGCTCGAAACGCTCGACAACGGCAAGCCCATCCGCGAGACGCGCGACCTCGATGTACCGCTCGTGGCGCGCCACTTCTACCACCATGCCGGCTGGGCCCAGCTCATGCCTGCGAGGCTGCCCGGTTACCGGCCGGTCGGCGTTTGCGGGCAGATCATCCCGTGGAACTTCCCGTTGTTGATGCTCGCGTGGAAGATCGCGCCGGCGATCGCGATGGGAAATACCGTGGTCCTCAAGCCCGCAGAGTTCACCCCGCTCACCGCGCTCTTGTTCGCTGAAATCTGCCAAGCAGCCGAGGTTCCGCAGGGTGTCGTCAACGTGGTCACCGGAGACGGCGACACCGGCAAACTGCTCGTCGAACACCCGGACGTCGACAAGATCGCTTTCACTGGATCGACCGAAGTGGGACGAATCCTCCGCAAAGCCACCGCCGGCACGAGAAAGCGGTTGAGCTTGGAATTGGGGGGCAAGTCGCCGTTCATCGTCTTCGAGGACGCAGACTGGGACAGTGCCATCGAAGGCATCGTGGACGCGATCTGGTTCAATCAGGGGCAGGTTTGCTGCGCGGGCTCGCGTTTGCTGGTTCAAGAAAGCATCGAAGGACGGTTTTGCGAGAAGCTCCGGCGAAGGATGGACGCTTTGCGCGTCGGCAATCCCCTCGACAAATCGATCGACATCGGCGCAATCGTCGCGCCCGTGCAGTTGGAGCGGATCGAGAGCCTCGTCAAGGCGGGAGTCGAAGAGGGCGCGGTGATGTACCAACCCCCCGGAGCGTGCCCGAAAGAGGGCTGGTTCTACCCGCCGACGCTCATGACGAACGTCGCGCCCGCCTCGACGGTCGCGCAGATCGAGATTTTCGGCCCCGTTCTGGTGGCGATGCCCTTCCGAACGCCCAAGGAGGCGGTCGAACTCGCCAACAACACGGTGTACGGATTGGCGGCGAGCGTTTGGACCGAGAACCTCAGCCTCGCGCTCGACGTTGCGGCCCAGGTGAAGGCGGGGACCGTATGGATCAACTCGACCAACCTCTTCGACGCCGCCTCGGGCTTCGGCGGATATAAGGAGAGCGGCTTCGGACGTGAGGGAGGATTCGAAGGGCTGCTCGAATACGTGATCCCGCCCCTTGCGAAGGCTAAGCCCCCCAAACCCCACCCGGTCAGCCCGATGGGCTTCACGGCCCAGCTCGACCGAACCTACAAGCACTACATCGGCGGCAAACAGGCGCGTCCCGACCAGGGGTACTCCCTCGAAGTCAAGGCCAGTCAGGGCGAGCGGCTGGGCGAGGTGGCGCGAGGCAACCGCAAGGATGTTCGCAACGCCGTCGAATCGGCCCGCAAGGCGCACGAAGGAGGGAAGAACCCGTCGTCCCACTTGCGCGCGCAGGTTCTCTACTACCTCGCTGAGAACCTCGCTTCGCGCCGCGATTCGATCGAGAAGCTTATCGCCGCGAGCGAGGGGTACGGGATTCGAGCCGCTGGGGAGCAGGTAGACGAAACGATCAAGAGGCTTTTCGATGCGGCGGCCTGGGCCGATAAGAACGACGGGGCGGTCCACAGCACCCCCTTCCGGGGCCTCACGTACACGCTCAACGAACCGGTGGGAGTCATCGCTGTGGTCTGCCCGCCCTCTCCCAGCTTCTTGCCTTTCGTTTCGCTGGGGGCTGTGGCGGTAGCTCTGGGCAACGCCGTAATCCTCGTTCCCTCGGAGCGAGGCCCGATCCCTGCCGCCGAGTTCGTTCAAGTCCTCGAGGCTTCCGACGTGATGCCGGGAGTCTGGAACGTGGTCACGGGGCTCGAAGGCGAATTGGCCGAGGTCATGGCCGCGCACGACGACATCGACGCCCTATGGCACTTCGGTTCGTCCGAGTCGGTTGTGCGGTGTCTGGAACTCTCCGCCGGCAACCTGAAGCAAACCTGGGCCGTTCCGGATTGCGATTACGACTGGACCGACCCCAACGGCGCGCTTTGCCGAGAGATCGTTCGCCGTTCGGTTCAGGTCAAGAACGTGTGGGCGCCTTCGGGCGAGTGACGGCCTACCTGCGAACGATCGAGTCGAACAGGAACATTCCTCCGATCAACTGAGCGATCGTCTGCAGCGTGAGGCCCTTGGGCTCGCCGAAAAAGACCAAGTCGCCCGGCCTGAGTTCGGGGTTCGCTTTCACGTTGCCGTCCTTGATGAACTCGTCTAAATTGAAGCGGGTCGGCTGGTATCGGCCCGTTTCGTCCGGCCTCAGAAGGAGGACCCGCCGCAGACTCCCACGGTCGGACGTTCCGCCTGCCTGAGCCAGAAGGTCCGCGGCGAAAATCCGTTCGCCGTCTTGGAACACGTACTTCCCGGGTGTGTTCACTTCGCCGAAGGCATAGAGGAACCGTTCGTTCTTTGGAACATAGAAGAAGTCCCCATCCTGCAAGCGAAACTGACTGGGAGGTTGGCCTGTCAGGGGCCCAGTCGCGTCCACGCGCAGGATTTCCCCTCCCCGAAAGAGCAAGACACCCTGCAAGGTGCCCTGAGGCCCCGCGCCCTGCGCCTTGAGCATGAGTTGGGAGAGCGGCAGGTCCTCACGCACGATGAACTCACCAGAAGCGCCCGCGAACCCCGTCACGATCACCCGGATCATCTTCGGTTGGTCGAGCATGACCACGTCTCCCGGCTCCAAAACGAGGCCGCGTTGCTCAGGGTGCTTCTTAGCAGGAACCCGCAGCATCTCCGGCCCCCGCCTCACCAGGAGTTGAGCTTCATCGAGCGTCATAGGCGCAGGGTCCACACCCCCGATCGAAGCCAGAGTCTCATAAACATCCCAGCCTTGCCGCACCTTGACTTCGCCGGTCGAACCAAAGGGGCCGATAAACCAGACCCTGATGAAGGGTTTGGGGAGGAAGGCGATGATGTCTTCGGGTTGAAGCAACCCGTTCCATGCGCCGGGCTTATCCTGCAACACCGCCCACAGGTCCACCTTGATCGGAGTCTCTCCCCGGCGGTAGATAATCACGTCCACCATATCCGGGTCGGAAGGCACGGAGATGCGCGCGACCAACTGGCGAACGTCCATCTGCGGCGTGAGGTCGATCACCCCCGAACCCTGGCCAGGGCCAATGAGATACACAACGTCGGCTCGTTGACGTCGCAAGAACGCCGTCACGATAGGTTCGCGAAGCGTTTCTTCCAGTCTCTTGAGCACGGCCTTCCGCGCTTCTTCGACCGTCATGCCGACGACGATAAGTCTGCCGATGCCGCGGCCGTTGATCGAGCCGTCCGCAAAGAGCGTGAAGTCTCCGCTGTACCCATCGTAACCGTGGACGACGACGGCGATCGTGTCCCCCGGCTTCAGGCGAGGGCCGACATCCTGCTGACCCGAAGCCACCCACGCAAGCAGCCCAACGCATACGAGGACCCCAAATAAACGCAGATTCCACATGTCCATCTTTCGGGACGGGATCGGCAGGCCAAACGAACCTAGAAGCGATTACCGGGCGGCATCCTCGTACGTCTCGAAGGGGTCTGGCATTTCCACGTACCGTCCCTGATCGATCGCCGCTCCGTTCCAGTCGAACAGATAGTACTTGGGAGTTCGTCGGCTCAGCACCTTTCGGACCAACGCCCCCCTCCCTTTGGCCCGCGTGTCGGGAGGAGGCTCCGTCATCGCCGCCACGATATCCTCTTCGGACACGAATCTCTCGGCCTCACCCATTTCGGCGAGCGCGTGATACAGGCCCTTGGAGGGGTCGATGTTGTGGTATTCGAGGTCCACAGAGTGGAGCGACTCGTCGCCCCAATCGAGGCCCGTTTCCTGAAGATAGCTTTCGATCACCTTCCGCTTGGCGACCCAGTCGAGCTTTCGGGATAGCTGCAGCGGGTCCGAATCGAGTTGGTCGAGGGTTGCTTCCCACTCGCGGAGAGTCCAGTCGGCGTCCTCGGAGTCGCCTGCATACCTTTGCGCGAGCGCGAGGTACTCCCGGTGGAGGTCGACCGCGGACAGGCTCGTTCCGTCGACGAGGGTGATGATCCATCGAAAGTCCGGGTCGCGGCTGACGGCGCGAAGGTCGCGAAGCGGGTTCTTCAGGACCCACCGCTCCGGAATCCGTCCTTCTTCGAGAAGTTGAAGGATGAGCCGCGTCGATCCCACCTTCAACGCGTAGGCGTACTCCATCTGATTCGACTCGCCAAAGAGCAAGTGGAGGCGCGTGGTTCCTTCATGCGAGTAGAAGTGCTCCCACTTGGGGTTGATGAGGGCGCGGTTGAACCTGACCCTGCTTGCGACCGCCTTGAGGATATGGTCCGCGCGCTGACTGAGTTGGAACCGAACCGAATCGTCCGGCACGACGCCGTAGATTTGGCTGACCCAAATGTAGTCGATGGGGTGCTCCATCACGTCCTGGTAGTCGGGTCGAACTCCCCCGGTCAGCATGTGGCCACCGACCCGGCCGACGCCCGCATAGATCTGCCGAGTGACAAGAAAGGGCAGCAGCCGATCGACGCTCTCACCCAGAACGTCGCCTTCCGCGGAGATCGAGTAGTTCTCGTGACAGCCGAACGTGTGCCCGCCGAAATGATCGACGCTGTTGTTGTAAATGTCCACGTCGGCCGATAAGCCCATCTCCCGGATCGCCCGGACGAGGATTCTCTGCCCCGCCCGGTCGTTGGCAACAAGGTCGCGAAGGGAACGCGATTCGGCGGTCGCGTATTCGAGGTGCGAGCCCACGGCGTCGATGTAGAGGCGTCCGCCATTGAGGAGAAAGCCCCCGCACCCCACCGGTTCAAACACGTCGTCGCGAGAGTGAAGGTCGATCGCTCCCAGCTTCAGATCGTAGAAGACGTAGTCCTTGAGAAGCTCCACGGCAGATTCGGGGGTTCCCATCGCCTTGTCAGCGACAAGGCAGCCGAATTCGGTTTCGACTCCCATGATCCTCTCCCCGCGGCGTACGCTCATCAGACCATTCTACGGAGACGACCCGCCTGCCGGTGCGCCCAACGTGGCAGGGCGTCCCTCGCGCGGGTATCCTCGTTCCACGCCGAGCTTGGGGGGTCGGCGGGTTCTGATAGTGTCTATGGATGCGTTTGTGCCTTGTGGCTCCTGCAAGAAGATTCTGTTCACGCAGGAATTCGAGCAGGCTCTTCGGGTTTGTCCCCACTGCGGGTTCCACCACAGGCTGTCCGCTTCTCAGCGCATCCTCGCCACGTTCGATCCGAACTCGTTCGAGGAGCTGGATAAGGGCGTGAGGTCCGACAACGCGCTCGAGTTCCCGGATTACCAGGCGAAGATCGAATCCGCGCGGAGCAAAACGGGGCAAACGGAGAGCGTCCTGAACGGCAGGGCGAAGATCGACGGCGTCGCCCTTTGCGTTTCGCTTTCCGACTTTTCGTTCATGGGGGGATCGATGGGGGCGGCTGCCGGCGAGAAAATCACCCTCACCCTCGAGCGGGCAGCCGAACGCAACGAACCTGCGCTCGTGTTCTGCGCCTCGGGCGGAGCGCGAATGCAAGAAGGCTTGCTCTCGCTGATGCAAATGGCAAAGACGACGGCCGCGGTCGAGAGGCTTCGAAGGTCGCGCAACCCCTTCCTAACGGTCTTTACCGACCCCACGATGGCAGGGGTCTTGGCTAGCTACGCCAGTTTGGCCGACGTGATCCTTGCCGAGCCGGGGGCGCTCGTTGGGTTTGCTGGGGCGAGAGTGAGCAAGCAGGCCGGCGTCTCCAAGGTGCCGGACGACTTTCAAACCGCCGAGTTCTGCCTTCGCTCGGGGATGATCGACAAGATCGTTCCGCGAAAGAACCTCCGCAACACGCTCTCGCTACTCCTTCAACTCTTGGGGGGCGCGCATGGCCGCTAAGACCTGGAAGGAATGGGAAAAGCCGCTGATCGAGCTTGAGGCGGGCTTGGCGAAGCTCAAGCAGCAGGTCGAGGCTCTCGCGGGTCCGCAAAGAGTTGCCCTCGAAGAGAAGATCGAAGACCTCGAGCGCAGGCGAGACAACTACATCAACGTGATGTACAGTCGGCTCGGGCCGTGGGAGAAGGTTCTCGTCGCCAGGGCTGAAAAGCGCCCGTACACGCTCGACTACATCAACGCCCTATTCACCGATTTCGTCGAACTCGAAGGCGACCGGAGGTTCGGCGCCGACAAAGCGATCGTGGGCGGCCCCGCTCGATTCGAAGGCCGCCCGGTGATGGTCTTGGGACACCAAAAGGGCCGAAACATCCAGGAAAGGGCCCTAAGGAACTTTGGGATGGCTAAGCCGGAGGGATACCGCAAAGCGATCCGCCTGATGGACATGGCGGACCGATTCCGAATGCCCGTCGTCACCTTCGTGGACACACCTGCCGCCGACCCCGGAGTCGAAAGCGAGTCGCGCGGCATCTCGGAGGCCATCGCAGCGTCCATGCTCAAGATGTTCGAACTCCAAACTCCGGTAGTGAGCGTCGTCATCGGCGAAGGCGGGTCGGGCGGAGCGATCGGCATCGCGTGCGCGAATACGGTCCTGATGCTCGAACACTCCATTTACAGCGTGATCCCACCGGAAGGTTGCGCAGCGATCCTTTGGCGCGATCCTGAAAAGGCGCCCCAAGCTGCCGCTGCCCTCAAACTCACCGCGGACAACGCGCTCGAACTTGGGCTCGTCGATAAGGTGCTCCCCGAACCCCGAGGAGGGGCCCACCGCGATCCGGCCGAAGCGGCTCAGGTCGTGCGCGGGGCGGTTTCCGAGTCGCTGGCCAACCTCCTGCCCCTCGCGCCCGAACAGCTCCGCGCCCAAAGGTATGAGAAGTTCCGCGCTATGGGTCGAACCTTGGGTCCGAACGCCGTAGCGAACGTCTAACCTCGATCGCCCGCGGGGATTCGGGACGCGAAGATCACGTAAACCAGCGAGGCGACGACCGCCCCCAACGCCGCTCCACCGAGCACGTCGGTCGGCCAATGCACGCCCCGATATACTCGGCTGAAGGCCACCAGCGAGGCCCACGCCATCAAGACCCAGCCCCACTTGGCATTCGGAGTCTTCCAAGTCAGAAACAGAAGGGTCCATGCGATGGCGAACGAGGTCGTCGCATGCCCCGACGGGAAGCTGTTGTGAAAGAAGCCCTCCTGAGGGACGGCGAACTCGAGTTGGCTGGGGCGATCGCGAACGATCAGCCGCTTGAGGACGAGGCTGGAAGCAATGCCTGACAGCGCCAACGACACGAGGAGAGGACTCACCCACCACACTGCGCGCTGGAATCCGAAGAGCGAGCTCAGCCCGACGGGAGTCCCAGACTTCCGAAGGGCGAAGACCCCCGCAACGAGGATGCAGGCCGCTTGCACGTAGCCGAGCCCCGTGCTGCTGATCACCCAAAAAACCGGGTCGAGAAAGGGCTGGTGCAAACCCTGATGCACCAGCCGAAAGCCTTCGTAGTCCCAGTCGCGCAAGGCTTGCACGGGCGGAGTGTACTCCCCGGTGAGCCGAGCGCGAACCCGAGCAGGGTCCTGCCTTACCCGATCTTGGCCACGTCGCCCGAGCCCGCTACGCTCGATTGAACCTTCGGATCGCCCACATACTTCACCGAGCCGCTGCCGGCGATCTCGATCTTCAGGTTCTTGGAGGCTTTGACCGTCACGTCACCTGATCCCGCGATCTCGACCTCGGCGTCTTCCGAGGCGACGTTATCGAGATTCACATCGCCCGACCCGGCAATCGAAACCGCAACTGACTTCGCGATACCCTCCGCGCGGAGCTCGCCCGAACCTGCCACGGAGGCTCGGAAGGCATCGACGGTGCCGATCTCGGCGTCGATGCTGCCCGAACCCGCGATCGAGGCCCCTTCCAATCGAGGAACGGTGATCTCGATGCGAAGGCCGGTCTTGGATCTCAGGTTGGCATCGGACCCAATCTCAAGCTCCCCGCCTTCGACCTCGGTTCGAACCCGCGCCAACAGGTTGTCGTCGCCATGTAGGGTCACGGAATAGGCGTCGCCGACCTTGACCGAAACCTCAGCCGGAAGACTCAGTTCGATCGAACGAAACTCGCCGAGACCCTCGCGGGAGACTGAAGAAGCCTTGCCGGAGCCAAGGACGGTGTCACGCCCCGTCAAACCCTTTTGGATGATCATGCAGCCCCCCAGGGCCCACGCAGATAGAAAGAGAACGAAAACTTTCACCTTGCCCAACTCCTCGCGCGTGCGCGCAAAAGTCGCTACGCAGTGTCGGATACCGGGTTGCGCTCGACGCCAACAACCGTGACCGTCGACCTACTCTTCGCCCCGCTGCGAATCGTCCGAACTCTCGGCCTGAGTCAAGCGGCCGCGCCTGCGGAGCGCCTCCACCAACAGATACTCGATCTGCGCGTTGACGCTCCGCAACTCTTGCGAGGCCAGCCTTTGCAACTCCTCCCAAAGCTGCGGGCTGATCCGTAATAGAACGGATTTTCGTTCTGCCATAACCTACGAATAGAGGGTCCCTGCGTTGACGACCGGGGATGCAGCCTGCTCGCCGCAAAGAACCACAAGGAGGTTCGAGACCATGGCGGCCCTCCGCTCGTCGTCGAGAGTGAGAATCTGCCCCTTTTCAAGCTCCTTGAGGGCCATTTCGACCATTCCCACCGCGCCTTCGACGATCCTCTGCCGGGCCGCGATCACTGCGGAGGCTTGCTGCCGCCTGAGCATGGCTCCGGCGATCTCCGGCGCGTAAGCAAGGTGCGAAAGCCGAGCCTCGATGACCTCGACGCCCGCTCGCCCGAGCCGCTCCTGCAGTTCCGTCCGGAGGTCCTGACTCACCTCGTCCGTATTTCGCCTAAGCGAAAGCTGCTCGTCTTCGGCGTCGTACGGGTAGCTCGAAGTCGTGTGCCGGACGGCGGTCTCGCTTTGCAGCGCGACGTACTCTTCGTAGTCGTCGACCTCGAAGCTTGCGTCGAAGGTGTCCGTGACGCGCCAAACGATGATGGCCGCAATCTCGACGGGGTTGCCCGCAAGGTCGTTGACCTTCAGCTTCTCGCCGTTCAGAGTGCGAACTCGGAGCGAAAGCGGGCGCTTCAAGTAGAGCGGGTTGGCCCAATGGAAACCCGAGTCCTTGACGGTCCCGACGTACCTTCCGAACAGCAGCATTACTTTGCTGCCATTGGGCTCTACGATGAAGAACCCGATCGTTAGAAACGCCCAAAACAACCACAGCAGAACCTCTCCCCCGATCGCCCAGCCGAGCATCGGGTGGCTCTCGCCCAGCCCGACCAAGAAGAAAACGCCGTAAATGCCGAGCCCCAAGAGGGCGATGACGAAGAACAGCATCGGCCAGCCTGAGGGCACATGAATTGTCTTTTCG
Organism: Candidatus Nitrosymbiomonas proteolyticus; assembly: GCA_017347465.1. Classification (GTDB taxonomy): domain Bacteria; phylum Armatimonadota; class Fimbriimonadia; order Fimbriimonadales; family Fimbriimonadaceae; genus Nitrosymbiomonas; species Nitrosymbiomonas proteolyticus. The sequence goes on along the minus strand of AP021858.1, from coordinate 1,384,722 downwards.
TGCGACATGATGATAACTCCTTGCAATCATTATGATATCACACTTGCGAATACGAGGCGGTTTGGGACTATCGAACCATCTGTCGGCGGACCCGACATCACAGGGAGGGGCGCTGCTGCCCGAAGTAAACTCTCCCGCATGACGTTCCAAGAGTTGGTGTTTCGACTCAACAAGTACTGGGCCGAGCAGGGCTGCGCGATCCTTCAGCCCTACGACGTGGAAATGGGCGCAGGAACCATGCACCCCGCGACTTCCCTTCGCGCTTTGGGGCCGGAACCTTGGAACGTCGCCTACGTGCAGCCCTCGAGGCGACCTGCGGACGGGCGATACACGCGCAATCCCATGAGAAGCCAGCGGTATTACCAGTACCAGGTCATGCTCAAACCCAGCCCTGAGGACGTGGTGGACGTCTATCTCGGCTCCCTCAACGCGCTGGGGTTCGACGTCACCAAGAACGACGTTAGGCTCGTCGAGGACGACTGGGAGTCTCCTTCGGTCGGAGCGAGCGGAGTCGGCTGGGAGGTCTGGCTCGATGGGACCGAGATCACCCAGTTCACGTTTTTCCAGCAGATGGGTGGCATCGAATGCAACCCAGTGTGCGCGGAGATCACCTATGGGCCCGAACGGCTCTGCCTCATGCTCTCGAAGGGGCACTCCTTTTGGGAGGGGCTGATGTGGAACGACTCGCTCTCCTACTTCCAAACCGACTACCAACTCGAAATGCAACACAATGTATACAACTTCGAGGTGGCCGACGTCGAAATGCTGTTTCGGCTCTTCGAAATGTACGAGTCCGAATCGAAGAGGGTCATCGAGACTCCCGTTTATTGGGAATCGGAAAAGAGGGTGTTGACGACGGCGGCTGCGGATGACCAAGACCCGCTCGCCAAACGCAAAGCGGGGCTCGCCTTGGTGTACCCCGCCTACGACCTCGCGCTGAAGTGCTCTCACGCCTTCAACCTTCTCGATGCGAGGGGCGCAATTTCGCCGACGGCGCGAGCCGACTACATCACGCGCATCCGAGCTAGGGTCCGGGCCTGTTGCCTTAGATACGTCGAGCAGTTCAAAGAGCCCGCAGCGACGACCTAGATTCAGCGGCCTGGCGATTTACCTGCGGCTTGCCTTCGTTCACGATCCGTCGTAATCTATGTACTGACCTGGCCGGTTGGAAAGGATCGAGGAGAAGCTATGTTGAATTGCGCGCTCGCGATGTGGGCAGTTGGGGCGGCCCTATCGCCTTTGCAGACTCCGACTGACATCCCCACCGTCGAACGACAAGGGGGCTTGCTCACCCTCTCGTTCCCTGCGCCCGAAGGGACGATCCGCGTCTATCTACCCGAAGACCTTAGCGCAGGCGACACGATTTCGGGAACCGTGATCGCCGAGCCCAAAGGCGCCACGGACCCAGAGCGAGAGAAAAACGCCGCCGCCCTTGCGAAATACAGCATAACGACGCCGCAGACCTCCTCCTCAGATGCCGGAGGGTATCGCAAGTGGCAGTTGCCCAAGTTCACCCAAGTGACCGGGCTGAGGTTCCAGATGGTCTCTCCGGAGGGAAAGGGCGTGGGAGAGTTGGTCGCCAGAGTGCAGCCTGCACGCGTTGCCTCTCCTTCGAACATGGTCCCTCCAGACCTTGGCGTACTTGGTCGGCCGTTCCCCGTCCCCGGACCGTTCGATGGCGACCTCGGCAACACTAAAACGACCTTCGGTGGATTGCCCGTCCAGCCCTTGGCGGAGAGCCCCGGACAAATGATCTGCGCTCCGCCGACCCTTCTTGGGAAGACTCGATTCGGATGCTCGGACGGCCCTCACTCGACCGCAGGGGATGTCAGGCTCGTAACGTTCAACATTCAGGTCACCGACCCCGTCATCCGAGTCGGGCAATCGACCAACGCGCAGATCCGCATCGGTGGCCTCGACGAGATGGGTTCCGATCCGGTGAAGTGCGTGGTGATCAACCACAATCCGAGCATTGTCGAGCTCGAAGGCGGCGACCTGGTGCCCATCCAAATCGAACCCAGCCAAGTCGGGTCGGACGGGTCGTTTCGCAAACAGCTTCGAATCACAGCGCGCTCGGTGGGCCTCTATTCGCTGACGCTCCGGGGTGAGACTCGTTCTCAGGTTCCGTTGGGCAGTTCGCCGCCCGTCCCGACCGCAGTGGAGCCGGATTCCGACCCGCCGCCGGTCCCGTTTGAGGTCCGGTTATCGGGACTTCCGAATCCCATTCGAGGCAACCGCCCGCTACGAATCGTGGCGGAGTCGGTCCGCCCTGATGTACAGATCGAAGCGGCTCTCTTTTCAGTTCGGCTCGAGCCCAACGGTAGCTGGGAGACCCTCGGAACGGACTCCAACCCCGAAGGCGGGTTCTCCGTGGAGTGGGACAGGAGCGATTATGCGGGCGGAACGTACTCCATTCGAGTCGATGCGAGCGGCGGCGATGGCCAGCAGGCCTCGGACCAGCGCGTCGTAACGATGGAAGACCCGAACGGCCTGCCCTCCGGTTCCATGCAGTTCGAAAACCGAAACTTCCAACGAGACTTCACCCAGATTTCGGCCTCGATCGTCACGGTATCTGACTCGACCATCCGCAGCAAACGAAATCGGGCCACGAATCTCCGCAACGCCGCAGAGGAGCGACGGCGTCGCGCGCGCGAACTCGAAGACGCGGCACGAGCGGCGTGGGAAAGGGCGGCCCGCAAGCGGTCTCAGGCCGCCGCGCTCGAACGGCTCGACCGGAACATCGAGGACGTCTTGCGCAACGCCGCCGCCCAAATCGACGCCCTCGTGAAGCGCATCGAGGAACTCAAAGGGGCTTTGGCCGGACAAGGCGACCCTGCCGCCATCGACAAGGCTGTGGCGGACCTCCAGCAAGCGGTCGACGACTGTGAAAAGGAGTGCGAAAAGAGAAAACGGGCCGTCGCCGACGCCGAGAAGCGGATCGCCGACCTGGAGCAAGAGCTTGAGAACCTCGCCAACGAGGTCAACGACCTGTTCCACGGCGACGGTTGGACCGGCAACGCGCGTTTCGACAAGGGAGCCGGAATCGTCCGGTGGGGATTCGTTCGAGACGGCAGTTCAGGTTCGGAGATCGCCAACTGGGGCCCGAAATCGCAGCGCGTGAACGATCTCAGGAAAAAGAAGAACCAACTCGCCAAGGACCTCAAGAAGGCGAAGCAGGACTTGGAAGACGCCAAGGACGCTTTGGCGGATTGTGAGAAGGAGTGCGAAGCGAAGAAGAAGGCCCTCGAAGACGCCAAGAAAGCGCAAGAGCAGAAGGACGAAGCCGCCGCGAACGAAGCGAAGATCGACGAGGCGGTCGCTGAACTCGACAAGGCTCTGGCTGAGCTCGAATCCTACCTCGACCGCAACCCCGACCTTCCCTCCGACCTCAAGGACAAACTCGACAGGCTCCGCGGAAAGTTCCCGATCGACTCCGACGAATGGGAGGCTCTGAAGAAGGAGATCGACGACTTCCTCAAGCGAAAGCAACAGGTGGAGGAGGCCCTTAGGAAAGAAGCTGAGGCCGAGGACGCCAAGGGCAACGGCGATTGGGGCAAGGCAAATGACCTTCGCGGAGAAGCGGACGGGCTTGAGGACGAAGCCCGCAGGGAAGAAAATGCCGCAAGCGACCTCGAAGCCGAAAAGCGGCGGCAGGAGGCCAGGGCAGCGGAGGAGGCGAAGAAGCGCGACGAAGAACGGGCCCGAGCCGAAGCCGAGCAGCATCGCAAGTGCATCGAAGAGTTCAAGAAGTGGATTCAAGACAACATCGACCGCGGAATCCTCCCGGAAGACGCGCTTGAGAAATTCGAGAATTGGCTCAACGAACATGCAGGCAAGATCCCCGATCTCGTGGGCGTGATCGGAAAGGTCCTCGAAGGCGTCTCAACCGGCGCTACCGGGACGGGGCTCGCCAACGGACTCACCGCCCTTGGCGCTACGATCTTCTATTGGTGGGCCGAGGCCGAGCTCAAGGCGGCTTGTGCCAGACTCTCGAAGAAGATCGACGAGCGCACCAAACAACTCATCGCCCTCGAGCTTCTCGAACAGCGCCCTCCCAAGCCCTGCGGTGTGATCCAACCCAAACAGAACACCTCGGAAACGTGGTTCTACTTCCGGAAGGGCAATAAGGTGTTGCTCTTCAAGATCACCCGGAGCGGGGGCCTGGAGTGTATGGGCGAGATCTCGCTGAGGTGAAGCGCCAAGCTCGCAAACGAGGGCGTCCCAGGTAAGGTCGAACGGTGAACTCCAAGAAACGGGTGCTGTTCGTGTGCGTCGAGAACTCCAATCGCAGCCAGATGGCGGAGGCGTTCGCGAAGATGTACGGCGGCGATTGCGTAGAGGCATTTAGCGCGGGCTCACGCCCTTCGGGAAAGGTGAACAAGAAGGCGATTTCGGCCATGAGCGAAGTCGGCTACGACCTCACCTCGCACAACTCGAAGTCTCTCGGCCAAGTCCCGGAGGGCGATTTCGATGCCGTCGTGACGATGGGATGCGGCGACGCTTGCCCCCACGTCCAAGCAAGAGTTCGATGCGACTGGTCCATCCCTGATCCCAAGGATTTGTCCGCTGATGAGTTCAACAAGGTTCGCGACCTCATCTCCTCCCACGTCCGCGAGCTTCTCCAAAAGCTGTAGTTCTCCGAGAATGGGAGAATCAGGCGCTCCGGGCGGCAGGTTCGACCCCCGACCTCCCAAACCTTGAAGGGGCGTGCTGCAGCCGAGATTACGCTCGGCGGTGCAGAGTGAACTCTATCGAGGGGCGACGAAGGCGGAGCGCCCCGTGTCTGACTCGTAGAGCATGCGGGGCTAGGGAGCGTGTCCACTCAGTACCGGGTGACCCGGCCTGACTCGTTGAGTAGACCGGGGAATTGGAGGAATTTCCCCCTCGCCCGTCCGCGGGAGAGGGGGCCAGGGGGTGAGGGAAACTCTCCGGGTGACCAGGACAGGCGGCTGGCCGTGCCGTTTGTCAGGGAGGGGCGGGGGTCCGCTCGTCGGTGCGGAATGAACTAATTCCAGGGGCGCAACCTTCACGCCCCAAGACGGCCGGGTCTGGACCACACGGCAGGTCCGCATTCACACCCTCCCGACGGAAGGTCTCCCACCAGCAAAATTGCCGGAAAGTGCCCTGCTCACCCCGGCTGCTCCGAGTGTGCTGTACAATGCACCAGATTAGGGAGGGAAACCTCAATGAAGCCCGTACTTGCGACCGTCTTTCTTGCCATTGGCGCCAGCACGTGTGCGTTCGCGCTCAACCTAACCGGAATCGCCTTGTTCTCGGCTGACACGAGTGGCAACCCCAGCGGGGGCCAGCTATGGAACACCCTCGGAGGCGAGGTAACCTACAACTTGTATTTGCGACAAGGAACCGCATGGGTCAATTCCGGTAACGGTGCGGAAGCGCGAATCGACGTTCCTCTCGCGCCGGGTGTCCATTTCTTCGATATCTACGGCCAGCCAGGTTCCGGCAGCCACTTCGGCGTTTCTTTGATGTTTGATGGCACGGACAATGCGCCTAGGATCGCCGCCCACAATCCCTCGGCGGGAAGTGACACCGGGTTCTCCGTGACTTCGTCGGGCAGCGTCTACGATCTGAACTCCGTCCTGCGTCCAACGCCGAACAGCCTATCATATTCGAGCGGCGGGCTCACCGCCACATTGACCAAGTTCATCTATATGACCCCGACGATGCCTCCGGTTCAGGATCTTGTGCAGGGCTACAACAACATTCCGGGGGGCGGCAACGACTACCATGGCGTGATCGAGCTTACGGTCGTTCCGGAGCCGAGTAGCATGCTGGTCTTGGGAGCAGGCGTCGCGTGCAGCTACTTCGCTCGTCGACGTCGGCGCAGATAGATTGAACTGACGAGCCGGATACCCGGCTCTGACCCGGTCAGGTGGCAAGGGTGGACGCGGCAGATCCCCTCGAAGCCGTCAGGGTGTAACCTATGTGTCCGGTATGGACCAAGAAGAAGGTGGTGGGCGGTACTGGATTTGAACCAGTGACCTCCTCGGTGTGAACGAGGCGCGCTACCACTGTGCCAACCGCCCGAGCGTGAGAGCCGACCTTTAGTCCGGCCCTCTCAAGGAACTCAAATATACCTCTTCTGGAGCGCGACCCTGGAGGCCCTCAAAGGCCCCTAGCAAAGCGGACCCCAAGCGAGGGACTTTGCCCCAACCAGAGGCCGACCGGAGCAAACTCGATCCACGAGGGGGTGCGGAACCTCGATAACGACGAGCCCCTCACTTCCCCATCGCCCTCAAGTTGGAAAGGCAACGCTGCGCCGCTTCCAGCGAAGGCAGGTTCGATTCGCCCTCGTGCTCGACGATGTACCAAACCGTCCCGCCCAGTTGCTCGCAAGCTGCGAAGACCTCCGTCCAAGGGACATCCCCTTCACCGATCGGCGCTGCTCCGTGTCTGCCGGCCCACTCCTTCAGATGGATCGTCTCGCCGCGGCCGGGCCAGTCTCGAATCGGCTGAACGGGGTCGCTGCCCGCAGACATCCCGTTCGCCGTGTCGTATTGCAGGACGAACGATCGGGGGGTCATCGAGCCGAGAATGTACCAAGCGGTCCGCCCGTCGGAGAGCTGAACCATGTCGCCGTAATGGCAGTGGTACCCCGCCCGCATCCCCCTCTCTTCGATCCTCGCGCAAAGATCGGAGAACCGGCGGGCGGTGTCGGCGCAAGCATGGGGCGTACTTCGCATCTCCTCCGGAATCCCCGGCACGATCACGTAGGGACATCCGACTTCAGCAAGGTAGTCGAGAGTGGCGTCGAAGGATTCGTCGGCCAGCGCAGCGATGCCGGTGTGGCTCCCCGCGCAAGCGAGGCCCGCCGCGTCGAGGGCCGACCTCACCTCACCTGCAGTCCGGCCATGAAACCCTGCGAACTCGACGCCTTGATAGCCCATTTCCCCGACTTTGCGAATCACGTCGAGGAAATCCTCTTGGCACTCGTCGCGCACAGAATACAGTTGCAAAGCGATTGGAATCTTGCTCATGTCAGGTCACTTTGGATTCGCTTCTTGCGCTTGCGATTCCTTCGCGATCCGGCGAAGTCGAGCCTCTCCGTCCGAAATCGGACCGCCTCCGCCATAATCGCCATACGATGAGGTGGTTCGTGCGAGGGTGGGTTTGAGGTTCGACTACTTGGCCATTGGGAGCGGTCTGGCAGGGCTGACCTTCGCCCTTCGCGCGGCTGAGCAGGGGACCGTCGGCGTCGTTACAAAGTCCGCGGCCAGCGAAGCCAACACCAGCTACGCTCAGGGCGGAATCGCTGCGGCGGTGGGTGAGGCCGACTCGTGGGAACTCCACGAGCAGGACACGCTGATCGCGGGCGCGGGGCTTTGCGATCCCCTCGCCGTTCGATTCCTTGTGCAAAACGCGCCCGCCGCAATCGAGTGGTTGCTGTCGCTCGGCGTTCCGTTCGATCGCGGGCCTGGGGGTCTGGACCTCGGCCTCGAAGGCGGCCACAGCCAGAGGCGAATCGTTCACTCGAAGGACCGCACTGGCTGGGAGATCGAGCGGACCATGATCGACTCCATTCGCGCCCATCCCAACATCACGGTCATCGAAAACGCGTACGCGACGGCCCTGCACGCGTTCGAAGGGCGCTGCGTCGGCGCTTCGGTCCAGGTCGAAGGATTGGGGCCGCGGGTGATGGAGGCCCGGGCGACCCTCCTTGCCACTGGGGGTTGCGGCGTGATGTACCTTCACACGACCAACCCGCGCGTTGCCACGGCAGACGGCGTCGGGCTGGCTCACGCGCTCGGCGCCGCTGTCGAAAACATGGAGTTCATGCAGTTCCACCCGACGGCGCTCTATCATCCTCAACTCCGGGGATTCCTGATCTCCGAGGCGTGTCGAGGGGCCGGTGGGACCTTGCGCAACCACCTTGGGCGGAGGTTCATGTACGATTACGACGAACGCCTCGAACTCGCGCCAAGAGACATCGTCGCAAGGGCGATCGACTCCGAGATGAAGAAGCACAAGACGTGGTGCGTGTACCTCGACATGACGCACCTGTCGTCGCGCGAGATCCGCACGAAGTTCCCCACAATCTACGAAAGGCTCCTTTCGATCGGGCTCGAAGCCGATAAGGACTGGATTCCCGTGACGCCCGCCCAGCACTACTCCTGCGGAGGAGTCAAGACCGATCTCTCGGGACGCACCTCGATCCCTGGGCTCTATGCGGCGGGAGAGGTTTCGTGTACGGGCGTTCATGGGGCGAACCGGCTCGCGAGCAACAGCCTCTTGGAGGCCCTGGTGTTCGGATCGGAAGCGGCAAGCGCCTGCACCGCCGAACCTCCTTTGCCGGGCGAAGTCGCTGAATTCCAATGCCCGAAGTGCATCCCCGAGACGGAAGCGATCGTGATCCGGCGGACGCTTCAGCACACGATGTCGGACTTTGCGGGCGTCGTGAGGACGGATGAGGGGTTGCTCCGGGCGCGCGGACAGATCTCAAAGCTGTTTGAGGAGTACTCCGCGGCTCACGAAGCGCCGCACTCGCCGTACCCGCTCGAAACGCTCAACCTACTTACTGCGGCCAGCTACGTGGTGGAGGGGGCGATCCGGCGCGAGGATAACGTAGGGCTCCACTTCAACGCGGATCGGGCGCAATGACGGATTCCGAGTACCGCGGCGCAGCGGGCATCTTGGGAAGGGGCTTGGCCCAAGTGGGAAGGGTCACTCTCAGGCTGCAAACGCCTTCGCCCTTCGATATTCCTTTGACAACCGTGAACCCAAGCGCTTCACCGACTTCTTTGAGGTCCACGTTCTCTCCCGGAGCGATATCGACCGGATAACCCGAAGCGAGGATGACCGAGAACTCCGTTCCCGCGGCCTCGCGCCACTCCAACATGACCGCGCCCTCGACTGAGGAAGCGCAAAAAGCCTGAGGTCCATACACCCGGATTTCGCTCAAAAACCCCTCCAAGAGAGCTACCCCCGCGTCTGTGGGCTTCATCGCGAACAAGGCCCTCCGAAGAGAATCGAGAGGTTCGACGGTGGGCGGGCCCGAAATCGGAAGCCCCTGCCTGCCCTGCCAAGTTCGCAGCCCCTCTTCGGCTGCCAATCCAGCCTGAAACATCGCTGCGTCGAGCCTGCGAATCGGCTCGGGGCAAAGCGCGCCCGCAACCGCCGCGATCGCCGTCGCCCTCCTTGAAGCCGTGGGGTCCTTGCCCCAGAAGCGCCAGGTTCTCCAGTCCCTCCGCCAGGTGAGCGAGGTCAGCAGCGAATTCGGCTCCGAGGTCGCCTTTTCGGCGGTCATCATACATTGCGAGAGGAGCGCGTGGGCTGCCGCAAGGTCTGCGCCCCGCCCATCCGAGTCGAACGGCAGCCGGGCTTGAGTCAGAGGCTCTTCGACGTAGATCGTCTGCGCCATGAACTCCCCGTACAGTTGCTCTGCCAACGCGCGGGATTCTGGGGGCCGGGCGGAAATGAGGTTCGCCAGGCCCAATTCGACCACGCTCGGAATGTCGGCCCAGGAGACCGTCGCCGGAGGGGCGAGATCGATACCGCCCGTCGCAAGACTTCTGCCCGTCGGAATCCGAATCACGGGGAACCGCAACGAAACGTCAGTTCCCCTAGCCACCACGTGCGGGCCGCTCTCATCGAAACTCGATAGCCGCACCGTGTCCCCTCGCAGCTTGAGGTCGTAGCCTCCGAGTTGGGCTAGGGTGGCCGGCGTCGGCAAGAGCGCCCCTGCCCGATCGAACTTCCAGGTGAGGGTGACGCCGCCAGGATCGTCCACCAAGCTCGACTCCAGGAGCCTCGGCGACTCCTGAACGAAGTAGGGGGTCGACGAAGTGATCCTCTGCACCAACTCGCCCAACCGCGAAACCGAATTCGCAGCAAACGGAACCGCCCCGATCGGAGCGCAAATTCGGACCCACCCCTCGAAAGGCTTGGCGGACTGAATCTTCCAGTCTCCCGTTTTTCCTGTGATCTTCACCGCTTGGGGCGAGGATGGAAACGCGAGCAACACCGGAGGTTGGTTGTCGCGAAACGTCACAAGCACCCAGCTTGTCTCCGGCGTTGGCAACCCGGGGCCGACGCTTCCTTCAAACCACGTCAGATAGGGGCTCGAAAGCGAGGACACGCTGAAAGAGAAACCGTAATGAAAGTGCAGGAGGAACCCAGGCGCAAGAAGGTCCACTTTCAGTTTCCCCGGAGAATGCGCCACGCCGGAGAGCATAACCGTTTGTCCGAGTTCGTTCACCAAGAGCGGACGCCAGACGTCGGAGGGCTTCTGAAATCGAAACCAGTCCGCCGCGTCGTGACGAACCCGGAAGCCAGCCTTGTCGACCTCGAAACCCGGAACCGGCAAAGCGCCCGTATAGCCGAATCTGCCAAACGATTGCCCGAAGGCGACCGACATCCCCAGCAGGGACGCCGCAATCGCGCTAATCAATGTAAGCACCGAGTATCTGGATTCCGAGGCGTTTCGTGTCGGTGGAATACAGCAAACCGACTTCTCGATACCCGAGTCGATAGGAAATCATGTAGTAGCCGTCGACGTAGGACTGGCCCACATAGCGCGAGATCGTGTGGGAGCTCGAAAGCCTCCAAAGGCTGCTGAGCCGGTAGCTCGCATCCACGAAGTAGTTGTGCCGGTCGAGGTCGAGACTCTTGCTGCCGAAAAGCGAGATCGACGTATTGCCTGCCGAATAGTAGGTCTGCAAACTCAACGAGTGCCTGCCTGTGAGCGAACTGGTGTAGGCGTCCTCGGCGAAGTTGTAGGAGACCAGCATCGAAGCGCTCCTCCCCAATCGTCGGCTGAGCGAGAAATCCGCCAGGAAGGTCAAGCCCTCGTTCGTGTTCGAACCATAAAGGCGGCTCACCATGGCCGAAGCGTTGAGCGTCGTATCCCGATCAACCGCTTTCGGGATCATCTGGAATCTCGCGCGGGCTCCGTAGGCTTCCTGTTCTCGATTGAAGTAGGTCGATTGAGTTCGGCTCTGCGTCGCCGTCAGTCCGAGATAGAGCTTGCCGTAAGAGCCCAGGCGCGTCGGGTCCTTTTCTACGACGAACGCGTAGTTTTCGCTTTGATACTTGGGGCCTCGGATCGACCGAGAGCTATTCGCGCTGAGCGTGGCCTGAAACCCATCGAACACGTGCTGAACCATTCCGGAGCCAAAGAGGCTCTTGTGGGCGGGAAAATCGACCTGCGCGCTCATGCTCGCCCGATCGTTGAACTTCCAATACTGCCGGATGCCCGCTCCCCAATCGCTCCTCCCGATTCCACTAAAGATCATGCCCCCGTCCATGTCGTCGCCCTGGTTCCAGTTCAACTCGTAATCCATGAACATCCCGCCGCTGGTGGAATAGTTCCTGCCGTACTGGTCGCCCGCGCGGAACCGAAGCAGGCTCGTGGTTCCGGGTCGAAGGGAAAGATAATGAGGGTAATTGACCGAGACCTGGTTGTCGTAGACGTTGAATATCTGCTCGGTCAAAATGGGCGTCTGGCCGTAGATGCTGACCTGGAAGAGCGGCAGCTTGAGGACCCGCGTAGGTCCGACATAGATCTCAGTGCTATGGAAGTGGACCTCCTTACGAGGAAACACGACAGCCTTCTTCGCAGAGATCGCGGTGGCCGCCTCGCTCAAGTCTTCAAACTCGAACAGCGAAGGCGGGACGAACTCCGAAGGCAGTCGCAGCGACGAGGCCGAAATCTGAACGATCCCGTACCTCTCGCGCTCCTCGACTACGGGAACGAACTTCGTTCCCACTTGCACCAATCGGGGCACCGGAAGGGTCGCCGTCGTCGTGCCATACCCCCTTCTCTCGTTGAGCTTCAGGTAGAGGTCGTCGAAGAAGTACTTGTGCTTGCCGATCCTCAGCAGCGCTTTCCGGGCTCGCAGCTCGTAGGTGGGGACGTTGAGTTGGACATCGTCCGCGTCAACTTCGACCTCGCGGTAGCGAAGCGAGACCCCTCGGTCAGAACCCGCGGCGCCAAGAATCCGAAGGTCGGTGCTGTACATGAGGTAGGGGTTTGCGGTGACCTCGATGTACTCTTTGGCGGAATTCAGCAGCGACCGATCGCTGACGAATTCGATGTCGAGTGTGGAAACGGCGCTGAAGGTGAGCGCCGAAGCCGTAATTCGAGCCGTTCCGGCGATCGATCCTGCAACGAGGATGCCCCGAGCCATTCCGCCGCTGGTCTCGACGACCGGCTCCCGAAAACTCCCCATCGTCGTGGAAAACACGATCTTCGTGCCGTCCGGCACCAGCTTGCCCCCACGCTCCCTGACCTCTGCGGTAATCGTAAGGCTGCTGCGTCCGTCGGCAACGCTCATGGCCGGATAGCTAGTGAGCCGAATGGAAGCGTTCTGCGCGAAGGCGATCAGACTCAACGCCCCAACGCAAGCGACCGTTAGGAATCCTCGCTTCCAGCCCATCATTGTTTCGACGAGTCTACCAAGTACCATCGTTCTCTTGGTAAGGACGAAAAAGGGCCAGCGCAAGGCTGACCCCATTTCTTGGTCTTACGGCCTCTCGGCCTAGCGCACCACGTTGATAGGAATGACCTTTCTCACGCGGTCGCCGCCATCGGTCTCGGCAAGGATCTCCACCCGGTAGGACCCTGGAGCCACCAGCCGATTCGCGTTGTCCCGCAGCATCCACGTCACGGAGTTCTCGCCCGCGGAATCCGCTCGGCCCCGCGAGACGGTGAACACCTCGCGTCCGCTGCCTGAGAGGATTCGGACCGTCGTCGTCGCTTCGCTCGATAGCGAGTAGTTGATGACGAAAGGCGAGATCGCATCACGGCCATCCCGATTCACGACGACGTTGCCAATCACGGCTCGCGACGCTGCGCCGGGGCTCATTTCGAGTCGAAACTCGCGGGTGCCGGCGTCGTTCATCACAAACGTGTAGCCCGAAGTCTGGCGAAGGTCGCGGGTCTCGCCCGTGGCGACGTCCGTGATCCGGAACCGAACGTTCTTCGGCACGGTCGTGAGGTTAGGCCACGTGAGAGTGAACTGGCCCGCGGTTTGCGCCGTCGCCATGAGCTTCCACGTCTTTCGAGCCTGGCCGGTCGTGAGAGTCTGCGCCAATCGCGCCGGCGAACCGTCGATGATCTCTTCCACCGCGAGGTTCACGTCATGAACGGGTGAGGTCGGCGGCTCGTAGATCCGGTTCAGCCGGGCTTCGGCCTCGGTTCGCGCGACGCCCACGAAGTTCTGCGCGTCGAGCGAGCTCTCTGACCGAACCGAAAGCTGCAACCGCCACTGCTTGTCCGACTGGCTCCAAGACTCTCCGCCTCGGAACGAACCGGGAAGTCCCAGGGCATAGACGCTGGGATACGAGATCGTCACGTCCTGCAAGGTGTTGACGAACATCCAGTAGCCTCGATTGGCTTGGAGGACCGCGTCAGAGCCTTGCACGAACGTGTAATCCTGCGTGTTGTTGTCCCAGAACACGACTGCGCCGCTCAGTACGCCCTGCGCGACAAGTTCAGCGAATGTGTAAGAGAACTGCGGATTGGCGGCCGAGACCCCGACGAGTTGGCCGAGCGGAACCGCATAGGGATACGGGTTACCGATCAGGTTCCATCCCGAGTGCAATTGGATCAGAGGAGCTCCCGTGGCGATGTCGCCAGGAATCTGCGGGGAGCCGCCGAGGACCACCGAGCCTTGATTGCTGTTGCTCACGAGCCAAAGGCTCTTTCCGCGCTCGGCATTGGTCGCAGGAATGTAGCCGCTCAGTTGCGGGTCCCAACGATACGCCTGGAAGTCGGTCGGGTTGTTCAGGCCCAAAATGTTCTCCAGCGAGGTGTCCTGGAACTGCCAAGGGAACGTCACTAGGTTCGCATCGGCGAGAACGTCCAGTCGAGGCGCCGTCGCCACCTGGATATTGCCGCTGATCACCTTCGTGGGGCCAGGGATCGGCTCGATCTTCACCGAGTACGGCAAGCTGCCATTGATGATCCCGTCGGACACTACCGAGAAGTCGACGAACTCGATCGCATAAGGCTGAACGACAGTAATCGTCTTCTGAGCTGTGTCGCCCGGGGCCATCGAAAGCCCTGGGGGCAGCGTCAGCGTAATCTTCACGTCGTTGAGCGGAATCTCTTGGTTGACCAAGGCATAGCCGCCCACGTTGTCCACATAGACCCGAATCGTCATCGGGTTCGGCCGCAACTCTGCGGGATCGTTGGGGTCGTTGGCCACGAGCCTTGGAGCATCGACTACGGCAGCGTACGGAAGCGCATAATTCGCCTCGCCCCAGGTCGAACGCACGTACTGAACGATCGTTCGCGAGCCATTGGCCGGCACGGGCAACTCCGCGTACTTCTGAATGAAGCCGGCACTTTGGAGGAAGGTCGTGTCTGGCAAGGTGACGTCGCTAAACGTAGGGTCGCCACCGGGACCGCCCATGAGGAAAGTCTGCTTCCCGAGAACGAATTCGGATGCTTCGGTGGCGTCGCTCTGCCCTGAAATCGGATCGGTCGTCGAAGGCGAGGCGCCGGTCTCGATCCTCAACCCGTAGTTTGCGGTCTGCCCGAACACGAAGTCGATCATCGTCGGGAAGTTGGCCGGATCGAGTGCGCGAGTGTAGCGCTGGTCGGTCCGCGGCGGCCTTCCTACCGGGAGATACACATAGCCGGGTTTGCTTGTAAAGCCTCGCGTGAGGGTCCCTAGGTTGCTGTGGGACTGGTTGGCCCCGTTGAGGTCCGTGATAAAGTCGGCGACCGTAAGCATCCCCATGCTGGCGCCAAACCAGAGGCCAAGGTTGGCGGTCTCTGTATCGAGGTTCGTGAGCCTCCACTGCATCCGCGTGGCGTCAGCGACGACGTCGATCTTGAGCTGGACGAATACGTTGTCGAGCGTTGACTCCGCGTAGTAGTAGCGGTTCGAGGCGCCCGTAAAGAGAAGGGAAAACCCAGCGCTACCCCAAAGCGTGCGCGTTTCGTTCTTGGTCGTGGTGGCATAGCAATAGGAGCCCGAGGGGTCGGTGGGCATACCTACGGTCAGCGCCATGAGGTCGTCGCGGAAGCCGGAGTTCTGCGGGTCGGCGGGGTTCTGGTCTTGCACCGAACCCAGGAAGCCGACCTGGAACCCGAAGCGTCCCGCGAGGTTGTTGGTCACCGCGTTCGGCGCATAGCAGGGCCCGTTCTGGCCGCCGTACGTGACGGATCCGCTGACGCCCATCGCGCTGATCATAAGATCGTTTCCCACTCCGGTCGCGGCGTGGTCCGTCGTTCTTGGAGTTTCGTTTTCGGGGTCCACGCACTGGAAGCCCCAGTCGCCCTGCGCGAAGGAAAGGGCAGAAGCCACGGCGCCTACCGCTGCGACTCCGAGTACTCTTGCGATTGCTGCTCTCATCGTTGCTACCTTGAGTCTCTGTTTTCGGTTTGGGGGCCCCTGCATTTGGGACTGCAGGGGCCGCTTTTCATAGGACTGACTGTCTGAAGGCACGAGTTGTTTCTACAGACTGGGAGGAGGAGGGGGAGGCGCGGGGATCGTGAACCGCCGAGACGGGCTGAACACGTATCTTTCGCCGCTCTGATCCGGCACAGGCCCCGGCTTGTCGGCCACGTTGCGAGCGCCGATTCTCCAATAGAACTCGGTCACTCCGGCGCCGAAGTCGGAAGATAGCCGGCTCAACAGGTTGGTCACCGTCCCGCTGCTCAGCGTTCCGAGGTCTCCCCGGGTTACGCGGGCATACACCTTCGACTTGGCCTTGGGGAAGTTAGGATCAGGGCTCACTTGCAGCGCGTACTCAATGTTCATCGGGAACGACGCGTTCACCACCGAGCCGAACGTGAAGATTGTGTCTCCAGCGATGACTGCGTTGGAACCCGGGTTCACGAGACTCGGTCTGGGAAGGGGCGTTGCGACGCCCTTCGCGGCGACCTGTTTCGACACGAAATAGCAGTCGGAGGCGGTTCCACCGCCACCACCGCCACCGCCGGTCCCTCCGCCCGTGCCGCCGCCCGTACCGCCGCCATCCGGCAGATCGATCGAGGACAGCTTATAGACTAGGGCTACGGCGTAGGAATACGCCCGGCCGGCAATGACGCCCGCTACGGTTGCGTCTTCGAGCGGCATCTCCGTGACGTTACAGGTGTTCCCACCGATCACGCCCTCGAAGTTGCCCCAACTGATGTCCCGAGTCACTGCGTCGTCGTCGATGGTGCTACCTGCGATCCCGTCGGCAACCTGAACTGGAGTGCCCAGCACGTCATCCCGGAACACTTGCCACTGCATCGTCTGCGAGTTGCCCCGTGCGAAGATGTCTCGCTTCCAGGAAATCTTCACGGCCGAGCGGCCCGAACTGTCCGGGTACATCAGCGCTTCCGCGCTCACGCTCTCAGCGGGCGAGAAGCCGGTTGAGTTCCCTCCTGTAAGTAGCAGAGCCGCCAAGCCGAGGACGATCAGAAGGGTTCCGAAACCGCTTCCGGGCGAACGTCCCCGCTCTCGCGGCCGCATGACTTCGATGCCACCTTCGGCGCCGAACTTAGGCGACGCTACCGGCACGGCGAATACCGCGCGCACCCGGTCGCCCGGCTGAATGCCTCGAATCGGGCGAGTGATGGTGACGATGGCGCTGTCGGGCTCGAGATCGCTCACCTTAGCGGTCGCAACCTGATCGCGGCCACGAATCACGATCACCTCCATGCCGTCTCGGAACCCGGTTCGCGAACCCTGATTGATCAGGGCCGTGTTCTCACGGGTGTTGAGCACTGTGGCGACGGGAAGTGTCTGCGAGTTGATGATCGAAACCGCTTTGGCGGCCCCGGTGACGAGCGCTTCCTGAACGACGGTCGCATCTTCGATGTCGCCCGTGCGTACGCTCGAAGAGGCCGATAGCGCTGCGCCATTGACCGGCAAGCCAGACGCCACGTCCATGACGACCACGCGAAGGATCACGTCGGCGCGCTTTCCGCCGCCCACGCTCTCGACGCGCCAGTTGACCACCTCACCGGTGACCAGGGTCGTAGCTCGCAGTTCGCCCGCAAGACGAAGCAAGCTAACCTGGTCGGTCGGCGGATTCTGCAGACCCAAAGACGAGATCGTGCGACTCACGGTCTCCTGCGGCAACATGTCGTACCGCTGGAGCTTCGCGAGCTCGCTTTGAACCGCCTCCGCAGCCAAAGCGCCGATACCGGCGCGACCTTCAGGGCTCTTATCGACGAACTCGATAACCGCCCACGTCGGCGCACCCTGAATCTGCGCTTCCGCGCGATTGACCAGGCCGAGTGTAACGAACGGCATGACCAAGCTCAAAATCATCACCTGGCCAACCGTTCTTCCGAAGAACGAATTGATGAACCGCCTCACTATGACGAGTCCTCCTTGTCAGTCCTGTACATGTTTGTTTGGCCCCACCGGCGACAAACCTGCGCGGCCGTCTGGCCCCAGCTCTGTCCGCGTGGGAAGCTCCGCCCGATGTAACAGACGATAGCTACCCCGCTTTGGAGCGCAAAACCGATACGGCCTCCGTGTTCCCTCACTATTCGCTTGCGTTCAAGCAACATGTACCCCTTGGCCGCATCCATCCATTGAGCCGGGAGCAGTATAGCACGTTGCTCAGCTACCTGCAACGCTACCTAAAAATCCGATGGATGTGCTCGGCTACATTTGCCTTGACGGTGGGCTCCGCTTGATTGGTTCGCAAAACAACGTCTGCGAAGCACAGTTTTACCTCGGTGGGCAACTGTGTCGACAACGCCGCGTCCACTTCGAGTTCGCTTCCCAGCCGCTCGGCCAGCCTCCGCCGCTGTTCGGCTCGTCCGCACGTCACAACCCAAATCTCGTCGAACTCACGCTGCAAACAAGTTTCGACGAGGAGCGGCACTTCAAAAAAATGAGCGGATTCTTTCCTCAAACGATCGAGAATCAGGGGATGCAGCAGGCGGTTCAGGTTTCGCCGCGCGAAAGGGTCCGCAGCGATCCGCGCCCTGAGCCGGGCCCGGTCGAGGGGCATGGAAAGTTCCGCAATTTCTGCGATTCTGGCTTGCGTCGCTTTGTCGGCGAAAACTTCTGCCGCGACGTCGTCGGCTGAAGCCGTCGGGATTCCCATTTCGCGGAGATAGCCCAGGACGGTGGTCTTGCCTTCGGCGATGCCCCCGGTGATTGCGATTCTGGGGAGTTCTCCGCTCGCCATCAAGACCCACCTGTAGCCAAGCGCAATTCTCGCGCGCTGCCATCGACTTCGGCCTTCCCGGCGACGATTCCAGCCTTCAGACGGCTTTTACTCGTTGTCGCTTGCGGGAGCTTCGGCCGGCTCCTCAGGCTCTTCGATGTCGATCTCGGCGACCTCGTCTTCAATGTCTTCGTCCCGCGAGGCGAAACCCTTCAACATCCCCAGACGCTCGCCGATCGTGACGCCGCTCGACCCTGAGAAGCCCCGTCGGGTCGGCCCAGCGATGAACTCCTCCACATCCTCTTCGTCGCGGCCTTTGCGCCCTTTCTTGCGCTTCTTCCCGCCGCTCGGAACTCGGCGCATCTCGCGGTCCGGTTCGTCGAACGTCACCTGCGGCATCGTGCTCGATCCCAGAGCCCTCATGCTGAGGACCATGCGCCGCTCGTCGGGCTTCAGGTCGATGATCTGAACCTCGACCTCCTGGCCTTCCTCGACGGCTTCGGACGGTTTTCGTAGCCTGCGAACCGACATCTCGCTGAGAGGCAGGAACGCCTCCGCGCCCTCGGGCAGCTTGACGAACGCGCCGTTTTGCACCAATCGGCTGACGACGACGGTCAGCTTCTGACCCTGGCGATACGTCTCCCGAATCAGGTTCCAAGGGTCGGGCAAGACCTGCCGATGCCCAAGGCTGATCTTCCCGTGATCGGGGTCGAGCCGAAGGATCATCACCTGGATGTCCTGGCCTTCCTTAAACATCTCTCGCGGATGCTGAATTCGCATCCAGCTCATCTCGCTGATGTGCAGCAAACCGTCCACGCCGCCTAAGTCGACGAACGCGCCGTAATCCGTAAGGCGCCGAACCGTACCGTCGAGGACGTCCCCAGGTTTAGCCTCGCGGAACAGCCTCTCCTTCGCTTCTTTCCGCACTTCTTCCGCGGCCTCACGGTTGGAGAGCACGACCTTCTTCCGATCACGATCGATCTCGATGACTCGGCAGTCGATCACTTCGCCCACGAACCGATCGATATTGCGAAGCTTGCCCGTCCCGACGTGCGTTGCCGGGATGAACCCGCGCACCCCGATGTCCACGACCAATCCGCCCTTCACGCGCTCCAACACAGGGGCGTGGAGAATCGTGCCGTTACGATGCGCTTCTTCGATGCGGACCCAAGTCTTTTCGAAGTCCGCACGCTTCTTGGAGACGATCGGGTTGCCCTCGTTCCCCTCCGGGCGGATCACGACGACGTTGATCTTGTCCCCGATCTTGAAGTGGTGGGTCGCGTCTTCCACCGGATCTTCCGACAGCTCGCCCAGCGGGACGATGCCCTCGGCTTTGGTGCCGAGATCGACGAACACACGGTCGCGGTCCACTTGGATGACCGTTGCCTCGATCCGGTCGCCGCGCGAAAGCCGCTTGTAAGCCGCGTCGATGTCGCCGACCGAATCTTCCGATTCCATGGCGATCATCGCCTGCTCAAAAAGGTCCTCGTCGTTGGCTGGGGCTGCCGCCGCTATGGGTTGCTGCGCCGGCTCGTGCGAAGGCTCCGGTTCAGGCGTCGGTTCCGGTTCGGACTCCGAGGCGGCGATCGACTCTTCTACCGGCCCCGGCTGAGAAGCGGGCTCGCCCGGCTCGTCAGCTTCCGGCACAGGAGGCGTTTCCACTTCCGGGGCAGCGTCGAGTTCAGTCGAAGCCGTGGATTCCTCGGCTTCTGGCAAGGTAGAGGGGACATCGACATCGATGTCGGCGGACGTATCGGGCGCCTCTCCCGTTGCCTCGGGAGACGGGGTCATCTCTGGTTCCCCGTGCGGCGTCAGGTCTTGGTCAATTGGCATACTAAATGGTCACTCGCGAGACAGAATCCCTTAAGGTGCGCCTATTATATCTGAAAACTCGCTGAAGGATAGGGAAAGGGGGTTTGAGCCTTACTGGCGGGGCTTCCGGACGACGCACGAGTAGCGCGATCGGAAGAGTTCGAGCGCGGAGTCATACGCGCCTTCGTGGGAAGGTACGAACCGGTCCTTGACGCGCACGGTGTCGCGGCACGCGGTTTCGACGTCGCTCCAGACTCCACACCCCACGCCCGCCAACAGAGCCGCGCCAAAGGCTGGGCCTTCGTCGGCTTCCAACCTGACGCAAGCGACTCCGAGCACATCAGAAAGCATCTGAACCCAGAACTCACTCTTGGCCCCCCCTCCCACGATTCGGATCTCATCGGGGGCGACGCCAAGCCCGCGAAGGAGATCGAGCCCATCGGCAATACCAAAGCTGATCCCTTCGTACACGGCCCTGGCGAACTCGGCCTTTCCATGAGAGAGGGTCGCCCCCACGAACGCCGCGCGAGCGTGAGGGTCGTTGTGGGGAGTCCGCTCACCGGCGAGGTAGGGCAAGAAGGTCAGGCCCTTCGCCCCCGCCGAGACCCTCGAGGCCATCTCCGCCAGTTCATCATAAGTTCCGCCCGCGAGGAACTCATCGCGAAACCACTGGAGCGCGCCCCCGCAACTGAGCATCACACCCATCAGATGCCAAGCACGGTTCGCATGGCAAAACGTGTGCGTCGCTCCAGCTTCGTCGTAGACAGGCGCAGAGGTCGGGGCGAACACCACGCCGCTCGTGCCTAGGCTCGCGCTCACCCGGCCCTCAGCCACGCACCCCGCGCCGACGGCGCCTGCGGCTTGGTCTCCGCCCCCGCCGACAATGGGAATCCCCTCCGAAAAATATGCGCTTCCCTTCGTTTCTGCAGAAGCTGCATCAGACTCGCTGACCTCAGGGAACCAGTCTTCCCGGAATCCGAGTTCCCGAATCACCTCCCTCGACCACCTTCGATTCGGCACGTCGAACAGCGCAGTTCCGCTCGCATCCGAGACCTCCGAAAGAAACTCGCTCGAAAGCCGGAAGCGGACGTAGTCTTTGGGCAGCAACACCTTTCGAATTCGCGCGAAATTCTCGGGTTCGTGATTTCGAATCCAGAGGAGTTTCGGCGCTTGGAACCCCGTGAGCGGCGGATTGCAGGTGATCGAACGGAATCGCGACGTGCCGATCACGCGGTCGATCTCGGCCGACTCCGCGACGGTGCGCTGGTCGTTCCAAAGGATCGCGGGGCGAATAACGTCCCCTCGTCCGTCGAGGCATACCGCCCCGTGCATCTGCCCCGTAAGCCCGATCGCGTCAGGGCTCCGGACTCCGATGCGACTCAAGACCTGTTGCACCGCCGACCACCAGTCCTCAGGGTCCTGTTCGGTCCAGCCCGGCTGCGGAGTTCGCAACGGATACGGCGCGGACGCTTGCGCCAACACCCGGCCGCTCGGGTCGATCAAGACCGCCTTGCACCCGCTCGTTCCAAGATCGATTCCCAACAGCTTCGCCACGGCCCATTCTGCCACGCCCCATTGGCGAAGTACACTGGGTCGGTGCGAAGGGCGGTCGTGGACGTCGGCTCGAATTCGGTTCTGCTTGCAGTAGCCGAGCTTCGGGAAGGTCGCTGGAAGCCGGTGTTCGAGTCGGCGCAAGTCACCGGGCTAGGAACAGGGGCGCGGCAGTCCGGGCTTCTCCAAGCCGAGCCCATGAATCGAACCCTCGAAGCGCTTCGAGGCGCGTTCGAGAAGGCCGCCCACCACGGGGCCGAATCGACCCTCGCGGCCGCCACGATGGCCCTGCGCATCGCCACGAATGCCGACGAGTTCCTCGGTGCCGCTCGATCCCAAGGCACTCCCGTCACGGTGATTTCTGGCGAAGATGAGGCAAGGCTCGGATTCGAATCGGTTTCCGCCGATCCGAGGTGGGCGGGCGATCGCCGGATCACCATCCTCGACCCTGGGGGCCACAGCACCGAAATCGTCACGAGCGAGAGGAAAGGCGCGGGTTGGAGCCAGAAGTTTGAGAGTTCATTCGCGGTAGGCGCGTTGGGGCTGCTGGAGGGGCCACTCGAGGCAGAGAGTCCCGACGCGGCTGCCCTCGTTCGCGCCTCGACGGAGATCGACGAGTGCCTGAACGCCCGCCTCCCCGAGTTGCCCGCCGGACGCATCGTAAGCCTTGGGGCGACTCCAGTTAACCTCACGCGGATCGAACTCGGACTCACCGAATGGGATCCAGAGGCGATTCACGGGTTCGAACTCGGGCTCGCGACGATCAGCGGGTACGTGCAGAAGCTGAGCGCCCTGAGCCTCGAACAACGCCGCGAACTCCGGGGGATCGAGCCGGGCCGAGAAGCCACTCTTCCAGGAGGAGCGCTCATCCTCGAACGGTGCCTGCACTACCTCCGAGCCGAAACCTGCTCCGTCAGTGTTCGCGGCTGGAGACATGCAATGATCGAGCAGGAATCCTGGTGGCGCCCCGGCGAATTGACCGGCGGGGTGCAGAAAAATGCTCAACAGTTTGACTCCGCATGAACGATTCGCCTATCTGGGCATCGCTGTCGTCGTGCTGGGAGTATTGGGTTTCGTTGGATCGAGGCAGCTTGGCTCGGGCCGTTCGTCGCCGATCCAGGTAGAGACTCTTGCCTCCAAAACACAGACCCAAGCCGCGGCCTCCGCTCCGCCAGCAGAGGTGGTGGTTCACGTCGCCGGCGCGGTCCGAGAGGGGAAGGTCGTACGGCTGCCGAACGGTGCCCGGGTAGCCGATGCGATCGCCGCGGCAGGGGGAACCAAGCCCGAAGCCGATCTCGAAGCCCTCAACCTCGCCGCCAAGATCGAGGATGGCACGCAGCTTTACGTGCCCGAAAAACCCAAACCCGGCGCGCCTCAGGAACCCCAATCCCAGCGACCCGCGAGCCGAGGAGCGAGCAGCTACCAAGCGAAGACCGTTCCGACTCCTCGATATGCTTCCGCGACGACGCCCGAAGAACCCGAAGTCTCCGCAGAAGTTTCGAGCGGAAGCTCGACCTCGGGATCGTCCCGATCTGCGAAGTCACTGCCCGCCCCCCACTCGATCTCGCTCAACACGGCCTCCCAGTCCGAGCTCGAACGACTCCCTGGAATCGGCCCGGTTACGGCGCAGAAAATCCTCGATTATCGCCGCGCTCACGGAGGGTTCAGTTCCGTTGACGAGCTTCTCGCGGTCAAAGGCATCGGCCCGAAGAAACTCGAAGACGTTCGGCCGTACGTGCGCTTATGATCGTAATCCGAAGGATGCCTTGAACGTCCGAGCCAGTGGGCGACACTCACATTTGAGAACGGTCCTGCGTGGGAATCGCTCGACGGGGTGCAACCATGAAAGTCGGAAAGTTTTATTGGCAACTGGGCCCGCTTGGGCTCGCCTTGGCGATGACGGGCAACGCCCAGATCGCCGGGGTCGAATATCCTCCCTCGAAGGGCGACACGCCGCCCCAGGCCACGCGCTTGAGCCCTCAGCAATACAGCGAGTATTTGCGGGCCATCGAGCTAACGGCGGGGATGGTCAGCGACCGCAACGCCCAAGCCTATGCCCGACGACAGGGCCTCAACGTTCTCAACCTCACCTGGGAAGACACGGGCAGGTACAAGAACAGCTCCGTCGGCCCCAACATCAGCGACATGACGATTCAGGTCGCCGTGAAGGAACCCCGATCGGGGCAAACCCGCATTTCGCTTATGCCCGTGATCCGGTATCCCAACTTCAGCGACCTCACGTGCGATCTCGATCCCAGGGCGTTTACGCTGCTCGTCGGGAACGAACACGGACGCCCGCTCCGACGGATTTCGCTGTATGACTTCTTGGTCCAACCCGATCGCTATCTCACTCGGCCCAACTCATGGCCTGCCAAGCACACGCTGGTTGCGCCGAGGGACTACCGAGTGCTGGTCAGCGCGCAGGCATGCTTCTTGCCCGTGCCCAGGAGCGGGATCGCGACCTTCAACCCCGTGGTGTTCAACTACCAGTCCGTGAAGGGCGACCCCGCGGTGCTGACGATCTTGGCGACCCGTGAAGGAACGAGCACGACGGTGATCGACAACCACCGCGACGCCTTCGATACGGGTTGGAACTGGGGCCAGCGGCTCTTCTTCAACGATAAGGGAATGCGCGCAAGCCTGACGGGGCAACGCTTGAGCGATGTGGGCCCAAGCGCGGAGCGAGGAACGGCCGGCCCTTGGGCGCCCGACATGGTGCTTCTTATCCAAGTTCCTCTCAAGCAGAAGAGCCCCGGCCGTGCGCCGATGCCTTTGATGGAGGCAGCGTCCGCCGGAGCGATGGAATTCAAGTCAAGGTCGAGCGACGTCGAGCGCGCCGTGATCGGCCACGGCGAATGGGAAGGGCCCTTCATCGAGATGGACGACCTCCCTGTCGAACGCGACCCACGATTCCCGATCCGAGTCACCGTGCAGTTCTACAAGGCGACCTCCAACGGGGTCGTTTCCGAGTCCGACATCCGCCAGATCAAATCGGACATCGACCGGGTCTACCGAACCAGCGACAGCGTCGGCAGCTTGGTCACCGGGGGGTCGACCGGCCGGATCACCGAATACGACGGAGTGAAGGTGATGCCGCGCGATTGGTGGGAGATGTTTTGGGCCCGGTACGAACTCGACACAGGAGTAACGCGTGACGAAGCCCTCCGAAGGCTGATAACGCTTCTCGGCAAGGAGTATTGGAAGCGCCCGGTTTGCGAGTTGTACGTGCGGGACCTCCTGCGACAGGCCCCGAAACCCTGAGCGAGGCAAATGCTGACGGTATGCGGCGGGACTCTCGCCTGCGGTACCTTGCGCAAATGGTTCGGATCGATTGGAAGGGCGACCTCGCCTTTGAGGCGATGCCTCCGAGCGGTAAGCCCGTTGTTTTGGACTCGGCCTCCCTGGGAACGGAGCCTCATGGCCCCAGTCCAACCGAGATGCTGCTGGCCGCCGTAGGAGCCTGCACGGCGATGGACGTAATCTCCATTCTCGAAAAGAAGCGGCAAATCGTCGAATCCTATCGCGTCGAGGTCGAGAACGAGTACTTCGACCCCGATGCGTGGCCGAGGCCGATGTCGAAGATCATCGTTCGGCACTACGTTTCAGGCAAGGAGATCGACCCGGAAGCTGTGGCGCGAGCCGTTCAACTCAGCGACGAGAAGTATTGCCGAGTGGCCTCGACCCTCCGCCAAGGTGTCGAGATCGAGACTTCGTGGCAGGTCGAATAGACCCTATCGCCCGAGCAACCGGAATCCGAGGAGGCCCTCCCGAAGGAACCGCTCAAGGATGTTCGCGGCGATCAAGCTGTTCGTGACCTGGCCGATGTCCGGAGTCTTGGTCGACGGAACGAACACGAGATCTCCAGGTTCGAGCATCACATTCTGCGTGAAGTCGCCTTTGCGAACGAAGTTCACGAAGTTGGCTTTGAGCCGCACGTACTGGCCCGGCATTCCGGGCGCCTTGCGGATGATCGTGATTTCGCTGAGCTTCGACCGGGTGGGAACCTCACCGCGCGCCATGGAAAGTGCATCGGCGAGCGTCATTGGCTCTCGATAGAGATACGATCCGGGCTGCGACACGGTCCCGATCACGAGAACGCGACTCGAGTTCTCTTCCGGGATGAGGAGCTCGTCTCCGTCCTGAACCTCGTAGTTCTGAGACGTGTCCCCCCGCATCAAAACCGAATAGAGATCCAGCGGGATCTTCTCATTGGAGCCGGCGCGTCGCAAGGTCGCTCGTCTAAGGTCGGCCCGATCCGGAATGGCTCCGCCGCCGTAGTTCAGCAACGTGACCACCGTGTCGCCAGGCCGAACCTCGTAGGTTCCGGGGCGCGACACGCTTCCACCCACG
This sequence comes from Candidatus Nitrosymbiomonas proteolyticus, assembly GCA_017347465.1. Taxonomy (GTDB): domain Bacteria; phylum Armatimonadota; class Fimbriimonadia; order Fimbriimonadales; family Fimbriimonadaceae; genus Nitrosymbiomonas; species Nitrosymbiomonas proteolyticus. The sequence continues at coordinate 1,358,922 of AP021858.1, read as the reverse complement.
GTCGCCTTCAGCTGACGAAAACGAATGATCGTGACCGCCACCCGGGGCTCGCGAAGTCGGAGCTTGTCGACGTACAAACGGGCAAGTTCGGCTTCGATCTCGGCCGTCGTTCGGCCCGCCGCCTGGATGATTCCCACGAACGGCGCGCTGACCTTCCCGTCGATACCCACGGGCAGTTCGGCGTTGATTTGCGTCTCGTTGTAAACCTGAATTCGAATGATGTCCTCAGGCTGGAGCCGGTACGTTTCGTCCTGGGCGCCCGCGAGCGCGCTCAAAACCAACACACCTACGAGACCCAGTCGCTTGGCAATCCTTGCTAATCCGCGCATTCCTGTTCCCTGTACCTCATATCAGACGGTCGTAGCGGCGGTATTGTACCTAAACTCATTTGTCCTCATTTCGATTGCGCCGCTTTCCCTCGACCACGATCACGAATTCCCCCTTCGCGGGGACTTCCCCTGCCTTGGGCAACGCCGGCAGAGTATTACGGTACACCTGTTGATGCATTTTCGTCAACTCCCTGCAGACAGCGTACCTTCGCTCGCCAAGCGCCTCGTAGGCGACGCTCAGTATCTTCTCGGCTCGAAACGGCGATTCAAAGAGGACCAGAGTGTGGGTCGAATCCGCAAAAGCTGAAAGTTCCTTGAGAGCGGGGCCCGGCTTCCGAGGAAGGAACCCCAAAAAGCTGAACTGCTGGGCAAAGAAGCCACTCAGCATCAAGGCGTCGATCACCGCGCTGGGACCCGGGATCGCGTCGACCTCGATCGAGCGACTCCACGACTCGTCGACGAGCAGCGCGCCGGGATCGCTGATTGTGGGTGCGCCGGCATCGGTGAGCAACGCGGTGCAAGCCCCCGCCTCGACTTCATCCAAGAACTTTCCGCGCGCGGCTGGAGTCGTGTGTTCGTTCAACACTCGCATCGGCTTCTTCAGCCCCAAATGCGCTTGCAGTTTGCCGCTCACCCGCGTGTCTTCGACGAGCCAGAAGTCAGCCAGACTCAATGCCTCGGCAGCGCGGGGCGAGAGGTCGCCAAGGTTCCCGATAGGCGTGCAAACCAAGACCAGCCGCCCAGGATTTGGCACCGGGCCTCCTTAGTTGCCCGAACCGGGCGCGGGGCCAGGAAGAGGGTTGAACGAACTCGGAGGCGTTCCACCGGCGGAGCCAGGCGATTTCGCCTTCTCGGCTTCTGCGGCCTTGGCCTCTTTTTCAGCCTCTTTGCGAGCCTGTTCCTCCTCTTTGTCGAACTTGAGCTTCTCTTCTCGCCAAACCGCCTGAAGGCGCCGGACTTCAGTCGCGGCCTCGTCCGAAATCCACCCCTTGCTGATCAGGGCTGCGAGCCGGGAGTTGATTTCGTTATAGGCGCTCTGGCCCATATCGCCAAAGTCCTGGTTGCTCTCGGCAAGGTACACCAAGTAGTCGGCGAGGTCGATTCTCCAAGTTGCGAGTTCGGAGTCGATGGCTGCGGCGTCCTCCTCTGAGGCCAGCTTCTTGGCCACCAATTGGTTCCTCAGGTTCTGAATGCGGGTGTACCGCCCTTCCCCGACCGTGGTGAAGTCGGCGTTCGCTTGTGCGGCCTGCTTGAGGGCGTCGGTCGCGCCCGGACCGTCTCCCTTCGCAAGCCGGAGCTCGGCCAATTCGATCAGCAAATCCGCGCTCGCGTCGAATTCGGTCACGATCGAAAGCACTTCCAGCTTTCGTTCGTCGAGGCTCGAACGCTCCGCTTCGGGGAGCGACTGCAATCGCTGGTTGAAGATCGCGTAGAGGATCAGCGCGGGCGGTTGGCCCCCCACGATGTCCGCATTCTCTTGCACGACCTCGAGCGCCCGGTTCTCCAACTCGAGCAGCGCGGCTGCGATTTCCTTCTTTCCTTTGGGTGACGTGAGCGAGTTGCGCATCCTCGCCCATTCGAAGGCGATCTTCAACGCTTCGCTTTGCCACTGGACGCCGCCGCCGTCGATGATCTGCTTCATTTCGTCCTGGAGCTTCTTCGAGGAGATTTCGTTCACTCGGGTGGACCTGAAGTTCTCCTTCAATTCCTCGAAGTTCTCCGGGACCTTGGGCTGAAGGTCGATGAGCTTGTAGACGGCGGGTCCGGAACTCGTCCAGAGCACCTCCGACACCTCGCCCTTCTTGAGGTCCATGATCGGCCGAATTGAGTCGTCATAAGTCAGGTTGGCGAGCGTGTAGTTCACGTTCGATTCCGACTTGGTCTTGCCCTCGGGCGCGGTATCGTCGGAGTACTTCTCCATCGCCGACTCAAACGCAAGCCCCCCCTGAATCTCCGCGCGAACTCGCTCGGCGATCTCGTGAGGGTCCTCATCCGTGTGCTTGGTGGGGTCGATGAAGACGCGCTTGGTGATCCACGTGTCGAAGCTCTTCTTCAGTTCGTCGTCGCTGACCTTGGTCTTGCTTCGATACGATTCGAGGAGGCCCATTCCGAGGAACTGCGACTCGTACTTTCTGCGCTCCTCCGGCTTCTTGAGGTTCTCCTGGGCGGTCACTTCGGCTTCGGCTTTGAGTTCGGCGACGTCCTTACCGACGTTCAACTTGAGGGCCGCCTGAAAATCCTGCTCGGTCGCGTCGGGCTTGAGCATGCCCTGCTGCATCATCTGAAACCTCAGTTGCAAGATCGACGAATCCACCTGCTCCATCACCAGTTGCAAGATTTTTTCATCGGTCAGGACGTAATTCTCCCGGCCCGCGATCTCGGCGATGACCGCCTCGTTGACCGACATGACCACCTGGTCCGCAAGGATCATCGCTTGAAACTCAGGGCCGAGCGAAGCCTGGAACGCTGGGTTCGATTGCACCAAGTTCTCGGTTGCGCGAGCCGTCGCTTCTTGGATGTCCTCCAGATACACTTCGTGCTTGCCGACCGCGGCGATCACGGTTTGCGGACGAGATGCCGTCGGCGAGTCGTTGCGATTGCCGAACCCGTAATACACCATCCCCACGATCAGAACGATCATAAGAACGATGCCTGTGACGTACCCACAGCCGGATTTTTCGATGAAAGTGCGAGTCTTGGTGATCGACAAGGTTTTGACCTCAAATACAGCGTGAAAGTATGGCACGTTTGGCCGAAAATCGCGGAATGTTTGCCCTCTGAGAATGATTCAGTAGACAGACAGTGTGTATAATTCGTCTACAGCAATAACGGTAGCGGGCGACCGCAAGGAGAACTGTATGGCAAAGGGTCTGACCGAAAAGCAGCGCAACATCCTGAACTTCATCGTCGAGTACATTCAGGCGGAGGGCTACCCGCCCTCGATCCGAGAAATCGGGAGTCAATTCCGCATCGGTTCGCTTCGCGGCGTTACGGTACACCTCGATGCACTGGCCCGAAAGGGCTACATTCAGCGCTCGAATACGCCGAGGTCGATCAAGCTCGTCCATCCCACCCTTCAAACGTCGGATAAGACCGCGATGCTCCCGCTCGTGGGCACAATCGCGGCCGGAGTTCCCATCGCAGCGGAGGAGCACGTCGAAGACCTGATCCCCGTTCCTGCGCAGCTCGTTCGCAACATCGAGCGTGCGTTTCTTCTCCGAGTGAAGGGCGATTCCATGATCGGCGAGGGGATTCTCCCGCGCGACCTGGTAGTCGTGAAACCCCAATCTACGGCCAACCACGGCGAACTCGTTGCGGTTCTCTTGGGCGACGAAGCTACCGTCAAACGTCTGCACCACGACAAGTCCGGCTACCAACTGATGCCGAGCAACCCTTCCTACGACCCGATCCCCGTCCGGCGCGAGGATGCCCGGATCATCGGCAAGGTGATTGGCCTGATTCGAGACTATACGGGGATGGCGTTCTAGCGGGAGGCTGAGCCTTCCGCGAGACCGATCGCCAATTCGGCCGTGCGGTCGAGGGCGTCGTCGGGTCCCAGCATCTCCCTGATCCTTCGATACCCCTCAAGTTGCCGTTCCCTTGCCTCGCCCTCTGCGAGCAAGCCTTCAAGCCGATCTCGAATCGCCTCGGGCGTGGCTTTGCCCTGGATCAATTCCGGCACCAAGCTCTCCCCCAAGAGGATGTTGGGGAGGGAGATGAACTGAACGTGAAACCGCGTGACGATCGCCTGCAGCACGGAAACCCAGCCCACGCGGTACACCACGACCTGGGGGCACCCGCAAATGGCCGCTTCAAGCGTTGCGGTTCCGCTGCAAACGATCCCGGCTTTCGCATGGCGGAGCAACTCGTGAGTCCCGCGCTCGAAGCGATCGCCTTCCCTGCCCGAAAGCGCTCGCCACCCCCGCTCGACCTCCTCGGCCGCAAACGTCGGTGCAACGCTAAGCGTCACGGGTTCACCAAAGTCCCTTAGGGCCCTGGCGATCACCGGGAGTAGCTGGCCGAGTTCGGCACGGCGGCTTCCCGGTAAGACCGCAACCCCACGTCGTTCGACTTCCTCCTGATCGGCGGCCCCGGCCATCTTAGATCGCTGCAAGAGCGGATGGCCGAACCAGTAGGCGCTCGCCCCGGCCTCGCTCAGCATCTCGGCCGACCACGAAAAAGGCGTGACGATCGCGTCCGCCAGCGACGCCAAGTTGAACGCTTGCCGATCCCTTCGCCAACTGCCCGGTGGCATGAAATACAGCACCTTCCAGCCCAGGCTCTTGGCGATTCGAGCCGCTTTGACGTTGGCAAACCCAAAGTCAATCGGAATGAAGAGTCCCTTCGGCCCCCTTCGGAGGGCTCGTTTCAGTCTCTTGAGACCGGCGTAGACCTTCGGTGCGGCCCTCAGCGCGGCCCCGAGACCGATCGCGCCCCACGATGACGAGTCCGCGAGGATTTGGATTCCGGCGTTGCGGCAGGCCGCGCCTCCGTTGCCTTCCCACGTCCACGTCGAGGGGTCTCGGCCCCGAACCCGCAAGAAGTGCTCCATGCGCTGCTTGAGATGGGCCGCATAAGCGTCTCCCGAAGCTTCGCCGGTCGAGAACACCACCCTCAAGGCTGATCGCCGCGCCCGTTCTTGCCTCGATACAACCGCTCGAGGAACTTGACCAAGTACTCGATTTCCGCTGTGTGCGGCAGCTCGCGCCGGACCGCCGCAAGCGCGTTGTCGAGGCCCAGTTGCGAGCGAAAGATCAGCTTGCAGGCTTTGTGCAGCGCAAGGCGGGCATCAGGCTTGACCCCGACGCGCCGCAATCCCACTGCGTTGATGTCGGCGACCTTCTCTTCTACCGCGTTGTAAATCATGAAGGGGGGCACGTCGCGGACGATCTTGCCGAATCCGCCCACCATCGAGATCTTCCCGATCCGAACGTATTGGTGAACTCCCACAAAGCCGCCGATCGTCACCTTCTCTTCGACGGTCACGTGGCCGGAAAGTTGAACGAGGTTCGCCATCGTGACCGAATCGTGCAGGGTGACGTTATGGCCGAGGTGGCAGTACGCCATGATGTAGCAGTCGTTGCCGACGACCGTGGACATGCCCTCGCCGGTCGCCCGATGCATCGTAACGTACTCGCGAATCTTGTTGCGGTCGCCGATCTTCAGGTACGTCGGCGCGTCGTCGTACTTCCGGTCTTGGGGCGCGCCTCCCAACACGGCAGACTGGCCGATGTAGTTCTCTCGGCCAATCTCCGTGCCGGATTTGAGGATCACATGGGAATCGAGCTTGCTCCCTGCTCCAACCTTGACCCCGGCTTCGACGATGCAGAAGGGGCCAATTTCGACATCGTCGGCGATCTCGGCCTTAGCATCAACGTATGAGGACGGGTGAATGAGGGCCAACTACGGTCGTTCCTTCGACTCCAACTTGAATGTGATCTCCATCTCGGCGGCGACCTCTCCGTCCACCGTAGCAGTTCCTCGAAGACATCCATAGGACGCCTTCGTCCAGGCGAGTTCGACGTGCATGACGAGTTGGTCGCCGGGGACTACGGGCCGCCGAAACCGGGCGCCGTTGATCGCGCCGATAAGCGGCGTCTTCCCCACGTTGTCTGGGTTCGTCAGCAACAGCACAGCGCCCGCCTGCGCCATCGCTTCGAGAATCAAGACCCCCGGCATGACCGGGTGGCCGGGATAGTGGCCCAGGAAGAACGACTCATTGATCGTGACGTTCTTGAGTCCCTTGCACCGTTTTCCGGCTTCGACGTCCGTCACCCGATCGACGAGCAACATCGGATACCGGTGCGGAAGAAACTCCATGATCCGCTGAATATCGTAAACAAGATCGCCCTCACGCTCCGCTGACATGCCGTCCAGTGTACACCTCCCGTCCAGGGGCAGCGACTCGTTAGGGGTAGATGCCCCTCGTAATCGTCGCCTCGGCGACCCGTTTCACTCCGATGATAAGGGCGGCGGTTCGCATATCCACCTTGTGCTGCTTTCTCGTGCCCTCGACGTGGGCGAACGAGTGAACCATGATGCGTTCGAGCTTCTTGTTGACCTCGTCCTCTTCCCAGAAGAAGTTCTGAAGGTCTTGGACCCACTCGAAGTAGCTGACAATGACCCCTCCGGAGTTGGCAAGGATATCGGGAACGACGAACACGCCCTTGTCCGAAAGGATCGCGTCCGCTTCGGGAGTTGTGGGGCCGTTCGCGCCCTCAACCACGAGCGAAGCCTTGATCTTGTCGGCGTTGTGGCCGTCGATTTGCGCGGCGATCGCGCAGGGCATCAAGATATCGCACTCGAGCTCGAGCAATTCGTCGTTCGAGACCCTCTCGCAGTCCTTGTACTCAAAAATGCCTCCATCGCGGCCAGAATAGCGATGGTAGAGTTCTCCGGCGGGAAGGCCCTTCGGGTTGTAGATTCCTCCGCGAGCGTCGCTCACGGCAACGACCGTCGCCCCTTGCTCTTCGGCGAGCCGCGCAGCGACCGAGCCGACGTTCCCAAAGCCTTGCACCGCCACCCGCGCTCCGTTGAAGTTGATCCCCAACATTTTGGCGGCTTCCGCAGCGCAGACGACGACGCCCCGCCCGGTCGCTTCGACGCGTCCTTCCGACCCCCCGAGTTCGATGGGCTTTCCGGTCACAACGCCCGGCGTCGTATAGCCGGCGTGCATCGAAAACGTGTCCATGATCCAAGCCATGACCTGCGGGTTGGTGCCGATGTCGGGGGCAGGGATGTCGGCGCGCTCTCCGATCACGATGTTGATTTCCGAAACGAACCGCCGGGTGAGCTTTTCCAATTCCCTCTTGGAAAGCCGCTTGGTATCGACCTTAACCGCGCCCTTTGCCCCGCCATAGGGGATGTTCGCGACCGCGCACTTCCATGTCATCCACATCGCCAGCGCCGTAGTCTCATGAACGTCGACTTCGGGGTGGTAGCGCAAGCCCCCCTTCGAAGGGCCCCGGCTTACGTTATGCTGGACCCGATACCCCTCGAAAACGCGCACTTCGCCGCTATCCATGACGACCGGAAAGCGGACGATGAGCTGTCGCTTGGGATGGGCGAGGACTTCATGGAGCCCATCGTCGAGTTCGAGAAGTTCGGCGGCGATCGCGAGTTGCTTGCGAGCCATTGCTAAGACATCGGTGTCGTGACTCATTTCAGGTTCCTTATGCGTGACCTACCCATACGTGAATTCGAGAACGCGCCTTGCCGCTGCAAACGTGGGCACAGTGATCGCGCCCGTAGAGAAGGCCGACAGTATTGTAGCTCCCAGGAAGGGGCCGATCTCAGGGGGAGGCGCCAAAAACATGAGAATCGCCTGGGCGACGAAGCAGGTCGCGGCTCCATACAGCCCCACGACCCACCACTTCGGGTCCAGCTTCAGGCTTCGCGACCACGACACCAAGAAGGCGCTCAGAGTCCGGCTGATCACGTAGTGTGTGAGATTCGCTCCAGCCAGCGCGCCCTGAAGGACCCCCGCACCGAACCCACAAAGCAGGCTTCCGCGGGGGGGCAGGCAGAGGGCGAAGGCCGTGAGAAAGGCCAGGAGGAACTGAGGCCGGGCCGCGCCGATGCTCAAGGGCTCGGCTGCCCCCGCATCGAGCACGGCCGCGAGGTAGAGTCCGGCCCCAACCACGATCCAAGGCCGGGCTGCCCTCATCGCAACACGTAAACCTCACGAAGCGAGCCAAAGTTCACGTTCGGAAACACTTGGCAACGGCGAGAGCCAAACTCGGGGTCTTCCCACACCTGAACGATCTCCCCAATCGGAATTCCTGGAGGGGTTTGAGACGAAAACCCCGAGGTCATCACTCGGTCGCCGACATCGAGCGATGCGCCCGCGCTCACAAACTCCAGGATCAGCACGGACTCCGACTCCCCGCGCAGCAGCCCCGCGACCGGAGGGTTCCGCAAGGTCATCGCGCCGACAACGAGCCGGGGGGAGGAGACCAGCAGCACTTGGGAAGAGTCGGCGTCGGCCGTTTGAATCTTGCCCGCCAGGCCTTCGGGCACGACGACAGGCTGTCCGGGCCTCACCCCTTGCCGGGTCCCGACTCCGAGCGTCATTCGGTTCTCATGGGGAAAGTAAGCGACCACCGCCGCGGCCAGCCGATCGGTTCCGGGCATCGGCGGGAGGTCCAATAGGGCACGGAGCCTCTGAATCTCGCGGTGGGCCTCCCCGACCCGGTCTTCATACATCGCTGCGGCGGCGGCAAGGGACTTGAGTCGGCGGTTTTCCTCGGCCAGCGTGCTTGAGTTGGCGATTCCAGAAAAGAACCCACCCATCGAGAGAAGCGCGTTCCTAACTGGGCGAGAGATCGGGTGAACGGCCGATTGCACAAATCGCGTGACCCCGTCGGAGTTTCCGTCGGTCCTTGCGTTCGTTTGAAGCCGCCCCAGAACTCCCCCAACGACGCACAAGAGGATGAGAAGTACGACCTCACGGCCCAGGTGGCTCTCTACCGCTTTGATGACTTCTCCAACATCTTCCGAATCGCCGGGTTCTCGTGCATTGCCTCGACGACCTTGCCTGTTCCGAATGCGACGCAACCCAGCGGGTCCTCGGCGATCAGCACAGGCATCCCGGTCTCCTGCGAGATCAGCTTGTCGATGCCGCGAATCAACGCTCCGCCCCCGGCCAACACGATCCCGTGGTTCATCGCGTCCGACGCAAGCTCGGGAGGGGTCGATTCGAGCGTCAGCTTGACGGCCTCGACAATCGCGTTGAGCGGCTCTGCGATCGCCATCCGAACCTCCTCGCTGGTGATGACCGCGCTCTTGGGGAGGCCCGAGACCAGGTCGCGGCCCTTGACCGTCATTTCAAACTCGGTCTCCAATGGGAATGCGCTCCCAATTTCGATCTTCACGATTTCCGCCGTTCGATCGCCGATGAAGAGGTTGTAGGCCCGGCGGATGTAGGCGGCGATCGCCTCGTCGATTTCGTCGCCCGCGATGCGGATCGACTTCGAGTGGACGATGCCCGCAAGCGAGATTACGGCGACCTCCGTCGTTCCTCCGCCGATATCGACGATCATCGAGCCGATAGGCTCCTCGATAGGCAGCCCCGCGCCGATCGCCGCCGCCATAGGCTCCTCGATGACGTAGGCGCGCGATGCGCCGGCGCGCTCTGTGGCTTCGATGACCGCCCGCCTCTCGACTTCGGTGACCCCGCTCGGAATCCCGACGACCACCGTTTGCCAAACCAGCGACCGCCGCGTCACTTTGCTGATGAAGTAGCGCAGCATCTTTTCGGTTTGGTCGTAATCGGCGATGACCCCGTCCTTCAAGGGGCGGATGGCGACGATGCTTGCGGGCGTCCGCCCCAGCATCCTCTTGGCTTCCTCGCCGACGGCCAGCACTTCGCCGGTGTCCTTGTTGATGGCGACCACGCTCGGCTCGCGGAGAACGATTCCCCGGTCGGCTACATGTACCAGCGTGTTGGCCGTACCCAAATCGATGCCGATGTCACGGGTTACGCGCGAGAGAAGCTGTCTCAGGATCGAGGATCGTCCGTTACTCTTCATCCCCAATCAGTTCACCTGTCATCAGTCTCTTGGCAAGGGTCTCTTGAGATATCGCCGACAGCACGACCGAATCGCAAGTCGTGAACACCACCGACTTTGTTCGGCGGCCCTGTGTGGCGTCGATAAGGTTGCCCGTCTTGCGGAGACTTTGAATGAGCCGGCGCATAGGGGCCGACTCGCTGCTGACCACCGCCACGACTTTGTCGGTCATGACGTAGTTATAGAATCCGACGTTGAGCACTGTGGGCGCGGGCATTTTCGGGTCTCCGAACGACGAAGGAGCCGCTAGAGTTTGATCGAAATGGCGCCCGATTCGCAACGAAGGGGGACGCAGCGAGCTTGTCGCCGCATCCCCGATCGAAATCGAAAGGTTCTACCCGCCGCCAGCTACGGACTGGACGCCCACCATTTCGGCCGGGTTGCCGCGTCCGCGAGCCGCCGAGCCAGGAGGGGCTCCTGCGGGAGCCGCGCCGCCGGGTGCGCCTCCAGGACCTCCCGCGCTCATGCCGCTACCGCCTCCAGGCAAGGAGTTCGCGTACGTCACGGAACCTTCAGGGTACGTCGGCGCGCTGACGGTCACGGGCGCTGGAGCGGCGGGCGCCTGGGGCTCGCGGCGAGTGAACAAGAACACTCCGCCCACGATGAGCGCCAGAAGCACGGCCGAGATCATCAAAATCATGTCGGTTTGGCTCTTCACTTTTGTTGCCTCACTTGATGGGAGACGATACCCCACTCCCGAAAGGTTTGACGTTGCCGCGACTTCTTACGTGACAACCGAACAAGAAAACAGGTTCTCAATGCTGAAAGTGCCTCACTCCCGTGAACACCATCGCCATTCCCGCTTCGTTGGCGGCGAGAATCACCTCTTCGTCCCGCTTGCTGCCCCCGGGCTGAACGACCGCCGTAATCCCAGCTTCAGCGGCAGTCTCGATCCCATCCTTGAAGGGGAAGAACGCGTCGCTCGCCAAAACCGCGCCCACCGATCGCTCCGCCGCTTGTTCGAGGGCTAGCCGCACCGACTGCACCCGATTCATTTGTCCCGCGCCTACGCCGAGCAACTCGTTGGCCGTTCCCACGACGATCGCGTTCGACTTCACGTGCGGAACGATCTTCCAGAGAAACTTCATTGCCGCTAGCTCGAAGTCGGTCGGCTTGCGGGCGGTCACCGTCACCCAGTCCCGGTCTTCAGGGTCGAAGTCGGACTCCTGCACGAGAACTCCGCCCCGAATCGATCGCAACTGTGTGGGCGGACGCGCCGCTGCGGGGTCTCCGACGAGCACCCTCGTATTTGGCGCCCATGCCGCGCCCTCGCGAAACCGCTTGAGCACGTCCTCCGACTCCCAACCCTCCGACACCACCACCTCGATGAAGTTGCCCTTCTCGGTCATCGCCTCGGCGCAGGCCCGATCGACGGCTCCGCGGAACGCAACGATGCCCCCATAAGAGGAAACCGGGTCGGCGGCCTTGGCGAGTCGGTAGCTCGCCGCGAGACTGGTCGACCGCGCCACTCCGCAAGGGTTGCCGTGCTTGAGGATGGCGCAGGTTCGAGGCTGCAAGTCGAGCACCAGATTCCAGGCACAATCGGCGTCGAGCCAGTTGTTGTAGCTGATCTCCTTCGCCTGCTGACCCAAGGGCACAAGGGACGCGGCGACCTGGAGCGGGTCGAGGTACTTCGCGCCTGCCTGATGCGGGTTCTCCCCATATCGCATCGGCTCGGGCGCCTTGCGAAATCCAATCGTCAGTTTCTCGGGGAAGGGGCCCTCTTCGGTGAGGCCCGTGAGCGTTCGCGAGACCATCGAATCATAAAAAGCCGTGTGGCGAAAGGCCTTTGCCGCCAGCCCCAGCCTCAGGCTCTCGTCGCCGCCCGAACGCAAGGAGTCCAGCACGGCCGCATAGTCCTTAGGCTCGACGACCACATAGACGCTGCCGTAATTCTTGGCCGCCGCGCGAATCATCGCAGGGCCGCCAATATCGATGGATTCGATCAAGCGCCCAAGCTCCGCCCGCGTTTGGGTCGCAGACTCAAAGTCGTAGAGGTTCACGCAAAGTACGTCGATGGGCGGGATCCCCTTGCGGGCCAATTCCTGGACGTGTTCTGGGTTCGATCGATCGGCGAGCAGCCCCGCATGAACGTGAGGGTGGAGCGTCTTGACCCGGCCGTCCAGTATTTCTGGAAACCCAGTGACCTCGCTCACGTCCGTCACGCTGACTCCCGCTTCCTGCAGTCGGGCTGAAGTCCCTCCCGTAGCCACAACCTCGAACCCGAGTTCTTGAAGCCCCTGAGCGAACTCGACGATTCCGGATTTGTCGGTAACGGAGATCAGTGCGCGACGCACTTACCCTGACCCTCCGCCAGTCCCGCCCGAGCCCTCGCTTGCTGGCGGTGGTGGCTCGACGTTCACCTGAAGAGTCTTCGAAACGGTCCGACCCTTGCGATCGTAAGCGATCAGCGTAATGTCGGTCCTGGATTCGAGGAACATGGGCCGCGACCCCTGCGGGCCCTCCAACTCCAAGGTCATGGTGCCGACCTGAAGCTCCTGCCTCGCACCCTCGGAGACTTGCCACGTCACCAGAACTTGCCCACCGCCCTGCGGAACCGTCATGGGCTCGACTTTGAACAGCACGATGGCCGCGTCGCTCACCTCGCGCACGCTCACCTTCACCGAACGCCGCGTGACCACGCCTGCGCTGTTTTCAGCCACCAACGTGTACTGAATTTCGCCCAGCACGTCGGCGGTGAGCTTTACCTGATCGAGATTCAAGTCGAGATCGAGTCCCGGAGGAGAAATGCTCGCCTTCACCACCGACTCGCCCACCCGGTACTGGGCGATGAACGACTGGCCGTAAGCCAACTCCTTGGGCGCGATGTCGAAGGCCTCGATCGTCGGAGGGGCAACGGGCTCAGGCTGGTTCACGCTAAAACTGCGCTGAAGCGGGATGCTGAGCTTGTTCTCTCGAAAAGCGATCACCTCGACCGTTCCGGGTTCCTTCGCGACGAACGTCAAGCTTCCGTTGGCTTCGCCGGCCTCCGTAAGCACCCGTCCGTCCAGCAGCACTCTCACGCCTTGGGCATGGGAACTCCTCCAACTGACGGTCACCGTTTCCCCCGCCAGCGGTTCGTACTTATCGAGCGCGACCGACTCCATGATCGGGGGCTTGGGCAACAGCACGAACCAGCCGACGAACAGGAGCACGAACAGCAACAGCAGCGTCAAGCTTCCCGGTGAAAGCAACGCCCGCTGCTCCAACTGAGCTTGCCCCGAACACATTACCGAAGGCGAGGAAACGCTTCGCGCGCTCACCGCGAACCCGTGCAGCCTCGCGCTCGAAATCGGGCGGTTCTGCGTGGGCTTCACGGAAAAATCCACCACGCGCGTGTGGCCCGGCCCGATCGTAACCGAGTCCGTCGAGAACTCGAACGCGAGCATGTCCTCGGTGTCGGCGCCAGAAAGCTGGACCGTGTGTTCCGAGTTGCCAAGGTTCATGAGCGTCGCTTGAAAGAGGTTCTCCTTCCGCCAAGGGGACAACACGCCTTTCTTGGGGTTAAGCTCCATGCTGAGGTGGTCGTAGGGCTTGATCGAGATCACGCCCTGCGCCGAACGGTCCTCTCCCGAAAGCAGCGACCGAACCCGAACGACGAACGGGTAGTTCCCTGCCAAGCTCTCGCTCACTCGTGGAGGCTTGACGAAAATGCGCTCCTCGTGAACGTCGCGGGCGTCTGCCTTGAACGTCGGGACGGGTACCGCGATCCACTCAGGATCGACACCTTCCACCGAAATCTCGAACTCATCGAGTTCGTCCGACCGATTGGCAATCTCGACGGTCAGGGGCAACGTAGCGCCCGCCTCGACTGCGATGAGGTCCGCTCCCAGGCGGACGGTGAAGCTCATAGGGCACGATTCTAGCAGAATGGCGAGGACGCAATGGGACCGGCTAGAATCCTCCCATGACCGGCGCGCTCGTTGCGACTTCCCTGGCATTTGGAACCTATTTCAGCGCCAGTATCATCGACCTATCGCCGAACGATCTCCTGCCGCTGGGCGGGTACACGCAAAGGTCGGATAAGGTGATGGAGGCGGGCGGACAACCGCTTTTTGCCCGCGTGCGTGTCCTCCAGCAAGAGGGAATCCGCATCGCACTGGTTTCGGCCGAGATGCTCACGATTCCCGAAAGCCTTGCAGAGGCAGTTCGCGCGAAGATCCCGAAAGACGTTCATTTGTTCCTGACAGCCACCCACACCCACTGCGCGCCCGACAGCCAAATGCTGAACGACCGCATGACCTTCAAGGTGCCCGGCATCGCTTCGTTCAAGCAGAGGTGGCTCGAAGAGTACTCAGGCCGCATCGCCGAGGCCGTGCGCCAAGCGCTGGAGGGCCCGAAGTCGTGGCTGTCCGTGGTAGCCACCCGCGAGGTCCGGCTTCCACTCAACCGGAGCCGCAGGCCAGGCGCGAGCCCCGACACTCTGGCGACGTTCGTTGAACTCTACGGCAGCGGAAAACACATCGGCTACGTGTATCACTACACGGCCCACCCGGTGTTCTTCGGGCACGAACACAACCGCACAAGCGGGGACTGGCCGGGGGCCTTGGCCCAAGCGCTCGAGGCTCCTGTTCTGGTGGGGGCCATCGGGGACGTGTCGCCCAGCGCAAGCGGCGGCTCGCCCGAAGAGAGGATTCAGAACTTCACGGCGGCGAGTCAGGAAGCGCTGAAGTACCCGTCTCAAACGCTCGACGAGGGACCGGAACCGAAGCTGGGATGGGCGGAGGCGCCCATCGAACTCCCTGAGCCCACCCCTCATCCGGAGTTCTCAACGGCCTATGGAGTGCCGGATGCGCTGTCCCAGATGGTCGTGAAGCGATTCGCTCCCCCTCACGCCCAAGTGATCGGGTTCCGCCTGGGCAAGATCGCGATCGTGGGGATTCCGGGAGAGCCGACCTCCGAACTGGGCAGCGAGATCAGGAACTGGGGCCGCAGGATCGGATTCCGCTCCGTTCTTGTGGTCAGCCACGCCGGCGGGTGGATGGGATACATCCTTGCCCCTGAAGACTACGACCGGGGAGGCTACGAAGCCACGTTGGCGTTCCACGGGCGGGAGATCGGGCCGCGCGTCGTCGAGGCCGCCAAACTTGCCCTCGAAAAACTCGCCTTCCCTGAGCGCTACCGGATGTCCCAAATGCGGTACGCCAGCATGTAAAGAGAGCGCTTGATCGACCGTACGGCTTCTTCCGTTGCGTCTTCCTGCATCAAGCCGAGCGCTTCGGCGTCCTCTTGTGTGACGACGAACAGCGCCTTGCGTCGGCCCAATACCACCCCGTCCGGCCCGGCTTGCACCTCATAAAGGTCCGGGACCGCGTCGAAGAACGTGTTGAGCCGCTTCAGGGCTTCTACGGCGCGAGCGTTGGCCTGCGCTCCGCCGAACAGGTGGATGCGGCGCCCGCCGAACACAATTTCGAAGCCCGGCTCCGCCGGACGGACCTGCGCCCGGAACGAACTCGAAACCTCGCTACGCAGAATCGGGATTTTTGCTTCCTTGAGGTACTTCGTGAGCCGATCCGCTCGGTCGCGCGACGGTGGGTGGGTGCGGTAGATGCCCCAATCGATGGCTTCCAGCGCCCTCTGGTCCTTGGCCAGCCGCTCCATGAAGGTCAGCATCCCCACAGGGTTGTAGGGGCTCATTCTCATGTACTGAAAAGCCCCGTAGTCAGCTGCAAGCTCCGCCTTGACGCTCCACCCAGACTTCGAGGAAAGGCCCACCAAGTCGCGCAGAACTAAGACCCCCATCCCCGCGTCGCCCTTCAAAATCAGCGCGGCGAGGATCATCGGGATCGACATCGTATCGAACTTGCTCTGCTCCTTCGAAAGAGTCGCCAGATGCCGGAAGCTCGAGTGCGAAATCTCATGCGCGACGACGCCCGCAAGCTCGTCGTCCGACTCCGCGTACGCCATCAGACCCTCATAAAAATACAGGTAACCGCCCGGAAGCGAAAAGGCGTTGACCTCCTTGCCTTCGAGCACCTTGAATTCATAGGCAAAGGGGTTCAGCCGAGGGTCGCCCCACGAAACCGACACCTGATTCGAATTGGCGATCCGCGCGATCTCGCCTCCGATTCTTTGGAGGCGGTCGATGTAGGCTTGATTCGTCGAGACCTTCTCCTCTTTCTCGACCATCGCAGCGTATTCTGCCCCCAGTTCACGGTCGGCCTTGAGGTCGGCTTGGTGCTTGGGATCGAGTTGGGATTGAGCCTGCTGGCCGGCTTCTTGCCATGCGGCCTCGACAATCGCATGGACCTTCGGACTCAACTCGGCGCACGGCAACACGGGCGAGCCGCCTTCCATAGCCATTGCCAGAGCCAGTCCTAAAGCTAACATTTTCCTATAGTTTGACGAACCAAGAGCCTATCCGCATTCGCGGTTGGTCCCGCATTCCCCTCTTACGACGCGCTCCGCCCGCGCCAGTTCCCCCCAAGCGCCGTTCGACCCACAGGGCCATGCGCGCCTCAAAGGTACACTCCACCCGCCCATGCCCACCGTCGAAACCAGCGTTTGGATCGATGCCCCGCTCGCCCGGGTCTACGAGATCGCCAAAGACAACGCGTCATTCCCCGAGTTCATGAGCGACGTGAAATCGCTTGAAATCGTCGAAACCGAAGGCAGCCGCGTCGTCAGCGATTGGGTGGGAATCGTCCCGCAGTTCCTCCTCAAGGTGAGGTGGCGTCAAGAGGACATCTGGGACGACGAGGCGCATGTCTGCAAGTTTCGACAACTCTCCGGAGATTATGACCAGTTGGAGGGTTCATGGTCGTTCGGCGAGGAGAACGGCGGCACGAGGTTCGACAGCGTGGTCGAGTATGAATACAACGTGCCGACGCTCGGACCCCTCGTCCGCAAGGTCGTTCATTCCATCGTCGTCAAGAACATGGACAACGTCTTGGGAGCGATCAAGAAGCGGGCCGAGCAGGCCGCGTAGAGAAGTTCGCAAGGGCTGGAGCGCAGCCGCGTCGAACAAGCAAGCGTGCTGACTCCCAACCTGACCACTAGGTGGATTTCCCTTGCCCTCCATCCTCAAGAGGAGCTTGGGGTCTTTGCATTCCGAAGAAGGCTCGAACTGGCCGAAGTACCGGAATCGCTGGAGTTCGCCATTTCCGCCGACCAGCGCTATAAGCTCTTTTTGAACGGCAAGCTGATCGGCTTCGGGCCCCAGCGGGGCGACCTGCAGCACTGGTTTTTCGACACTTACGAGCTCGCGCCGTTCCTTAAGCCCGGTTCGAACTCGCTCGTCGCGCTCGTTTGGAACTTTGGCCGGTGGGCGCCGATGGCGCAGATCAGCGCGCGAACCGGTTTCGTGGCTTGGTCGAGCGACCCTCAGTTCGACCTCGATACACCTGGGCAATGGGAGGTCGCGCGGGTTTCCGAATGGAGCTTCGAGATGATGCACTCCGGTGTGGGGGAGTTCTACATCGACGTCGGCCCCGGAGAGATCGTCCGCGCCGACCCCAGACTCGCGGGGCTTCATTCCCCCGGCCAGAGCGCCTTAGATGGATGGAACTGGGCGCCCCCGCATGAAATCTGCGCCGCCGAGCTTCGGGGCGCTTGCAGCGGCGGAACCCCGTGGATGCTGGTCCCCCGATCACTTCCGCCGATGCTGCTTCGGCCCTTTGGAGGCAGAATCGTCAGGCGGCATGGTTTCGAGGGGGACACGTGCGAAGGGGAGGACGGCGCTCGGCTCACTCTTCCGCTCAAGCTACCTTCAGGATCGAAGGTGGTTCTCGACTTCGGCGAGCTAGTGTGCGCCTATCCGAGACTCAAGGTGTGTTCGGCGGAAGGCGCCAGCCTCAGGATCACTTACGACGAGGCGCTTTGGAGCCCAGATGGCGTCAAAGGGAACCGAAATGAAGTTCGCGGCAAGCATGCAAGAGGGTATCAAGACCGCTTCGAAACGACGGACGAACCCTTTGAATTCGAGCCCCTTTGGTGGCGTACGTTTCGCTTTCTGACCCTCGAGTCGGACCGGCCGGCCGAACTGCTCGATATCGAGGCCGTCGAGACCGGATACCCCCTGAGCGTCGATTCCCGTTTCACCGCCGAAGACCCGTGGGTGGACCGGATTTGGCAGGTGGGCGTCCGAACGGCAGAGCGCTGCGCCGGAGAGACCTACTTCGATTGTCCCTATTACGAGCAACTCCAGTACGCGGGCGACACGAGGATTCAGGCTCTCCTCGGCTATTACTTGGGCCGGGATCGAGCGCTGCAACGCAACGCGGTCGAAACGCTGGGCTGGTCGCTGATGGAAAACGGTCTGACTCAATCGCGCTATCCCAGCCGCCAGTGCCAGGTCATCCCGCCGTTCAGCCTGTGGTGGGTGATGATGGTGGGGGATCAGTTGCTCTACGACGACCCTTCGGCGATGCCCGATTTCGTATCGTTCCAGACTCTTAGCCGAATCCTCGGCCGATTCCGCAAGCTTCAACGAGAGTCTGAGCAGTTCTGGCCGTTCGGAGATTGGGTTCCAGGTTGGCGTTGGGGCGTCCCACCGGGCAGGCTCAACTCCCTGATGCACCAACTCACTCTCGAAATCGCGACCACGGTGGCCGAGAGGATCAAGGGGTTCCTGGAGGTGGGCGAGGCCGAGCGTCGAGGCGTCAAGTTCTGGCAGGGTTGGGCACAGACGAGTCGCGAGTGGACGTCCGATAGCGGCCCTAGGGGTGCGCTCGCTGCCAGCAGGAAGAAAGGGATCGACAACACCCCGGCTGAACACGCCGAGTCGCTGCAAATCTGCCATCTTCTCATGTTTGAGGGAACGCCCCACCCCTGGCCGGCGGATGCCCTCGCTCAGGCCGATGCCGCCCGCTGCTCCCATTACTTCAGCTACTACAAGCACCTCGCCATGTTCGCTCGTGAGGACAACCCCTACGACTACCTCGCCGAACTCCAGCCTTGGAAGGAGATGATCGAATCCGGCCTCACAACCTTCGCTGAAACGCCAGAGCCTACGCGGTCCGACTGCCATGCTTGGAGCGCGCATCCGATCCTCGGGTTCTTTCAGATCGTCGCGGGTGCCACCAGCATCGCGCCGGGGTGGAAGAAAGCCAAAATCATGCCCCGACCGGGTTCGCTCAGGAGATTCGAGGCTCAAATCGCTCACCCGGACGGCGAGCTCCGGGTTGGGTTCGAGGACGGCGCGCTAACGGTCGACAGTCCCGTACCCTACCGATTGCGCTGGCTCGGGCGCGACGAGGAGCAGCCTCCGGGCAAACAGAAGTTCTAGGTTCAGGCCAGACGGATCGGCAGGATGCGAAGGCGTCGTTGCGGCTCGTCTCCGATGCTCTCGCTGGCGACCTTTTTCGACTCCGCGAGGAGGTGTTGCTTCTTTCTCACCGGCGCAGGCTGAGGGGCAAGATCGAACGGTTTCCCGGTTTGGAAGGCCATGTCGATGGCTCCCAGCACCTCATCGAGCGCCCGAGACTCCGATTCGCTGCTGACGCCGCTCGCCGCAAGAACCTCGTCCAGAGCCGCGGCGATCTGGGCGTAAGTGTTCGACTTGACGACGATCGTCGGCACGTCCCGCCCTGCAATCTCGCGGAGCTTCTTGGGACGAGTCTGGTAGGTCGAGCGCATGGCGATCACGGCGTCGGCTTGCTGGATGTCCGTCGTCACATATACCGGCGCGCGCCTTTCGCGTATCGCCCGTTCGAGCCGGGTCCGCGCGACGCCATAAGGGAACACACGGATCAGACCGGTCTTCTGCCCGTTCCCCGTCGGCTCCGATTTGGGCGGGATCGGCGCGGCTGGAACAGGGGGCTGCCGCTTGCGCTTAGGCTCGCTTTGCGGCGCGCGAACGAGGGCCGGAAACCTCTTGTTGAAACCAGGTTCTTCGATATCTACGGTTTCTTCCCTTTGCACGACCTCGACCTCGCCGCCTTCGAGCCGCACTCGAACTTCGGGTCTCGAAGGCACCCCTCGCAGAATCAGATCGACCGTCTTCTGGACGTTGTGATGAACCGCAAGCCGGTCGAAGTCCACGAGTTCCACCACAACGTCGAACGTAGGCGGCGCCTTCCGTTCGAGAACCGTCTTCTGGGTTCCTCGTCGCCTGGCCTCGTCGTCGGAGAGCGTGACCGCCTGAATCCCGCCGATCAGGTCGGCCAGCGAGGGGTTGAGCATCAGGTTTTCGAGGGTTTGCCCGTGCGCGGTAGCGACGAGTTGCACCCCGCGCTCGGCGATGGTCCTCGCGGCGTTGGCCTCCGCCTCCGTCGAAATCTCGTCGATCACGATCACTTCGGGCATGTGGTTCTCGACCGCTTCGATCATCACTTGATGCTGCTCGGAGGGGATTCGCACCTGCATTCTCCGCGCGGTCCCGATCCCAGGATGAGGCACGTCGCCGTCGCCTGCGATCTCATTCGAGGTGTCGACGATGACGACCCGCTTTTCGACCTCGTCGGCGAGGACCCGCGCGACCTCGCGCAACTTCGTCGTCTTGCCCACGCCCGGCTTTCCGAGCAACAGGATCGACGCTCCCGACCGCACGATGTCGTCGATGATGTCGATCGTGCCTTCGAGCGCCCTCCCCACACGGCAGGTCAGTCCGACGATCTTCCCGTGGCGGTTTCGGATGCAGGAGATGCGATGCAGGGTTCGCTCGATTCCGGCTCGATTGTCCTCTCCGAACTCGCCAATCGAACGGGTCACGAAGTCGATATCGTGTTCGGACACGAAAAGGTCCGGCCACCGAAGCGTGCGCTCACGGTACCTCGCCTCCGCCGGACGGCCATAGTCCAAGACCACCTCGATGAGGTCGCCGAGGTCCTCGCCCGTCTCCAAGCGCTCCCGGATCGTGGCCGGCAATATGGCCAAGAACTCCCTGATCCCGTCAGTTTCCAAAGACATTTCAGTTCAATCGCAAAGCGAAAAGGTCCTACTAGAACAACGAAAAGACCGGAGCTTCCGCACCCGGTGTTCTTGCTTGTTGCAAGGCAAAAGCGTACCAGCGAGCCTCATCGGGCGCCCCAAAAACAAGCCCTCGGACCCACCGCGCGCGGGCCTACAGCGCTTCGACCAGTCGCACGTCGAGCGTCTTGGCCGCGCCTTTCGACCAGAGCCTCACCTTCAACACGTCTCCGGCGCGGAGGTCGAGGAGAACCAAATACAAGTCCATCGTACTTCGGACCGGCTTGCCGTTCAATTGCTGAATTACGTCCCATCGCTGAATCCCTGCGGATTGGGCGGGACTGTCGCGGTACACCGACCGCACCAAGAGCCCCTCACGCGGAGGGTCGACTCCAAGCTCGCCTTTGAGGACGGCGCGGTTGCGGTCGTTTTGCAGAACGGCGCTATCCGAATACGTCTCCGCGCCGAAATAGCCATACCGAACTCGCCCATGCTTCCGCAAGTCGTTGACCACCCGCGCGACTCGGTTGGAGGGAATCGAAAACCCAAGTCCGATGCTGCCGCCGGAATTGCTCACGATGACTGAGTTGATCCCAATTACCTCGCCTTGCGCGTTGGTGAGCGGCCCGCCTGAATTGCCCTGATTGATCGCGGCGTCGGTTTGGATCGCATCGACGAGCACCCCGCCCGGAGTCTCCATCGTCCGATTGAGGCTGCTGATGACCCCGACGCTCACGGTGTGGCTATATCCGAGCGGGTTGCCAAAAGCGATGGCCCACTCCCCGATTCTCAGCTTGGAACTATCGCCCACCCTAGCCGCAGTCAGGTCTTTCGCCTCGACCTTGAGAAGCGCGAGGTCGGAGCGCGGGTCCGCACCCACAATCTCCGCCACCAAAGTCCTTCCATCTTTGAAGCGGACGGCAATGGTATCCCCGCCCCTGACCACGTGGTTGTTCGTGACGATGTAGCCGTCGGAACTGATGACGACCCCCGAGCCTGAGCCCGAAGGCGCGATCCGCACTTCATCGTCGAAGAAATCGTACATCCGACTCAGGCGATCGACGCTCACCACCGCAGGAAGGACCTTCTCGACGGCCGCGCGAAAGTCCGCGGGAGCGGCGACCGAGCCGTTCTCTTGGACCTCCATGCCGTCTTCCAGCCTCAGCAGGGGCATGAGTTCCTCTGTCCCATTGCGGTCGAGCCAATGGCTGGTTCGAAGCGCGGCAAGCACGCCTACGAACACCGCGAGCGCAAGACCGGCCATGAGGAGCCAAGAAGGTCTGCTCTTCGACACGTTTTCAACGATACCCAGGTCCGTTGCCCTGCGAATCACCTTCTTAAACACGAACTCGAAACGAGCGGGCGGGCGTTCCCGAGCAGCCAAGCCCTCAAAGGTACACTCCAGCCCGTGGATGCGGAGCGTCGGGCGATGGTCGGGCAAGGACTGAGCGAGGTTCAGACTTGGCTTGCGCCTCGATCCGATGCCTCGATGCGCGCCCGGCAAATCTTTCGATGGATCTACCAAAAACGAGCCGGCAGCTTCGAGGAGATGACCGACCTCCCAGCGGACTTGCGAGCCGAACTCTCGACCCAATTCCGCATCGATCCCCTCTCGATCGGACGTCACGTCGTCAGCCGAGACGGGGTTCACAAGCTCTTGGTCCACGGCGGCGATGAGCAGTCGTTCGAGTGCGTGCTATTGCCGTTCGAAGACAGGGTGAGTTGTTGTCTCAGCTCGCAAGTCGGCTGCCCGATGGGATGCAAGTTCTGCGCGACCGGGCTCGGCGGATACGACCGTGACCTGACGCCCCAAGAGATCGTCAGCCAGTTCGTCTTACTCCAGAGGCTCACGGATCGAAGGATCAGCCACCTCGTGATGATGGGGATGGGGGAGCCGCTTTTGAACCTCGCTCATGTCGTCGAGGCGCTCCGATTCCTTCACGAACACGCAGGGATCAGCTACCGTCGAATGACCCTTTCGACCGTGGGCATCGTGCCCAAGATTCGCGAACTTGCGGAGTTGGAGCTTCCGATTCACTTGGCGCTCTCGCTGCATTCCCCGATCGACCGTATCCGCGACACCCTCATGCCCGTCAATAAGCGATGGCCCGTAAGTGAAGTTGTGCAGGCGATGAAGGACTATCAAGCGCGAACCGGCCGCAAGATCACGGTCGAGTACTTGCTGATCGCGGGGGTGACGGACACCGAGGAACAGGCCGAACGGCTCGCCAGCTTGTTCCGGGGCGTGCCGCACGTGGTCAATCTGATTCCCTACAACGCCGTTTCCACAGATGAGGGTTTCGCGCGCCCGAAGCCCGAGGCGATCCGCAAGTTTCGAAGGGTCTTGGAGTCCCGCCGAGTCCAGGTGACGCAGCGAGTGGAGCGCGGGCACGACGTCGCCGCGGCTTGTGGGCAACTGGCAGGAGAGCATCAGGGTCGGTTCGCAAGGAGGTCGAAATCATCAGGTTTGCCTGTCTCAGCCTGATCGCCGCCATAGGAATCGGCGCGGGGTGCGGCTCGCCCGGCATTCCCAAAGACACATCGAGCGAACCCGAGGGGGCGCGGACCGTCAGCACCGTCTCGACGGGAACCGCCGAACTGGTTCGCTACGGCAAGGGGGAGGACCGTCCCAAGCTTTGGTCGGTTCGATGGCGAACCGCGGACTTGGAGTATTCGGAAGCAGAGGAGTTCAGCATGAAAATGGACCACGTCAGCGGAGCGCTTTACGCCAAGAACGAGCCCGTGGCGGAGTTTCGAGCCGATTCGGCGTATGCGGACAAAGCGTCCGACACGCTGATCCTGCGGGGGCACGTTTGGGTCGAGGCGCTGAACCCCAACGGGACCGTGTTTTGCAGCGAAGTGAAATGGCTCGCCGATTCTGAGGTCATCCAAGCCTCCGGAGGAGTCAGGCTCGAGTCTCGCGACTACAAGTTAGGACCGATCGAGACCTTATGGTGCTCGCCGGACCTTCGCCGCGCAGGAACGCCCGACCTTTTTGCGAAGTCCCGCGAGGTGAAGGGTTGAGGCTGGCTATAGGGTTGGGGATCGTGCTGCTGGCTGCCACCACGCTCGCCCAAGACGGCGTTTTCGTCGATAAGCGCAACAACATGTCCGTCAAGAACTGGACGAGCTTCGTGATTCACCGGGTGAGCGATTCGCTCGTCGAGTTTAAGGGCGAAGGCAAGCCGCTGCAGGCCGAATGGGCCGGCCAGCGGATCGAACTCCGGACGAACTCGCTGTCGGGGAGCGCCTCCGTTCAGGCAGAGGGACTCCTGACCTTGATTTCCGCCGACCTCCAGGGCGCTGTGTGGGCCCGTCAGAAGCTCCCAAGCGCGCAGGGCGCGTCGGCGGTCCAATCCGTGGAGGTCGAAGCAGGATCGGCGACGTACCTCGCCCAGTCGTTTACCTGGACACTTAAGTCCGCGGTCGCGCTCAGGCAGTCCGACCCTGCAGCGGGGGTTTCGTTTTCGGCCAAGGGCAATTCAGGAAGCGCCGCGCTCGCCGCGCCCAACGCAGCCAAGCCTGCGAGGTTCGGAATGACTCAATTCGAACTGAAGGGCGGCGTCACGTTTCAGTGGACCCGAAAGGAGGTCAAGGAAGGACAGGCTCAGACCTCGACGCTCAAGGGTTCGACCGATCACCTCGTGTTTGAGAACGCCAAAGGAACCCTCACCTTACGAGGAAACGTGTCTCTCGACGGCGATTCGCCCGCGCTACTGGGAGCGGTCAGCGCCAGCGTGGCCACGCTCACTCTGGACGCGGAAGGCAACGTGACGAAGATCGAATTTGAAGGAAGCCCCGGAAAGACGGTCCTCAAGCCTCCCCCCGGAACGGAAACTCGCGTCGCGGCGACGGCGCTGCTTCTTGGGTTCGGGGTTGCGCTCGGTACGGCGGCGCGCGGGGGCAGAACCCCATGAAGATCATCGCCCAAGACCTCGTCAAGCAATATCGGGGGCGAAAGGTCGTGGACGGGGTGTCGTTTCACCTCGACCAAGGGGAGATCGTGGGACTGCTGGGCCCCAACGGAGCAGGAAAGACAACGACCTTCTACATGGTGACCGGCATCGTCCGGCCGAACGGTGGGAAGGTCCTCTTCGACGATCAGGAGGTCACTCGCTGGCCCATGTACAAGCGAGCGCGAGCAGGAGTCGGGTACTTGCCGCAGGAAGCGAGCGTCTTTCGCAAGTTGACCGTGCGCGACAACATCAAGCTCGTGATGGAACTCGCGGGCGCGGGCAAGAAGCAGATTGAAGAAACGACCGCGATGCTGGCTGAGGAGTTCCACATCGCGGACCTCCTCGACCAGATCACCGGGGTGCTTTCGGGGGGCGAGCGCCGCCGAGTCGAAATCGCGAGAGCGTTGGCGACTCAACCGAGGTTTATTCTCCTCGACGAGCCGTTCACGGGGATCGACCCCGTAACGATCGAGGAGATTCAGGGCATCATCGCGGGCCTCCGCAAACAAGGCATCGGGATTCTCATCACCGACCACAACGTCTCGGCGACCTTTCGCATCACCGACCGTAACTACATCCTCATCTCGGGGAAGATCATCGCCGAAGGCGACGCAGACCAAATCTCCTCCAACGAGCACGTCCGCAAGTTCTATTTGGGGACTCAATTCGACCCTGGCCCTTCGGAGTCGTCTCCGTGAAACGGATCGACCGGTTGATCTTCGGCGAAATGGTCGGGCCGTGGCTCTTCGGGGTTGCCATGTTCACGGCGCTCGTCTTCACCTCGGTCCTGCTCGTACGTATTACGGAGTGGGTGACGCGGGGGATTTCACCGGGGACGATCTTTCACGTCATCCTCCTCCTCCTTCCCGGAATTGCCGTCAAGACGCTTGCGATGGCCCTGCTCCTGGCGGCCTTGCTTTCGTTCGGCAGACTCAGTAACGACAGCGAAATCACCGCCCTCCGAGCTGCCGGGGCGAGCCTGACGCGAATCCTGCGGCCCGTCCTTCTCTTTAGCATCGCGGTGGCGCTGCTTACGTTTTGCATCAACGAATTCGTCGTCCCGGAGGCTTCGTATCGCGCTCAAACGCTCACGGTGGAGATCAAGAAGGAACTCGACGGGGGCAAGCGAGAGAGATCGGTGTTTTATGCCGTGCCCGGGGAGAACGGGGCAACCGCGCTCATCATGGCCCGCGACTTCAACACCGTGGAGCAGACGCTCAAGGACGTCGTCATCTCCGTTTTGGGGCCCGAGGGGCGAACGACGTACATTTTGATCGCCGACGAACTGGCCTATACAGGGCCGCAGGACTGGCGAATCTCGGGGTCCGCGCGGCTTATCGACGCCGACGGATCGCAGGTGACCACCGTTCACGGAGGCGCGTGGCCGAAGGTGATCGAGCCCCCAAAATTCACGCCCCGGAACCTCCTCGCCGGATTCGCGGACGATCTCGACGCCTTCAGCCTGAGCCAAATCCTCGAAGAAATTCGCGTCATGCGGGCCGACCCCTATGCCGATAAGCGAAAACTCGCCAACCTCGAATTCGGAATGTACAACAAGTTCGCGCTTCCGCTCGGGTCGGTGATCTTCGCGCTGTTGGGCGCCCCGCTGGGAATTCGAAACCAACGCTCGGGAGTCGGGACGGGTTTTGCGATCTCCATCGGGCTGAGCTTCGGCTACCTCATCGTCGTAAACTGGCTCGCGGTTTACGCAAAGTCGGGCGCAATCTCGCCGTTCGTGGCGAGTTTTTTCCCACTTTTCGTCGGAATCGTCGCGGTGGGCGCTGCAATGGCCAAGAAAAACGTTTGAACAGGATGGGACTTGAGACATGGACGTATTGAGCCTCGCCTTTCTGCTTTTGGTCATCGCGCTTGGCGGCGTGATCGCCTTCTTCGCCGATCGGCTGGGCCGCACCCTCGGACGGAAACGCCTGAGCCTTTTCGGCCTTAGGCCTCGCCGCACCGCCGAGTTGATCACCGTCACCGCGGGCGTCCTGATCCCGCTCGTCACGGTCGCGATCGTTATGGTGGCGAGCAGCGACGTCCGTCAGTGGATCGTCGAAGGGCGGAGGGCGATCCAAGAAGTCCGAGACCTTCGGCAACAACGCGAGGGCCTCAGCAGGGATGTCGAAACGCAGCGCTCGATCCTCAAACAGACCGAAACCGACCTCAAGGCCACCCAAGCGCAGCTCCGCACCTCCCAGGAGGAGTCCCTTCGATTGACCTCAGAGGTCGAGGGTCTGACGCAGGAGGCGAGCCAACTCACGTCACGAGTCAACTCGCTCTCGGCGAAGTACGAGGGGCTTCAGAAGGACTACAGCGAACTGCAAACCCTGTATGCGGACATCCGGCAAAAGCGCGAAGAGCTTGAGACCTCGCATAGCCAGCTTTACCTCCAGCATCAGGACCTGATCGAAAGGAGCATCGAAGTCGATCGCGAGTTCCGGCAATTGGAGCAAGAGAAGGCGAAGCTCGAATCGGATATCGCCCTTATGCGAGCCGACATCACCGAGCGCGGGAATCAGCTTGCCAAGTTGCAGTCGGAGTTCGAAAGCGCGCAGGCTCGCCATGCCCAAGAACTGAGCGCGAAACAGAAGGAACTGGATGAAGCGGAGATCCAAATCAACCGCAGACTGACCCAACTTGCCGAGTTGGAGAACCAGCTCGAGGTCGTCAGCGGGATGTTTGGCACCAGCCGGAGCCAACCCATGATCTTTGCGGCGGGCGAGGAGGTCGCCCGAATCCTCATCGAACCGGACCTCACAGTTGCCGCCGCGCGCAGCGAGCTTTCCAGATTGCTGCGCTCCTCGAGGTTTGAGGCCGAGGCCCGCGGAGCGAGGGGGACCGTTCGCATTCCGTCCGCGGGGATTTTCGAACGCGAGATCGAAGGGGTTCGGGTGAGCAGCCAGGAGATGGAGAACCGCATTATCGCTCGACTCGCAGGCGTCAATCAAGGGATGGTGATCGTCGCCACGTCCAGCATCAACGCCTTTCGCGGCGAGCCGGTGTCGCTCGACGTTCATTGGTTCCCCAATCGGCTGGTCTTCAACGCGGGCGAAGTGGTAGCGGAATCCCGGATCGACGGCTCCGGCAGCAACCAAGTGGTGCTGGAGGGCGTCATGCAACTCTTAAGCGAGGAAGTTCGACGTCAGGCCAAACTCCGGGGAATGATCCCGCTTCTGGGTCCGAACGAAACGTACGGCGCAGTAAGCAACGCCCAGATTCTCGACCTCGTAGAGTTAGTAAAGTCGGCAGGGCGGAGGGTGAGAGTGCAAGCGATCGCCACCCAAGAGACCTACGCCGGCGATCCCCTCAAACTCGAGTTTCGACTCCGATAGACGACTTCAGACCCCACTCGACATGGAAGCCCGCACCGTTCTCGCCATCGACCCAGGCAGTTCCAAGTGCGGAATGGCGCTCGTGCATCGCCACGCTTCCGGAGAACTTGAACTTCTTTGGCGGAGCGTGTGCCCGACAGATCAGCTCGAAGAGCGGGTCTTCGAAGCGAAACAGGTCCGAGACTTCAACCTCATCGTCGTAGGTTCGGGGACGCGCTCCCAAGCCATCGTCCATCGGATTCGCGAGGCTCTGCCCAGCATCGGAGTGCTCGTGATCGATGAGCGCGACACGACCCTTCAGGCGCGCGAGCGCTATTGGGAGCACCACCCTCGCAGAGGCCTGAAGCGATTTCTGCCCTCGACGATGTCGGTTCCGCCGGAGCCCGTGGACGACTTCGTCGCCCTCATTCTCGCGGAGCGCACCCTCGGCGAATGACCAGGAAAAATTGCGGGGTTCACCCTTGTTTTGGGGGATTCAGAATCAGGTTGATACTACACTGTAATCGGCGCTCTTGCCGACGAGGAAACGATCGATGAATAAGTGGGTTCTTGGAACGGCCGCTGTGGCGGCAATCTCATGTTCGGCTTTCGCACAGCGGATTTCAGGCGACGAAGTGGTTTCTTCAAGGCTGAGCCGCGCGATCTCGAACGCGGGCAAAAGCTCGGTGGTGAAGGTCACAGTTCTGCTGAAAAGCCAGCCGGCAACTCAGTTCGCGAACGAAATGTGGCCCGTCTATGAGCCCTCTCTGAAGCGGCTCTCCGCGCAGATGGCGGTTCTCCATAAGATGAAGTCGCCGAGCGTCAGCCTGCCCCCAGCCGAAGAAATGAGATGGCTCCAGGGCAAGACGTTCGTGCTCGATCCCATGGAGATCGCGATCCTCCGAGAACTGGATGAGATCATCGACTCCGTTCGACATAACGTGGCCGCCCGCGCTGCCCTCGAAACCGCCCCCGACCACGACGCCATGCGCGCCCAATTCGCAAGGCTCGGCGGATCGCTTTCGGGCGCGACCTCAGCGGTCAACGCGGTCTTTGGCACCTTGCCCTCAAGGTCCGTGTGGGCCCTGGCAAACGATGCGAGAGTCCTGTCGATCGACCTCGACATGCCCGGAAGCCCCGAACTCGATGTCAGCGGCCCCACCCTCGGCGCGGCCAGCTTTTGGGGAGCCGGGGCAACAGGGAATCCCTTCGATTGCGGAGTCCTCGATACCGGAGTGTATCAAGCCCACCCCGACCTTTCGAGCCACAGATTTGAATCGAACGCAGGCACGACGGACTCGAACGGCCACGGCACGGCGATGGCGGGGATCATGGCGGGCACCCACGCCACGCTGCGCGGAATCGCCTTCGGGCTCGATACGATCTGCGTCGCGATCGCAGGCGCCGATTCCACCTCGATGAACGGGATGAACTACATCGCCACCGGCACCGTCGAGAAGCCCGAAAACGTCAACTACAGCTTCGGCAACGGTCGGGCGAATGACACCGATTACGGGAACCTCGACAAGTTCTTCGACGGGGTCATCGACACGTTCCGGTACATGGTTTCGAAGTCGACCGGCAACGGAGGCTGGGGGACCACCACCATCACGCACCCCGCGCCCGCTTTCAACCTCCTCGCGTCCGCCAACATGAACGACTTCAACACCGTCAACCGCGCGGACGACCGCATCAACTCGTCCAGTAGCCGAGGTCCCACGCTCGGCGGCCGAAAGAAGCCCGACATCACTGCGCCGGGAACCAACATCAATGCCCCCAATCGGACGGGCGGCTACACGAGCATCACGGGGACGAGCCCTGCAAGCCCCCACACCGGCGCATCCATCCTGCTGCTGAACGCTCGGGGGACGATGGACACCTTTGCAACCAAGGCGATCCTGCTCAACAACACGGACGCTATCAACGACGCGAACACGTCCTCGACCTCAGACGACACTTGGGTCTCGGGCTCCCATTGGAACAAAACCTATGGGTGGGGTTACCTGAACCTCTCACGAGCGTTTCTGCACGCGACCGACGTGTTCGTGCGGTCGTTCCCCGCTCCCGTCTCCGCCCAAAGGAGATTCAAGCTGTTCAAGGGAACGATGTTCGCCGGGGAAAAAGCCACCCTTGTTTGGAATCGGCACGTCACGTTCGCGGGCGCGCAGTATCCGTCCGTCGTCCGGGCGCTCTCCGACCTGAACCTCGATTGCTTCCGCCAGTCGAACAACGCGTTGCTCATGCAGAGCGCATCGCTGATCGACAACGTCGAGCAGATCAGCGTCAGCGGAACCGAAAACGTGGTCCTCAAGACCTGGACACGGGGGAACTTCGATTCCGCTGTGACCTCGGAATCCTATGCGCTGGCGACGGAAGAGAACTTCAGCGAAGCCGCCGGCCCTGCGTTTCTCGTGCAGTTCACCGAAGAGGCGGACTTTGTGCCTGGAGCGGTCGTGAGCTACCGGGTGTACGTCAAGAACACTGGAGACGTTCCCGCCCACAATGTCCAGGCGACACTCCATGCCCTGGAGATCGCTTCGGGTCCCCAGACGGTCAACCTCGGCTCGATCCCAGCGGGCGAATCCGCGCTTGCGACTTGGACCGTGCGTATGCCGCGCAACTCGGGCGAGTTGATCGTTACCGTGACCGTCAACAGCAACTCGTACGGCGAGACGTTTACGGGACTCGGCCGCTCGTCGGTAGGAGTCGGGTAGTTCGGCTCGGCGGTCCCACCCGCTCGGCAGACATAATCGAGGGATGACCGATCCCGCGCGCTCCGGCGTGTCGATTCGAGTGGTGACGCTCGGATGCGCAAAGAACGACGTAGATTCGGAAGAGATCGCCGGCGTCTTGCTGGCCGCTGGATACTCGATCGTAGGCGGACCTTCCGCGGACATCGAGGTCATCAACACGTGCGGGTTCTTGGAAGCGGCCCAAAAGGAGTCGGTGGGCGCGATCCGCGACGCGGTCCGAAGAAAGAAAGCCGGCCGACTGCAACGGGTGATCGTCGCCGGATGCCTGAGCCAGCGGCTCGGCGCTGAACTGATCCAACTGGCTCCGGGCGCGGACGCTTATGTGGGCGTCGGCCAGATGTCACGCTTCGCCGACATCGTCCAAGGAACTCTCAAGGGCGGACAGCCCCGGCTTGAGGTAGCGCCGCCCCAACACCTTTGGGCCGACGTTGGCACGCGCGCCCGATCCGGCGCACCGGCTTCGGCGTATCTCAAGTTGAGCGAAGGCTGTAGCCACAGGTGTACGTTCTGCACGATTCCTTCGTTTCGAGGTCCCCACCAGAGCAAGCCGCTCGAACGCATCGTCGAAGAAGCCCGGTTGCTGGTTCGCCGCGGCGCACTCGAACTCAACCTCATCGCGCAAGACGTCACACAGTACGGCTATGACATCTACGGCGAGTTCACCCTCCCGCGTCTCCTCAAGGAGTTGAACGAGGTCGAGGGCCTCAAGTGGGTTCGGCTGCTCTACTTCTATCCGAACCGCCTGACCGACGACGTGATCGGGGCGATGGCTACCCTGCCCAAGGTGCTGCCGTACATCGACGTTCCTCTCCAGCATGTGGACAAGGAGATCCTCCGGGCGATGAAGCGGCCGTGGGACGGCGAGAGGTATTTGCGCCTATTCGAAAAGGTCCGGAAGGCGATCCCCAGCGTTGCGATCCGCACAACGTTCATCGTGGGGTTCCCCGGCGAGAACGAGCGCCACTTCCAATCCCTTCTCGACTTCCTGAAGGCCGCCGAACTCGACCGGGTCGGAGCGTTCCAGTTCTCCCCAGAACCCGGAACGCCTGCCCACGATCTCCCCGACCAAGTCCCCAGCGCGATCAAGCAGCAGCGGTTTGATCGCTTGATGACCCTCCAGCAGTCGATCAGCCACAGGATCAACGCTTCTTGGATGGGAAAACCGCTGGACGTTCTGATCGAGTCCCACGCCGATGGATGGTCGGTGGGACGTTCCTTCCGGGACGCTCCTGAGATCGATGGCCTCGTTTTCGTCGAGGGCGAGCTTCCCTTGGGGCAGTTCGCCCAGGTTCAAGTGGTCGCCGCCGAACCTTATGACCTCTACGCCCGCGCGAGCCTTCCCAGCCGTTCCCGGCGCACGCGAACGTCGCTCAGCCCGCTGCGCGTTGCGACGCCGGCTGAACCCAAATAGACGGCCCAGGTTTCGATTTCGTCGAACTCCCGTGAGCGATCTCTGCCTCAATTTGCGTCAACTTTATGTACAATAAGGGAAGCCGCGCGGCGCAACCCGCGGGCAAGGTGCAATTATGAGGCTTCGTAGGTTCTTACTGTCGGCGTTGACGCTGGCGCTCGCCGTTTTCGGATTTGGGGCGCCCCGCGTCGAATACGTTCCAGGCTCGATCATGGTGAAGTTCAAGCCTGGGTATGAAGCGGTGAGCCAGTGGGTTCACTCTTCCCTTGGCTCCCGCGTGAGCGACATGGTGCGTGTGCTCAACGTCCAAGAGGTTCAACTGCGGCCGGGATTCAGCGAAGTGACGGCGGTCAAGTACTACTCGCAACTTCCTTACGTCGAGTACGCCCATCGGAACAACCTCTATCGCGCCGTATACACACCCAACGATCCGCTTCTCAGCCAGCAGTGGCATCACAACCTCATTCAGGCGCTGCAAGGGTGGGACGTGAATCGCGGCGACGCGAGCATCATCGTCGCGATCTGCGATACCGGCATCAACATGACGCATCCGGATCTCGCGGGGAAGATCGTCGCCGGCTATGACTTCATCAACAACGACGACGACGCCACGGACGACAACGGCCACGGGACGTTCTGCGCGGGCCTCGCAGCCGCCCAAACCGACAACAACGTGGGAGTAGCCGGAGTCGGCTTCAACTGCTGGCTCATGCCCGTCAAGGTCCTGAGCGGAGGAGGGGGCGGCTCGGATACTTCCGTTGCCAACGGCATCCTGTTCGCGGCCCAGAACGGCGCGAAAGTCGCCAACCTTTCTTTGGGCAGTTATGGCCAGTCGCAGACCTTACAGAACGCTGTGGACCAAGCAACAAGCCTTGGAACCCTCGTTGTCGGAGCGGCAGGAAACGACAATGTTTCCAATCTCTTCTATCCTGCCGCATACGCCAACTGTTTGGCCGTCGGCTCAACGACCCAGTCCGACCAGAAGTCGAGCTTCAGCAACTGGGGCAACTGGGTCGATGTCGCCGCGCCAGGTTCGAGCGTCGTCAGCACGAACATCGGTGGTGCCTATAGCTCCGGTAGCGGCACCTCGTTCGCGTGCCCGATCGTCGCGGGCCAGGCGGGCCTGGTCTTTTCCCACATGGGAATCGCGACTCCTCCTGCGGCGGTTCGCCTCGCCATCGAGGAGAACACGGACCCGGTGGGCTCGTGGCTCCGCAAGGGCAGGGTCAACGTCTTCAAGTCTCTCGTGCCGATCCCCACGTTCACTGACGTGCCCCACGTCGCGGGCGACGTTCAGACGATTCAGGGGTTCTACGGCGGTGGCGATGTGAACTCGCTTCACAACGTCGATGGCAATACCTACAACGTGACGAGCATCAACGTCCGCAGCCTCGGTGACGTGGCTGCGATTCGAGCGGACTTCTCCACGACGACGCCGTTGAGCGACATTCAGCGAATCCAGGTGGAAATGAACGTAGCAGGGATGGCCAACGCGACCTCGTTCGTTCACATTTGGAACTACAACACGAACGACTGGGAGTTCCTCAGGGCATTCCCGGTTTCGAGCTCGATGTCCAGCACGCTCCGCACCACGGTACCGCAACCTTACAGCAGGTACGTGTCGGGCGGGCAGATCCGAATCGCGCTTCGAACCATCAGCCCGAGAAGGGGGTTCGTGAACCAGTACTTGTTCCGCACCGACCGGGTGAGGCTGATGATTCGACAACCGATCAGCAACTGATCGCCCTCCCTAATGCCCGAGCGGCCTGAACCCTAAGTTTGGGCCGCTCGCATTTTTGGGGAGCCGTTCCGAGGCGGCTGAGTCGGTACAATGCGGGTCATGGCGGAGTGGGTGGCCAGCATCGGGATGGAGGTTCACGCCGAGCTCAATACGGCGTCGAAGATGTTTTGCCGCTGCCCCGTGGCGTTTGGAGGCTCGCCGAACTCGCGCGTTTGCCCCGTGTGCTTGGGTCTGCCGGGGGCGTTGCCCGTGCCCAACAGGGCTGCGATCGAACGAGTGGCGCGAACGGCTCTCGCTCTCCATTGCACGATCGCCCGACATTCGGTCTTCCACCGCAAAAACTACTTCTATCCCGATCTGCCGAAAGGGTATCAGATCAGCCAGTACGGAGAAACGAACCCGATTGGCTATCACGGGAGCCTCGACATCCGCACTTCGAACGGGATCAAGACGGTGCGGATTCGGCGAGTCCATCTGGAAGAGGACACCGGTAAGCTCTTCCACCTCCCTGGGGGCGACTCGGGCATCGACTTCAATCGGTCCGGCGTTCCCCTCATGGAGATCGTCACGGATTTCCCACCCGACATCGAGACCGCCGAGGAAGCCAAGGAGTATCTCGTCCAATTGCGGCAAGTGCTCCTGTACCTCGACGTGTGCGACGGGAAAATGGAGGAGGGCTCTCTGCGTTGCGAGCCCAACATTTCGATCCGCCCGCGAGGAGGCGCTGAGTACGGCACCAAGACCGAGCTCAAGAACCTCAACTCCTTCCGCAGCGTGCAACTGGGGATCGAATTCGAAGTTCGACGTCAGCGCGAGCTTCTGGAGTCGGGCGGCACGGTGCTGCAGGAGACGCGGGGGTGGAACGAAGGCACCGAATCCAGCTTCGCCATGCGCATCAAGGAGTTTGAGAACGATTACCGCTACTTCCCCGAACCCGACATCCCACCTATGACCTTCGACGAGCCCTACATCGAAGGGCTGGCGACCACGATCCCTGAGTTGCCGCTCTCTCGGAGCCTGCGCTATGAGAGGGACTTCGGCCTGAGCGCCTACGACGCAACCCTCCTCGTCGCCGAATTGGACTGGGCGGAGTTCTTCGAAAAAGCGGTTGCGTTGGGCGGTCAACCGAAGTCGGTCTGCAACTGGATGAACGCCGACTTCGCCCGACTCCTGAACAACCGGGGCCTGCCGGTCCGTCAATCGAAAGTGACGCCCGCGCACCTTGTGGACCTGTCACGGCTGATCGAATCCGGGGCGATCAGCGGCAAAATAGCCAAGGACGTGTTCGAAGAGTCCTTCGATTCGGGGCGAATGCCTTCCGAAATCGTGAGCGAAGGCGGACGCACTCAGATTTCCGACCGGGACCAGGTGGTGGCGTGGTGCGAGCAGTCCATCGCAGAGAACCCCCAGGTGCTGGCGAAATACAAGTCCGGACAAGAGAGCGTGGCGGGCTTCTTTGTGGGTCAAGTGATGAAAAAGAGCGAAGGACGTGCGAACCCCGCTCTCGTACAAGAAGTACTGAAAGAGGTGCTGGCGAAACTATGAGGGTGTTCCGCTTTCTCTCGGCCCTTGGGGCGATGACGTTGCTGTTTGCGAGCGCGATTTCGCAGGAGAAGTCCGAACCGGATCCGGACCGGATGCAGGCGATCTTGGTGGGCGTGCTCAACAGGGTCAACCATCAGAACGATCAGTGGTTCGAGATCGGCGACTATCCCAGGTGCATTCAGAGCCTCCGGATGCTGCACGAGATTTACCCGACCGATTATGACGTCGCGAGCAGTCTGGGCTGGCTGCTCGAAAGCACGGACCAAGACGCCGAGGCTCTGGCGGTCTACGTTCGCTTCCGATTGGAGAACCCCGCCGACCCCGAGGCGCCGTTTCCCGAGGCGAACTACTACTTCATGAAGCGGGCCTACGCTCTGGTACCGCCCTTGCTGGAGCCGGTGATTCACATGGCCCTCAAGCCCCACCCCAACACGTTTCGGCGCTTGGCCCACGCGTACGAGCGTCTGGGACTCCTTGCGGACTCGAAGCGGGTGTGGGAACAACTCATCAAACTCACCCCGGAAGACGAGGCCGCGAAAGCGAACCTGCAACGGGTTCTTCGAAAGATAAAGGGAGAACTGGACCCGCCCAAAAGGTGAACAAGCGAATGGAACGACTGAAGCCGATCGATCTCGAAAACCTCGCCTTGCCGACCTCGTTCAGGGGATTCGAAAAGGAGGCGGTTCTCCAGACGCTACGCCGAGCCGGAATTGAGATCGAAACCCTGCTTAGGCGGCAGCAGGAGCTCGAGAACGAGTGCGAGCGCATGAGACAACGGCTTGCGGGCTTTGAAACGCAGGAGTCGACGCTCAAGGACGCGCTCGTGCTCGCGCAGAAGACCGCCGACGAAACTCGTGCCGCCGCTCACAAGGAGGCCGAGTTGATTCTCGAATCGGCCAGGCAACAGGCGGCGGAAGTTCAGCAGGAGATGCGATCGAGGATCAACGACCTGCGATGGGAGCTCGAACGGCTCGAAATCGATAAGAAGAAGTTCTTGAGGCAGTTCCGCTCCTTGCTCGAACAGCAACTCCAGGCTCTCGGCGACACCCCATCCCTGCCGGATTCGGCCGCTGTCGAGGTCGAGAACGCCGAAGGACCTTCCCAACCCTCTTCGACCCCGAGCGAACAAGGCGTCTGACCCCATGAAGTGTGAATTCGATGTCAAAGTCGTGCCTAAATCGTCGGCCAACAAGATCGAGGCGACGGAGGCGGGAATCAAAGTGTGGGTGACCGCTCCGCCGGTAGATGGCCAAGCCAACCGGGCAGTGGTCCGCTTGGTCGCCGATCGCCTAGGCGTCGCGCCCTCCCGTGTCGAGATCGTCCGCGGCCATGTGTGGAAGACGAAGACGCTGGCCGTCGAGGGCCTGAGCCTCGAACAAGCCATTTCGGCGCTCCAAGGTTCCTCTGAAAGGGAGAAGGGCAAGTGAGCGAACTCGGCAAGACGCAGAGCCTTACAGCGGACCCCAACCGCACGATGATGGGCGTGGCGCCCACGCTGAACGCCACCCAGACCATCAAACCCATTCAATGCCCGATCTGCAAGTCGCACAATCCCGCAGGAGTGATGTTCTGCGTCGAGTGCGGCCTGATCTTCGACAGGGCCCTTCCCGACGACGCGTTCGGCGCTCCCGTCGTGAGGCTGCCTGTGCTGGTCGAAGGCGGTGGGCGGGAACACACGCTCCGCCTGGGCGAGAACATCGTTGGGCGCGAGGCCGATGTGATGCTCGCAGATTCCAAGGTCAGCCGGAAGCACGCCCGCATCGTTCTGGGAGAAGGTGAAATCACCCTCGAAGACCTGGGAAGTACGAACGGCACGACGGTCAATGGCGAGAAGCTCCCTCCCGGAGAATCGAGGTCGATGCAGCAGGGCGACTGCGTCGCGTTCGGCGGCTTCGAATTGACCCTCAGCGTACCGGGGAAGATGGGCGCGACCGCCGCGATGACCCCCCAAGCAGCCCCATCCTCCGAACCAGAACCCGCCGCCAGCCCCTCAACAGAACTCGAAGCCGCCATCGCTCTGTTCGTCGGGGACGACTCGCGTCCGCTACCTGAAGGAACGTACACGTTTGGGCGTCGTGAAGGCAACGACATCGTGGTCGCGGACCCTTACGTCTCAGGCTCCCATGGACAGATCGAGGTCGAAAGCGACGGCGTGTTCGTCACCGACCTCGAAAGTACGAACGGCACGGTCCTCGACGGCGATCCGCTCGCTCCCCACAGCCGAACAGCTTGGCGGGAAGGCACGATTCTCAAAATCGGGAGCGTCGAAATCCGATTCGAACGCGCAGGAATTACGGACGGCAACGATGAGTGAAGTAACTCCCGTTTATGGCATCGAGGCTACCCTCGAATGGCCGGAGCTGCAAGTCGTCCCCAAGGTCACGATCGCCTGCAAGACCGACCTCGGGCTCGTCCGGGAAAACAACGAAGACAAGTTCGAGTATTTCTTGCCTGAGGACTCTGCTCGGCTGGCGGCCCGTGGCCTGCTCTTCGTCGTTTGTGACGGCATGGGGGGCCATGAAGCCGGCCAAATCGCGAGCGAACTCGCCTCCAAGAGGTTCATCGAAGGCTACATGTCCAACGCGTCTCCTTCGGCGGCGGTGGCACTGAGGGACGCCGTAAAAAGCGCGAACCGCATCGTTTACGACGTGGCGACCGCGATCCCTTCCCGGCGGGGAATGGGGACCACCTTGAGCGCGCTCGCACTCGTTCAGCGGTCCGCTTGGGTGGCGCAAGTGGGCGATTCGCGAGTCTACAGGTTGCGCGAGGGCGAACTCGAAGCCCTGACGACCGACCACACCTGGGTGCAAGAGACCGTCGACTCAGGCGCGATGACGCAAGAAGAGGCGGAGGCTCACCCTTACCGTCACATGCTGACTCGGGCGATCGGGACCGACCGCAACGTCGAGCCTGATGTACTCGAGTTTGATCTCCTTCCCGGCGACGTCTTTTTGCTCTGCTCCGACGGACTCACCAACCACGTGCCCGAGAACGTGATCGCCGAAAGGCTCGGGTTGGAGGGCGTTTCCGATGCGTGCGCAAGCCTCATCCAGCAGGCTCTCGCCGGTGGAGGCAGCGACAACGCGACGGCCCTCGTTGTCCGCGTGGACAGCCTGGAATCAATCGCCGGAGACGCCTGACGCACTTGAGTCCCGAAGAGGGACCTTTCCCGCGCGCAAATTGCCGATCAGTAGAGCGATGTCGGCCGGACGCACACCGGGCACGCGCGAGGCCTGCCCCACAGTCGCCGGCCGCACCCGGCTCAACTTCTCTACCGTCTCGTAGCTCAGTCCTTTCATGCCGGCGAAATCGAGATCGCGGGGAATCCTCATCTCTTCGAGCTGCTTCATCCGCTCGGCCACCCTCGCCTGCTGGCGCAAATACCCATCGTACTTCGCCGTCAGTTCGATCCCCTCGAAGACCTCATTTTCGAGCGAGCGCGGTCCCGAAGGGGGGTTGAGAGGAACCTCGAAGCCCGCTCGCCCGCAAAGGTCGAGCACCTTGGACAGCGACGCTTCCGGCCTGCGAATCATCTCGAACGCCGACACCGCTTGATCGCAGGCGGGAAGTCCTTCGGCGAGCAACAAGTCGT
Organism: Candidatus Nitrosymbiomonas proteolyticus; assembly: GCA_017347465.1. Classification (GTDB taxonomy): domain Bacteria; phylum Armatimonadota; class Fimbriimonadia; order Fimbriimonadales; family Fimbriimonadaceae; genus Nitrosymbiomonas; species Nitrosymbiomonas proteolyticus. The sequence continues at coordinate 1,319,864 of AP021858.1, read as the reverse complement.
TATGACGCGAGCCGAATTGGGCGCCCCGAAGCGCCGAGATTCCACGGTCGATCGCGTCGCGCTTTCGCTCGAGCCGTTCCCAACGGGCGTCCCCGCACACACCGAGTTCCCTCGCGATCGGCGTCAAACGGAGGTCGGCGTTATCGTGCCGAAGCAGCAGCCGGTGCTCCGCGCGGGCGGTGAGCATCCGGTACGGATCCTCGACCCCCTTGGTGACGAGGTCGTCGATCATTACGCCGAGAAAGCTCGAATCACGAGTGAAGAGACGCTCCTCTTCACCCCGAACGTAAAGCCCCGCATTGATCCCCGCGACAATACCTTGGCCCGCCGCCTCCTCGTACCCGCTCGTTCCGTTGAGTTGCCCCGCCAAGAACAGCCCGTCGAGTTGCTTCGACATCAAACTCGGCCGAAGCTGCAAGGGGTCCGCCATGTCGTATTCCACGGCGTATCCAGGTCGGAGAACCTCTGCCGCCTCGAGCCCTGGAATCGTCCTTAGGGCCCGCGTTTGAGTTTCCGAGGGCAGCGAAGTGCTGAAGCCCTGAACGTACACCGATTCGCCGTCCCACTCCTCAATCTCCAAGAAAATCGGGTGCGATTCCTTCTCCCCAAAGCGAACGATCTTGTCTTCGATGCTGGGGCAGTACCTCGGGCCGATCCCCTCGATCTGCCCCGAGAACAGGGCGCTCTCGTGCAGACTCTCGCGCAACAGGTCGTGAGTCGCTGCGCTCGTTCGGGTCTGCCAGCAGGGGTAAAGGGGCCGTTGGGCCAGCGGAACCTCGTGCAAGAAGCTGAGCGCGCCCGCTTCCGGTTCCGACGGCAAGACCTCCAGCCCGTCGAGACGCAACGAACTCAGTTTCACCCTCGGTGTCGTACCCGTCTTGAACCTTCTAAGCCGGACGCCGATTTCGACAAGGAAGCGGGACAGCCCCTCGACTGCGGGGTCGCCGTGCCGGGCCGCGATCGTCTTGTTCGAACCCTCATGGCACAGCCCGTTGAGGAACGTCCCTGTGGTCAGCACCACCGCCCGACACGGCAGGTCTTCGACTGGCGTGCTTTCCCTCAAGACTCGGACGCCGGTGACGCTGCCCCTCAAATGGAGCACCGTCTCAACCTGCCCCTCGATCAGGGTTAGGCTCGGCTGGGATTCGAGCGCCCGCCGCATCCACTTGGGATACCCCGCCTTGCATACGTGGGCTCGGAGCGTCTGCACAGCAGGTCCCTTTCGAGTCCCGACCTTTCGAATGTGGGTGAGAGTGTGGTCGGTCGCAACGCCCATCCACCCATCGAGAGCATCGACCTCCCGCGCGATGTGGCCCTTGGCCGGTCCCCCGACCGAGCAGTTACAGGGAAGGTGTCCGATCCGGTCGAGGCGCAACGTCACGCAGGCGACGCGAAGCCCCATGCGGGCTGCGGCCGAGGCCGCTTCGATTCCCGCATGGCCCGCGCCAACCACAACCACATCGAACTGCGTCACGAGGCCGCATTGTACCGACGCCATCCCCTTGTTCTCCGGTCAACCGCCCTTCGCCGACCTCACGTCCTAGGTCGATGGCTGAAGTATTTTCGAAATTACGCAATTGCGAATATAATAAGTTGATGACCTCTCCCCAGGGTTCTGAGCCTTCGCCCGCGGAGCAACTGCGCGCGTTCAAGGCAGAGATTTTCAAGCTCCTCGCGCACCCTACGAGAATCCATATCCTCGAGCAACTTCGAGTTGGCGAGCAACCGGTCAGCTCGCTTATCAGCCAAACCGGCGTTGGCCCAGCCAACCTCTCGCAACACCTGAGCCTTCTCCGGGCTAGGGGGCTCGTGCAAAGCAGGCGCGAAGGGGGCCAATCCCTGTACCAGCTAAGCGATCCTGCGCTGGGCGAAGTCCTCGACTCGATGCGGAAGTACTTCGCCACGCATGTACAGGGCGCGCTCACCCTGCTCCAAAGCGAAGCGGATCGTGAGGAATCCCTGGGTTGAGCAAACCTTCGTTGGACCTAACCGAAGCGCTCACGAGTCGGCTGCCGAAGTCCGTCACGGCCCTTCGCGACTACAGTTGGAGCAAGTTCGTTTCGGACCTCTTAGCGGGCGTAACCGTGGGCTTGGTCGCGCTGCCTCTGGCAATGGCTTTTGGGATCGCGTCGGGCGTCACTCCCCAATCAGGAATCTACTGCGCGGTGGTCGCGGGGTTCCTGATCTCGGCCCTCGGAGGGTCCACCACTCAGATCGGAGGCCCCACCGGCGCGTTCGTGGTCGTCGTGTCGGGGATCGTCCAAAAGCACGGCATGGACGGTCTCTTCATGTGTACCTTGATGGCGGGCGTGATACTCGTGCTGCTGGGCGCGACGGGACTGGGCACCGCGGTCAAGTACTTTCCACGACCCGTCGTCATCGGCTTTACCAACGGCATCGCCGTTCTGATCGCCAGCACGCAGATCAAGGACTTCTTCGGCCTCGACATCGAGCGCGTTCCGGGAGAGTTTGCGGATAGGATGTGGGCCGTCGCGACCCATTGGCACACCCTGGACGCAGCCACGACCTCCGTCGCCGTCGGTTCTCTGGTGATTCTGCTCGTGGCCGCTAAGTGGCTCAAAAAGGTCCCTGGCCCGATCCTCGTGATGGTGTTGGGAACAGCGGCCGTCGCCGCGTTCGCGATTCCGACCGATACCATTGCAAGCCGGTTCGGAGAGATCCCGTCCGGATTGCCGAAGCTGGAAATCCCGACGTTTAGGGTCGCGTTGCTCCTGCCCTTGCTCTCTCCGGCGATGACCGTCGCAATGCTCGGCGCGATCGAGTCGCTGCTTTCCGCCGTCGTCGCCGACCGGATGTCGAAGGACAAGCACAACCCCAACGTCGAGTTGGTCGCCCAAGGGGTAGCCAACCTCACCTCGCCGCTGTTCGGAGGGCTTCCCGCGACCGGCGCGATCGCCCGGACCGCCACGAACATCCGATCAGGCGCAAAGTCGCCCTTGGCGGGCATGATCCACGCGCTTACGTTGCTGGGAATCCTCGCGATCGGGACCAGCCTCGCCGAGCGCATCCCGCTCGCCGTGCTCGCAGCGATCCTCTTGGTGGTCGCCTACAACATGGGCGAATGGTCGGAAATCCCCGACATCTTGCGACAAACTAAGGCGGACGCCGCAGTGTGGGCGATCACCTTCGTGCTCACCGTGTTCGCCGATCTGACGGTCGCGGTCGAGGCCGGCATGGTGCTTGCCGCGCTGCTCTACATTCGACGAGTGACGACGACCACGACCGTTGCGCGGGTGACCCCTGAGTACATTCAAGACGGGCTCCGACACAGCTTGCAGCTCACCGGACTGCCCGACGATGTCGCCATCTACCGAATCCACGGGCCGTTTCTCTTTGGCTCGACCGATAAGCTGGAGATCGTCGAAGAAGAACTGCCGACGTTGCCTCGAATCGTGATCTTGCGGCTCAGAAACATGACCGCGCTGGATTCGACCGGGCTTCATGCTATGGAGAGTTTGTACGAGCACCTGAGATCGACGGGCCGAATCCTGATTCTGTGCGGGCTCAGGGGCCAACCGGCCAACCTGATCAAGCGGTTCGCCTTCGCGAGTCTGATCGGCGAAGAGAACGTCCAACCCGACATCGAAGCTGCCGTCGTTCGGGCCCGAATGCTCTCGGAAGGAGCCGTGTTCGAGATTGTCGCGGATTCTGCGCCTCCGAACGAGCCAACGCCTTAAGAGCTTCTCAAGGGCGAAGGGCGCGAACTCACTCCCACCGTTCGGCGAGCAGTCGTCCCAGTTCAGCCAGAAAGGCCTCGTCACTAGAATCGAACGAGCCGACGCGATGCCCGTCGATGTCGATCTGCCCCAGCGTTCGCCCTTCGGAGTCCTTGATCAACACCACGATCTCCGAGCGCGTCTGAACCGAGCATGAAAGGTAGTTTTCAAGTTCGCGAACGTCCCGCACCACCTGGTTCGAGTCCTTCGCCACGGCAGTCCCGCACACCCCGACGCCGACCGGAATCCGAGTGTGCTCGGTAGGTTCGCCCACGAAGGCATCGAGAGCCAAATCCTTCCCTTCGAGCCGATACACCCCGCACCAATCGTATCCCTCGATCTGGGCGAGTTCGGCCATCGTCCGCGCGCGCAGCTCGAACCCCCGCTCGGTCAACCCCGCGATCCTGCCCAACACTGCTTGCCAACGACGATCCTCGATCACAATGCGAGGATACTCTCTGCCCCCGGGAGCGCCCCCGGGAGCGCACGCGTCTCGCGTGTCAAGACCCTTCGGGTGGAAGCGTCCCCTGGGAGCGCACGCGTCTCGCGTGTCAAGTCCCTCCGCGTGGAAGCGTCCCACTGGGAGCGCACGCGTCTCGCGTGTCAATTTCCTTCGCGTGGAAGCGTCCCATAGGAGCGCACGCGTCTCGCGTGTCAAGGGTGCTTGGAGGAGGTCGGATCCAAGGTATCCCAAGGGCGTAGCGCCAGGGCGCTCACCCTCGCCACCCCGTCGCCAGCCCTGGAAGGGCTTCCGTCAAGGAGCGGCAGCACAGCCAGCGCGAACGCAGAGAGCAATTGCTAAACGAGAATCGAGATCGAGTGTGGAACGCAGTGAATCATCTGAAGCACGCCCACGATCTCGACTACGTCGGAAACTTCCTTAGGGGTGCAGACCTAAAGGAGTTCTGGGCCGACGCGAAGGAGGTCAGCGAGACGTTTCGGGAGACGAAGCCAATGCGGCGATCCGACCGGGAAGAGCTTTGGGAAGACTTCCAGCGCGTCTGCGAGTGGGTCCGCGAGATGCAAGAACAGAAGCATGAGGAATGGGTCGAGCGCAACCGCGAACACCTGGATAGGTGGCACGCCCAGATTGACAAGGGTGAGGACATGATTGAGAGGCTCAAGGGCCAGATCGATCACTGCGAAGATCTGAAAACCGACGCAACGTCAGACGACTTCGCAGATCAGGTTCAGGGGTGGATCGACGAGAAGGAGCGGATAATCGACGACATTGAGTCAAGAAACTCAGAACCTTGGGAGAAGATTCGCGACGTCGAAGCAAGGCTTCGGGGTAAGACCTCTCTGCCAATGAGGATCGACCTCAAGAACATCACCGTCCGCGAGCTGGTCGAGGTGCACTTGTACGGGCACGAAGGTTGTGCGCGACTATGGGGCAGACGGGGCATCCGCCCCGCCCAGCCAAGGCGCACGTGAGTCAAAATAAGGCCATGATCTCTCTCGATCGAGCAACGTCGGATACGCTGGCCGAGTTGTGCCGCAAATATGCGGTGCGGCGCTTGAAGCTGTTCGGGTCCGCGGTGGGCGAGGGTTTTGATCCTGTGCGAAGCGATCTCGACTTCCTCGTCGAGTTCGACGAGCCGCCGCCCGGCATGAGACTCGGCGAGCAGTTCTTTGGGCTTCTGGAGGGGTTGCAGGAGTTTTTTCAGAGGCCGATAGACCTGCTGGAAGAACCCGCCATCGAGAATTCGCGGCTCCTTCGAAACGCGCGAGCGGGGGCGGTGACGTTGTATGCGGCGTGACGCGGGAAAATGGCTCGAAGACATCCTGACCGAGGGAAAGGACGCCCTCGAGTAACTGGAAGGTAAGTCCGAAGAGGATTACCTGAACGACAAGGGCCTGAGAGCGATGGTCGAACGTAAGCTGTTCGTCGTCGGTGAGGCGATGTCGCAGCTACGCAGCCACTTTCCCGAAGTTGCTCAGGACCTGCCTGAGGTTCGTGAGATCGTCGGATTCCGAAACGTGCTGGCCCACGGCTACTTCGCGCTCGACCATCGCCGCGTCTACGATATCGCGACCTCCTCTCTTCCCGAATTGCTGGCAGAGGCTGAAAGCGTCCTAGGAAGATTCCCATGAACATCGACCTCAAGAACATCACGGTCCTCGAGTTGGTCGAGGGTTACAGCGACAAGACCGAAATGGGGGTGCGCGTCGCCAGCCCCTCCCTCGGACTGGCCGTGCCTGAGGGAAGGAGCAACTTCCACCCGGGCTCGAGGGTGATCGCGTCGAGGTGGCCGGTCGCGCCTTGAGCGACCACGTGGGCGTGAATACGCTCGCCGTGATGAACGAACAGCCCCGCATCCTCATCCCGCTCGGTGTAGAACCCAAACAATGTGACGTCTTGCTCCTGGAGCGCGAACTTAGCCTTTGCCTGGTCGTGCTTGTCCATCGACCATGGGCCCCCGTCGGGCCTATAATCCATGATATGGTAGTCGGCCCGCTTCACCCGGCCGGTCACAAGAAAGGGAGTCCGCTCCCGCTTCGTCCGGGAGAGGGCCGAGGCGATCTCGGCAAGCCCCCCGGCATCGCCTGACGCCACCTCCGACCACGACGCGACATAGGTGTAAGCCAGAAACACGGCCTGCGCCTCGCGTTCCACCTTGGCCAACGGCCGGCCGCCAACCACAGTCCCCACGTGAATGACCCCGTCGACGACCGTAATCTCGCCTCGCAAGCCGGTTACTGGACCGAGCGCGTAAAGGTGGGGTTGGGAGTTCAAAGGAGCGAGCGCCAAGCGAACTTCGACCTTCCCTTCTCGCATGGTCTCCCGGAGCGACCCAGCCGTCGCAATCTCGCCCTGAAGGGCTAGGCATAGGAGCAGAGGCATCAGCACAACAGAAAGGTTGTACCTGAGGGTTGGTTTCTCCCGCGCCCAGTGAAAACGGATTACCGGCAACTCGCGAGCGCGTTCTGGCACGTCATCGGCAAGTGCAGCCAGCCCAACTTGGGCGATGCTGAGTTGATTGACCGGTAGGGACAAAGGAGTGAGTGGCTGCCGCAGTAGGACTCGAACCTACGACCCGCTGATTAACAGTCAGCTGCTCTACCGACTGAGCTATGCGGCAACGCGAACCCGATTCTACCCTACGTAATCGGCTGGGACCGGCCTGGAGAATAGGGCCGGGGTCTCAAGTCCCGCCAAGCCGAGCGCTCATCCGCGAGCCGAGGAAGACCCACCCCAACGTCCCGCGCGGCTCCCCCATGTCTATCGAATCCATCGCCTTCGACCGAGAATCAAGCACGATGGCACCTCGCACGCAGTCAGGAAACCGGTTTGGGATTCGGTTCGTCAAGTGGGCCCTGCTCGGAACCGCTCTGTACCTCGTCGGGACCTCGTTTTGGACCGCAGAGGTCGGAGCGCAATACAAGGCCAAGCAGGTGGCCCTGGACCACAGGTTCCATGAGGCTGCCGAGAAGCTGGAGGCGACCTTCAAGAACCCCGCCGCTACGCCCGCAGAGCGCGAGGCCGCAGACCGCGAGCTCAAGGACATCAGCGCCACGATTCATGAGGAGTCCCATAGCGGCTTCTCAGGCACCGATGCCATCGTCGCCAGCGTCCTGGCCCTGCCGGTCCTGTGGTGCGCCGCGCTCCTTCCCGCATTCCTGATTCACCGCTCCCGCTCGCGCCTCGAAGTAAGCAATCTGGACCCGGCTGTCAACTCTAAGCGCGAAGCCGCGTAGAAAGACACGGGACAGTCGGCCTTGAGGGGCTGGCTCGCCGCCCATGAGAAGCCGCAAAACGGCTAGAATCAGGACATTGCGACTATGCTTCACATCACCAATCTCCACGCGACCGTAGAAGAGAGAGCGATCCTCAAGGGCCTGAGTCTTTCGATTAAAGCCGGCGAAGTTCACGCCGTGATGGGCCCGAACGGTTCCGGAAAGAGCACGCTCGCGAACGTGATCGCGGGTCGGGACGCCTATGAGGTTACTCAGGGGCAGATTCTCTTCGACGGCGAGGATATCCTCGAATTGGCTCCAGAAGAGCGAGCCGCGAAGGGCCTGTTCCTCGCCTTCCAATATCCGGTCGAAATCCCCGGCGTCAGCAACGCTTATTTCCTTCGGGCGGCGGCGAACGCGGTTCGCAAGGCCAACGGCAAGCCCGAAATCGACGCCATGACCTTCCTCAAGACCCTCCGCGAGAAGGCGGAGCAGCTTGGCCTGGACTCTTCGATGCTGAACCGGTCGGTGAACGACGGGTTCTCGGGCGGCGAGAAGAAACGCAACGAGATCTTTCAAATGGCGATGCTAGAGCCAAAGCTTTGCGTCTTGGACGAAACCGACTCCGGCCTCGACATCGACGCTTTGAAGGTCGTCGCCGACGGCGTCAATCGTCTCCGCGGGCCCGAACGCGCTTTCCTGGTCATCACCCACTACCAGCGTCTCTTGAACTACATCGTGCCCGACTTCGTTCATGTCTTGGTCGATGGCAAAATCGCGCGATCGGGGGGACGGGAACTCGCCCTCGAACTCGAAGAGCACGGTTACGCTTCGCTTACAGGCGCAACGGCAGGGGCCAACTGACGATGGCCGGTTCTTCCACGATCTCGCAGACCGCGCGAGGTCCTTTGTGGTGGCGCAACTTCGGGCTCGAACCGAAGTTTTCGGCCGGAGCGCATTGGGACTCGATTCGCGTGGCAGCGGCCCGATCGATCGAGGCTGAGCCCGCCCCGTCTTCAGACAAACATGAAGAGTGGAAATACACTTCGCTCCAGTCGCTCCGGGACATTGAGTTCGTACCCGTTCGAGACGGGCGCCCGGAGGCGGTATCGCTGGACCGCTGGCCTGCCTTGAGCGGGAGCGGCCCGTCTCTTGTGTTCGTCAACGGCGTCTTCTCACCGGCCCTTTCCCGCCTTTCTGAGTTGCCGGCAGGCGTCATCGTGAGCCCGTTTTCAGAATGTTCTTCCGAGGACCTCTCGGCGCTGGGGCGCCACGCCACGTTCTCGGGGAAGTTGGGATCGACGAACGATGAGCGAGTCGTCAAGTACAACTCGGCCAACCTGGCAGATGGAGCCCTAGTTCGCCTTTCGCGAGGTGTCCGACTCGACGCCCCGCTGAGCGTGGTGTTCGTTACCTCCGGCGCGGCCCCGACGGTTTCTTTCCCGAGGGTATTGGTTCTCGCTGAGGAAGACTCGAAAGGCACCCTGATCGAGGCGCACGTCGGTGACGCGGAGAACTCGCTGGCGCTGGGAGTGGCCGAGGTCGAACTGGCGCAAAGGGCCGAATTCACCCACGTTCGATTTCAAGACGAGTCTCTTACCTCGCGAAACGTTTCGTCCGTTTTTGCGCGCCAGGAAGCAGAGTCGAACTTCACCTCGATCGCGGCCACGTTCGGCTGCCAAATCTCGCGACTCGACGTCAACGTCTGGCTTGCGGGATCGCTCACGGAAACCCGTCTCGACGGGGTGTATGTAGGCGTTGAGCGCCAGCACCTGGCCCATCACACTCGAATCGACCACGCCGAGCCGCATTGCCACTCGTTCGAGGCGTACAAGGGGATTCTCGACGGGTCTGCGACGGGGGTCTTCAACGGGAAGATTTTCGTCTATGAGGACGCGCAGAAGACGGACGCCAAGCAGACCAACCAGGCGCTATTGCTCTCGCCCACGGCCACGATCAACACAAAGCCTCAACTCGAGATTTTCGCCGACGACGTCAAGTGTACGCATGGGGCCACGGTCGGCCAGCTTCCCGCCGACGCGATGTTCTACCTTCGCTCGCGGGGAATCCCCTTCGTCGAGGCTCGCAACCTGCTGATTTATGCGTTCGCAGCGGAAGTGCTCGAGCGGATTGAGGATCAGGCGACCCGAGAAGCGCTGGAGGCAAGGCTGTACCAAAAGCTCGCCGAGTCCGGCCACTGAGGGTTCCCAATGAAGCCCACTCTCGCCCACTCGACGCTCCACCTCCCCCAAGTGCCCCGGGAGCCTGGCAGAGTCGGTGCGGCCGCCCAAGTTCAGGGCAAGGAGGGGAGATAAGCAACATGTCCGCGCCGCAGCCCCGATTCGAACCCAACTCGACGCGATGGGACGTCGAGGCAATTCGGGCGGACTTCCCGATCCTGCAAACGACGGTCAACGGCAAGCCCTTGACTTACCTGGACAACGCCGCGACCACCCAAAAGCCGCGGGCCATGATCGAAGCGGTCCGGTCGTACTACGAGGAATCGAACGCGAACGTCCACCGCGGGGTTCACTCGCTCAGCGTTCGGGCGACCGAACTCTACGAAAGCGCCCGCGAGGCCGTCCGGGAACTCGTCCGCGCCGAGGATGCGAGCGAGATCGTGTTCACGAGGGGCTGCACCGAGTCCCTCAACTTGGTGGCCCAGTCCTTCGCTCGGCCGAGACTTCGCCCCGGCGATCTCATCGTTCTCACCCAACTCGAACACCACTCCAACATCGTTCCTTGGCAGTTGGTGGCGAAGCAGACGGGCGCAACGATCCGGTTCGTTCCTGTCCTCGATTCGGGCGAACTCGACCTCGTTGCCTTCGAACGCGCGTTGGAGGAAAAGCCGTTCCTTTGCGCCTTCACTCACGCGAGCAACGTTTTGGGAATCGCCAACCCTGTGGAGCGGATGGCGCAGACCGCGCACGAAGCCGGGGCGTTCGTAGTCGTTGACGGCGCGCAGGCCGCGCCCCACAGGTCGATCGACGTACAACGCTTAGGCGTCGACTTCTATGCGATTTCCGCGCACAAGGCTTACGGCCCCACCGGAATCGGCGCGCTTTACGGGCGCAGGGCCCTCCTCGATGAGATGGAGCCCTACCAAGGCGGGGGAGACATGATCCTCAAGGTCACCGAATCCGGATCGACCTACGCTCCTCCACCTGCTAAGTTCGAAGCCGGGACTCCCAACATCGCGGGCACGGTGGGTTGGGCGGCGACTCTCGACTACTTGAAGAGCCTCGGGGACGGCGACCTCGAAACCGCGTTGGAACGAATCGAGGCGTACGAAGTTGCGCTCGCGCAGGAAGCGGCCAAGGCGCTGAACCAACTCGAAGGGATCCGGGTGCTGTGTCCGACGAGCCCATCCTGCGGGCCGCTCTCTTTCGTCGTCGAGGGAATCCACCCCCATGACGTCGGAACGTTGCTCGATTCAGAGGGGGTTGCGGTGCGCGCGGGCCACCACTGCGCCATGCCCTTGATGCAGCGCCTTCAGGTTCCTGCGACCGTGAGAGCGTCGTTCGCTTTCTACAATACTGCCAGCGAGATTGAGCGGCTTTGCAGGGCTCTCGAACTCGCCCAGAGGCTCTTTCGTGGAGGCGCGCATGTCTGAAGTCAGCGACCTGTATCAAGAGGTGATCCTCGACCACAACCGCAGGCCCCGAAACCGGGGGCGAATCGACGCGCCTTCGAGCCACGCCGAAGGGCACAACCCGCTCTGCGGGGATCAGATCAGCCTTGACCTGACGATCTCGGACGGCGTGGTGTCCGACGTCCGGTTCGATGGGATCGGGTGCGCCATTTCGACCGCTTCCGCCAGCATGATGACCGAGTGCATCCGGGGAAAGTCACTGGCCGACGTACGGGCTTTGTTCGAGAAAGTCCACGCCGCGCTCTCCGCAGACGGTAGCCTAAACGAAGTGGCCGAGATCTACCCAGAAATCCAAGCCCTCGAAGGCGTGAAGGACTACCCAGCAAGGGTCAAATGCGCGACGCTCCCTTGGCACACGGTCATCGCGGCGCTCGAGGGAGAGGAAGTCGCCACGACGGAATAGGTCCATGCCCGAACCGATTCGCAAGCAAGAGACCGACGTAGAGCCCGTTCGAAGATCGGGGCTCAACTCCATCGAACGCACCGTCCTCGAAGGCGAGGTCGTTGACGTTCTCCGGTGCATCTACGACCCCGAGATTCCCGTCAACATCTACGACCTTGGCCTCATTTACGAGGTGGCCGTCGATGAAAGCGCCGACGCGCGCATCGTCATGACGCTGACCTCGCCCATGTGCCCGGTCGCAGAAGAGTTGCCGCTGGAGGTCGAAGAAAAGGTGAGGTTGATCCCCTCACTCAAGAACGTTACAGTCGAGCTCACCTGGGACCCACCGTTCTCCATCGATCGAATGTCCGACGAGGTCAAGCTCCTGCTGGGTTTGCTGTAATTTTCGCAAACCTGACCGCCGTCATAGAGTCAATCTGACTGCGTGCGTATTCTTTGACTAAAAGTTCGGTCGCCGAACTAGGAGACCTCTCGAAAATGAAGTTCAGCACACAGGAAGAATACGGTCTGCGGTGTCTCTTGTCCATCGCCCAATGCGAGCCCGGACAAAGCAAGACCATCCCTCAGATTGCCAAAGAAGAACAGTTGAGCCATCCCCATGTGGCGAAGTTGCTGATGCTGCTCAGGAAGTCTGGGTTCATCAAGAGCGTTCGAGGCCATGCCGGGGGCTACTATCTCGCCATGGAGCCGAAGGCCATCATTCTGGGAGACGTCTTTGAGGCTTTGGGCGGCAGGCTCATCGAGCCCAACTTCTGCGCTCGCCACAGCGGGCTGTCTCATAGGTGCATCCACGAAGGCGATTGCGCCGTTCAATTCGTGTTCGCTGAAGTCCAAGAAGCCGTCGATCGCGTATTACAGAATAGGACCCTCGCAGACGTGCTCGACGTCAGTAACCGATCGAAGCTCAAGATGGTGGAGCGCGTTCAGCGGATGGAGAAGTTTCAGAAACGCATGGCCGGAACATGAACGAAGTAGGGTTTCCCGTAACGCTGACCCCCGAAGCGATCGCGCAAGCGCATCGCTTGTTGGCACGAGCGGGAAACCCTGACGCGTTCTTGCGGGTCGGCGTCAAGGGCGGAGGCTGCTCGGGCCTCGAATACGTGATTTTTCCCGACGACCGACGCCGGGCCGACGACCTCGTGCAGAAGGAGGGCGACCTCGAGATCGTCTGCGATCCCCGCTCTGCCAAGGTGCTTCAAGGTTCGGTTCTGCGGTTCTCCGGCAACCTGATCGGCAACGGCTTCGTCTTCGACAACCCCAACGCCGAACGAAGTTGCGGTTGCGGGACCAGTTTCTCGCTCAAGCAACCCCTCTCAGAATAGCTTGGAGCCGTTGGGAACCTTTCTTTCGGGCACGGCCAGTACGACCTCTCCGTTCTCGTCGGCGAACCCCGTAACGAGCACTTCCGACAGAAACCCCGCGATCCTCTTGGGAGGGAAGTTCAGGACGGCCACTACTTGCCTGCCCACGAGTTGCTCAGCACGGTAATGCGCGGTGATTTGCGCGCTCGACGACTTCACCCCAAGCTCCCCGAAGTCCACTTTGAGCCGATAAGCGGGCTTCCGCGCGCCTTCCAAGGACTCGGCGGATACGACCGTGCCGACGCGAAGCTCTACCCTTTCGAAGTCCGCCCATTCGATCTGCGTCATCCTTCGAGTATCGCGCACAAAGCCTCGCGCGGGCAGGCCCTTTGACTTCATACTCGAAGCATGGCGACCCTTCGCGAGCCAAGCGTGCCAAACCTATGGGACCCCAAGCGCGCACCAAGTGACAGTTTCGACCAGCTCGTTTATGCCTCCAATTTGCTGGGTTCCGACCTTCGAGTCACCAACTTTGGAGGGGGGAACACCAGCCTGAAGCGAACGGAGATCGACCCCCTGACGGGAGAAGAGGTCGATGTGCTGTGGGTCAAAGGCTCCGGAGGGGACTTGGGTTCGGCCAAGGCCTCAAACTTCGCATCTCTTTACTTGAACAAGGTACTCGCGCTCGAGCAGAAGTTTGCATCGGGAACCCCCGAGGACGATCTCGTACCTTTGTATTCCCATTGCACGTTCAACCTCAATCCCACCCCTTGCAGCATCGACACCCCGCTTCATGCGTTTGTGCCGGACCCCTGCGTTTCGCACCTCCACGCCGACGCTGTGATCGCGATCGCGGCCAGCAGAGACGCCGAAAGACTCACTCACGAGGTTTGGGGGGGCAAACTCGGCTTCTTGCCTTGGAAGCGTCCCGGATTCGAGTTGGGGTTGATGTTGAGGGATTTGATTCGCGCCAACCCCGGCCTGCGAGGCGCGTTGATGGGTTCGCACGGCTATATCTGTTGGGCGGGCGATTGGCACGAGTGCTACGACCTTTCTCTTGAATTGATTCGCGAGGCCGAAGCGTTTCTTGCAGGGGGCCACGGTCAGCCCTTCGGAGCCATGCTATCCGCCCCCCCAACCGAGGAAGCCGTCCGAGGCGCAGCCCTTCGCGTGCTCCCCGAAATCAGAGGCAAGGTCGCGCATGTGGGCCAGCGCTGGGTCGCCCATGTGGACGCGGGGCCGGAAGTTCAGGAGTTCCTCGGCTCTGAGAAGTTCGAACGGCTCGCAAAGTTGGGAACGAGTTGCCCGGACCATTTTCTCCGAACGAAGATCCGCCCGCTCGTGCTCGATGCGCCGCCCACGGCCGAGGTCGGCGACTGGCTCGACAAAGCGCTTTCAGGGTTCCGCGAGGAGTACGCAGCCTATTACGAGCGGTGCAAGCGGAGCGACTCGCCCCCGATGCGAAACCCCAATCCGAGCGTGATGCTGGTTCGCGGCCTGGGGATGATCGCCTGGGCAAAATCGCCCTCGGAGGCTCGAATCACGGCCAGCTTCTACCGCAACGCGATCGAGGTCATGAAGGGCGCGGAGGCCGTCAGCGAGTACGCGGCTCTGCCCGAACAGGAGGCCTTCGACATCGAGTATTGGCAGCTCGAGGAGGCCAAACTGCGCCGAATGCCTCCCCCGAAAGAGTTTGCCGGGCAGGTCGCCGTGATCACAGGAGGCGCGAACGGAATCGGACTCGCCACAGCCGAACTGCTCGCAAGCGCCGGCGCTTCTGTCGCGCTGTTCGACATCGACGAGTCGGCGCTGGAACGGGCGCAGACGCTCGTGGAGTCTACTTCGGCGTCCCCAGGTTCGACGCTCGCCGTGCGCTGCGATGTAACGGACCCAGCTTCCGTACAGCGCGGGTTTGAAGAGGTCGTTCTCAAGTTTGGTGGGATCGATGGGGTGGTGATCTCCGCAGGCAACGCCCGCCGAGGCTCAGTTGCCGAGACCTCCGACGCCGACTTTCAGTTCCTGAGCGACCTGCTTATGAAGGGCTACTTCCTGGCGACCCGGGAAGCCGCCCGCCTACTCATTCGGCAGGGCTTGGGCGGGTGGATGGTCACGGTGGGATCGAAAAACGGAGTGGCGGTCGGTTCGAACGCGGCGATTTATTCTGCGGCCAAGTCCTTCGAACTTCACCTCATGCGGAGCGCGGCGGCCGATCTCGCCAAGTACGGGATTCGGTGCAATGCCGTCAACCCGGACGCGGTGCTTCAAGGCTCCTCGATCTGGAACGACCGTTGGCGCGAAGAAACCGCGAAGCTGCTCAACATTGACCCAAGCGAGTTGCCCGAATACTATCGAAAGCGCTCGATGCTGGGCGTCGAAGTCAGCACTCGCGACGTTGCCGAAGCCATCGCCTGGCTGGCGAGCGAGAGGCGGAGCGGCAAGACGACGGGCTGTGTGATCCCGGTGGATGGAGGCGTGCGTGAGGGGTTCCTCCGATAATCCCTGCGCCATCGCGATCGACATGGGGGCGACCTCGGTGCGGTTCGCCCTCGGAGAGCTTGTGGGCGATTCGATTCGCTTTGAAATCGTCGAGCAGACTCCTCACGAGCCTCTGCAGCAAGGCTCCCACACCGTTTGGAACGTCGACGCGCTCCTTGGGGCTTGCCGAAGGGCCGAAGAGCTTGCGATTGCGAAGGGCGCGACGCTTGGAATCGACGCTTGGGGAGTCGATCACGGGTTCGTGGGCCCGGGAGGCGACCTTCTCCAACCGCCCGTTTGCTACCGCGACCCATCGCACGTTGAAGCGTTTGATCGGCTGGCCCACCTGAGGCACGAGATGTACCTCCGAACGGGCATCCAGCATCAGCCGTTCAACACGGTTTACCAGTTGGCGGCCCGATACTCCGAACAGCCCGAGTTGAACAGCCCTTCCGTCCGGTGGCTGATCCTCCCCGAGCTGATGGCGCACCTCTTGGGCGCCCCGGCAGGGCACGAACTGACCCAGGCGTCCACGACCCAACTCCTCGGCTTGGACGGAAGTTGGTGCGCCGACTGCTTTCGATGGATCGACGCCGAGCCTCCCGCGAGCGGGCCTCAACCCCCCGGAAACGTCGTCGGGAAGTCCGCACGTGGCACGGAGATCGTTCGCGTCGCGGGCCACGATACGGCTTCAGCGGTGATGGGATTGGGGTCGTTGGGGCAGCGCCAAGCGTTTCTCAACGTCGGCACGTGGTCGATTCTGGGACTCCTGCTCGACGCTCCGCTGGCCGACACGAAGTCAGAAGACGCGAACTTCACCAACGAACGGGCGGCCGATGGCCGAGTTCGGTTTCTCGCCAACATCCCCGGTTTCTACGTGATCAACCGGCTGCACCAAGAACTCGGAATTCGCGAGGACGTCCCGTCTTGGCTCGCGACTGCGGCGCCCGACTCAGGGGAGTCGCTCGACCTCTTCGACCCCACGCTTTTCAGCCCGCAATCCATGATCGAAGCCGCGCGGATGCAGGGCTTCCAGATGGCGAACTCGGAGGAGTGGGCGAGTCTCGCGCTTCATAGCCTCGTCCGTACGCTCGCCGGTCATTTGGACAAGCTGACGTCGGTGACTGGACGGGAGATCGATGAGGTCCGGATCGCCGGAGGTGGATCGGCCAGTACGCAATTGTGCCAAGCCCTTGCGGACGCGACTCGAAGGCCCGTGATCGCAGGCCCCCAGGAAGCGACCGTTCTGGGGAACCTCGGCGTTCAGTTCCTCGCTCAAGGGCACGTCGCCGACTTCGCAGAACTCGCCAGGCTCCTCGACCGGAGCATCCCGTTCAAGACGTTCCGTCCTTCGTGAGGTCATGCAAGCGCAACTGATGCTCACGTGCCTATGCGACGCTTTCTTCGGAGAGGTCGGGATCGCCACGGTGAAGGTCCTCGAACACGCCGGTTGCCGGGTAGTGTTTCCTGAGGGTCAGACGTGTTGCGGACAGCCCCCTTATAATTCGGGCGACTGGGATGCTGCGAAAGAAGTCGCTCGGCGGGCGGCCCAGGTCTTCCGGCCCGACCTGCCGGTCGTGACTCCGAGCGCCTCCTGCGCGGCGATGGTGCGAAAGGGGTGGGCAGCGCTCGGGGTCGACGCCCCCCGCTGTTTGGAGTTGTCCGAATACCTGCTGCACCACCTCGGCGTGAAGCGCTGGCCGCAAGAAGGCTCGCGGGTGGCCCCGAGGCGACGAGTTGCGTTTCACGTCGCCTGCCACGGCCGCGAGTTGGGGCTCGGCGACGGACCCCAACGCCTTGTCAGCATGATCCCCGGCGTCGAGTGGGCGCAGTTTTCGGAATCGGAAACCTGCTGCGGGTTCGGGGGCGTCTTCTCCGCAGAACATCCCGCCACGTCCCGAGGCATGGGACTCCATAAGCTGGAGTCGCTGAATGCCGCAAAGCCCGACCTCGTCGTCACCACCGACATGGGCTGCGCCCTCCACCTAATGACCCTTCAAGCGCAAGACGGTCCCTCGTTGCGGTTCCTGCACTATGCGCAGCTCCTTGCCGAGGTGATCGACCGGTGAGGAGGGACTTCGACAGGTTCGTCGAGCGACTTCCACAGGCGACCAAGGACTCGGTACGCCTGGCGTCGATCCTCCGCACCCAAGGCCGGGCGAGGGCGCTGGGCGAGGTGTTCGGTGATCGCCTTGAAGAAACGCGCCAAGCGGCTGCCTCGCTCAAGGAGGACGTTCTTGCGAACCTGAAGACGTTGCTCTTGCGGTTCGAGGGCGCCTGCGAAGCCTCTGGGACGAGGGTTCATTGGGCATTCGACGCGGCGGAGGCGAGGCAGATCGTCTCGGAAATCGTCGCCCGGCGTTGCGGCTTCGGGGACGTGATCGTCAAGGGCAAGTCGATGGCGACCGAAGAAATCGGCCTCAACGAACACCTTGCGGGCCTTGGCTATCAGGTCGTCGAGACCGACTTGGGCGAGTTCGTCGTGCAAATCACCGACGACACTCCCAGCCATATCGTGACTCCGATCATTCACAAGACCCGCTTTGAGGTGGCGGCCGCGTTTGAACGCGAGGGCTTGGGGAACTACACCGAATCCCCCGAAGAATTGACCCTCCAAGCGCGAAATCACTTACGGGAGAAGTTCCGTTCGGCGAAGGTCGGAATCAGCGGGGTGAACTTTGCGATCGCCGACACGGGGCGGCTCGTGATCGTCGAGAACGAGGGCAACAACCGACTTTCGACGACCGCGCCCGACGTTCATATCGCCCTGATGGGGATCGAGAAGCTGCTTCCCGACGAAGAGTCGCTGCCGGAGTTTCTTCACCTCCTCGCGGGGTCGGGAGTCGGCCAAACTCTCACAACTTATGTTCACTTCATTCAGGGCCCTAGACGGAACGACGAGACCGACGGCCCGCAAGAAGTCCACGTCGTATTGCTCGATAACGGTCGCACTGCCACCTTGAACTCCCCCCTGAGGTCGATTCTGCGCTGCATCCGGTGCGGAGCCTGCCTCAACGCCTGCCCCGTCTACCGGGAGGGATCGGGACACGCGTACGGGCACGTTTACAGCGGTCCCTTGGGCGCAATCATGGCCCCGATGCTTGGGGGAGTCGAGACCTACGGCCAACTCGCGAGGGCTTCGACCCTTTGCGGCAGATGCGAGTCGGTTTGCCCCGTTGCCATTCCCATTCCCTCGATGCTGCTCGAACTCCGAAGGCAGGGTACCGATCGGAAGCTGACGAAGAGTCTGGATTGGAGGCCCTTCGTCGTTGCCTGCACGCGCCTGTGGATATGGAAATCGGCGCTCGCATTGCTGCGATGGGCGCCTGGACTCGCCTCAGGGCGTTCCGGCTGGACGAAATCCCACCGCGCGCCCGAAGCCGAAGGACGGGAGTTCAGAAGGTGGTGGAATGAGCGCTCGTGACCGCATCCTTGGGGCACTTCCCGGCGTAAGGCCCCGACCTGCTGGCAGGAATGGGGAGCGGCTTCCCCAATCGCCCGCCTCGTGGGCGGAGTTTCGGGCGAGATTCGAGGAGCTTGGTGGTAGGGTGGTGAATTGGGAGGACCTCGCCGACTGGGTGGAGGGACCGGTCCTCTTCGACGGCGACGTTCTACCGTTGCTCCCTGCGGGAGTGTTGCCGCACCGAACGGACGACCCCTGGCAGGCGAAACTAGGGGTGACTCTCTGCGACGCGGCGGTGGCCACGACGGGGAGCCTTTTGCTCAGGGCCGGACCCGGCCGCAGGCGCCTCGCCTCTCTAACCCCGAATTCGCACCTTGCGTTGATTCCTCCTCTCGCGCTCTGCGGGAGCCTCGCGGAGGCCCTCGAGAGATCGCGGGGACGCACTTCCGTCCTGATTTCCGGTCCAAGCCGGACAGCCGATATCGAGGGCATCCTCATCCACGGCGTCCACGGCCCGCGCGAGGTCCTGGCCCTACTGCTCGAATCCTGAAGGCAATCCCCATCTTCCCGTCGAAGGAAACAACCATGCACCCCAAAGCGCTCAATCGACTCGCCGCTCCTCCTCCGAAACTCGGCATCCGCCCCACGATCGATGGCCGATATGGCGGAGTGCGCGAGTCGCTCGAAGGTCCGACCCTCGCCATGGCAAGAGCCGTGGCCGACCTCGTGACCTCTAGGCTCCGTCATGCCAACGGCCTACCGATTGAAGTCGTAATCGCGGACTCCTGCATCGGCGGCGTGGCAGAAGCGGCTCAGTGCGCGGCGAAGTTCGAGCGCGAAGGGGTCGGGGCTTCGCTCACCGTCACCCCTTGCTGGTGTTACGGCTCCGAAACGATGGACATGGACCCGCTCCGCCCGAAGGCGATTTGGGGGTTCAATGGAACGGAGCGGCCCGGGGCGGTTTACCTCGCGGCGACCCTCGCTTCTCACGCCCAGAAGGGCCTGCCAGCGTTTGGAATCTACGGACGCCAGGTTCAAGACCTGGGCGACACCGCGATCCCCGAAGACGTCGAAGACAAAATCCTCGCCTTCGTGAGGGCGGGGCTCGCGGTCGCGACGATGCGAGGCTCCTCATACCTCGCTCTTGGAGGAGTATCGATGGGAATCGGCGGCTCGATCGTCGAACCTTCGTTTTTCGAGCGCTATCTCGGCATGAGGGTCGAATCCGTCGATATGACCGAGTTCGTCCGGCGGATGGAACGAGGCATTTTCGATCCTGAAGAGTACGCGGCCGCAAGGGCTTGGACCGCCTCGAACTGCTTCGAGGGCGACGACCCCAACCCGCCTCACAAGCGGCGCACTCGCGCGCAGAAAGACTCGGATTGGGACACCAGCGTCAAGATGACTCTCATCGCTCGCGACGTCATGTGCGGCAGCCCCAAGCTCGCCGAAATGGGATTCGTCGAAGAATCACGCGGACACAACGCACTAGCCGGAGGGTTTCAGGGCCAAAGGCAATGGACCGACCACTTCCCCAACGGCGACTTCATGGAAGCAATCCTGTGCTCGAGTTTCGATTGGAACGGCGTCCGTCAACCTTATGTCTTCGCCACCGAGAACGACGCCCTAAACGCCGCCTCGATGCTGCTGGGACACCTCTTGACCGGAACCGCCCAGCTTTTTTCCGACGTCCGTACGTTCTGGAGTCCGGAGGCGGTTCAGCGCGTCGCGAACCATAAGTTGCAGGGGCGCGCGGAACTCGGAATCTTGCACCTGATCAACTCAGGCCCTTCGGCACTCGATTGGACGGGCGAATCGGCCGAGAACGGAAGCCACACGATCCTGCCGTGGTGGAACGTGGCTGAAGGCGACGTCGCCAAGTACTTGGGGGCGACCCTCTGGAGGGCCAGCGACACCGGCTACTTCCCCGGCGGCGGGTGGTCGACGGACTTCACGACTCGCGGCGATATTCCCTGTACGATGTGCCGAATCAACCTCGTCGGAGGCTTGGGGCCGGTCCTCCAAATCGCGGAAGGCTGGACGGTCGAATTGCCCCCGCTCGTTCACGACGCGCTCGATCGGCGAACGAACCCCACTTGGCCGACCACTTGGTTCGTGCCCAACCTGACCGGGAGCTACCCGTTCGATGATCCCTACAACGTGATGAACCACTGGGGCGCGAATCACGGAGCGATCTGCGTCGGACACGTGGGCGGAGACCTCCTCACGCTGGCATCGATGCTCCGCATTCCCGTCGATATGCACAACGTTCCCCTATGCCGTGTGTTTCAGCCTGCGGTCTGGTCGCGGTTGGGCGCGACTCTCGACCCTTGCGGCGCGGACTTCCGCGCCTGCGCCCACTTCGGACCCTTGTATGGATAAACGAACGAGCGGGGTACGATCCAAGCTCCCGCGCATTCGGAGACCGCAATGAACGTCGAATCTGTCGTAGTCGAACTCAAGAAGGAGATCGGTAAGGCGATCGTGGGGCAAGAGGCCGCGGTCGAGCACTGCATCGTCGCCCTGCTCGCCAACGGGCACGTGCTCCTCGAGGGCGTTCCGGGGATCGGCAAATCTCTGCTCGTCCGCGCGATCGCCCGAACGTTGGGGCTGGAATACGGCCGCATTCAGTTCACTCCCGATCTCATGCCTAGCGACGTGCTCGGCACCAACATTTTCGACGCAAAGTCCGGGGACTTCAAGCTCCGGTTCGGCCCGGTGTTCACCCAAGTTCTGCTGGCCGATGAGATCAACCGTACTCCGCCCAAAACCCAAGCCGCTCTCTTGGAGGCCATGGAAGAGAGAGGGGTCACGATCGACGGCGAGCGCCACACCCTGGGGCCCCCGTTCATCGTTTTCGCCACCCAAAACCCCATCGAGTTCGAGGGAACCTACCCTCTGCCCGAAGCCCAACTCGACCGCTTCCTGCTCAAGGTGGTCATCGAGTACCCGCCGAACGAAGTCGAAGTCGACATCTTGCGGCGACACCACTCGGGTTTCCGACCCGAAAACCTCGACTCGGCCAACCTGCAGCGAGTCGTCGCGCGAGAGGAACTCCTCGCCATGCAATCGCGGGTCCGCGAGATCGGCGTCGAAGAAAAGATTCTGGATTACATTCAGCAGACTGTGGCTTCGACTCGAAGGGCCACGGACATCCTCGTGGGCGCCTCTCCTCGCGCGGGGATCGCGATGCTCAATTGCGGCAAGGCTCTTGCGGCCATTCGGGGGCGCGAATTCGTGATCCCTGACGACATCAAGGACGTCGCGCTGCCCATTTTGCGGCATAGGGTGATCCTGCGGCCGGAAGCTGAAGTCGAAGGGCTGACCGCCAACCGGGTCCTCCAAAGCCTGATCGAAGCTCAAGTCGTTCCGAGATGAAGGTCCTCCTGCTGCATCGACAGTCGTTCGGAGCGATCGCCGCGCATGTTCGCGACCTCAAAGGGGCACTAAAGCAACGCGGGTACGACGCCGACATCGTGGACGCCACCGAATGGATGCCGCTGCCCACTGGCCGGAAGACCGACAAGGCAGTATCAGAAAGGCTCAAGAAGCTGTGCGAGCCTTACGACTTGGTTCATGCCTTCGGCTACCGTTGCGCGTGGGCTTGCGGCGTAGCGATCGGGTACGGAGAGGCATGGGTGTATTCGGCCATCGACATGCCGAAGACGACGCACCGCCTATTGATCGACAAGCTCAACTGCGCCCAATTCGGAATCTGCAGTTCGTACGCCGTGCGCAAGGTACTCGACGAAGCGATGGCGCTCGATCTCGTGATGATCCCGCCGGGGGTCCCTGATCCTCCCTCGCCTCCCCCGACGAAGGCCGAAGCCCGCGCCCAGTTCGACCTTCCCGAAGGCGCCAAGCTCCTTGTGGGGATGAGCCGCTGGGTCTCAGAAAGCGGGCTATCCGCGCTGATCGACGCCCTTCCTCAGGTTGCGGCCGAACACCCCGACGTGCTCCTCGCGATCGCCGGTGAAGGGCCGATGGCCGACGAACTCGCGTCGAGGGCTAGGTCCGTCGATAGCGAGCGCGTTCGAATCCTCGGCTGCGTCGCCGACCCCCTGACGCTGCTTTCGGCCTCCGACCTCGTCATCGTTCCCGAGTCCCGGTCCGGCTTCAGCAGGGTCGCGTGCGAGGCCATGGCGCTCTCACGGGCCGTTCTGCTTCGGCACGGCGGGGGCCTCCCTGAAATGGTCGATCCCGAGATTTCGGGTTTCTTGTTTGCCTCTGACGAACTCCTGGGCTCCCGAATCGTCGAACTCCTAGGCTTGCCGATCACCCTGGAAACGGTGGGGTCGGCGGCACGCATCCGAGTCCTCGATCGCTACCACATCGACCAATGCGCGGACCGGATCGTGGACACTTACCGAAGCGTACTGGAAGATTGAAAGCGATGCTCCTGGCGATCCTTCTGATGGCGGCGGCAATCCCGCAGACTGCCGGTGACGTCCCAGCCCGATACCTCGCCAAGAGGCCCGGATCGTCGGAGATCCTTGCCTTGATCGACGGCGTTCCGATCCGGGCGGCGGACGTCGAGTCTTTGACGTGGGACTGGAGGGCGTTCGAGGCCCTGCAAGACCTGATTACCTTTCGGCTCGTCACGCAACGGGCGAAGTCGATGGGTATGAGCGTCTCCGAAGAGCAGGTCGAGCAAGAGATCGAAGCGCAGATCGCACGAATGAAGGCGCAGAACCCTCAAGCGACCTCGACCGATCGAGCCTTGCTGGAGCAAGGTTTCCCCAAGTCAAGGCTCTACTTGAGAATCAAGAGTCAGCTCTTGCTCGACCAGATCGCGCTCTCCAAATTCGACCGAAAGGCCTTCGTTGACGTTTCGTCGATCATCGTTCCCCTAGCTGGCTCGCGGCCGGAGGACGTGGAGGAGGCTCGGAAGCTCGCTGAAGGGGCCTATCAGGACCTCGTAGCCGGCAACTCGTGGGACCTTGTGCTCAAGCGATTTCAGTCCGACGAGCGCATTTTGCAGTCGCACGGGCACATCGGTTGGCGGCAGGTCTCCGCTTTTCCCGCATCCGCCGCCGCAGAACTCGCCAAGATCGCGCCTGGAGGAATCACTCGCCCCGCCCGAACGTCCAACGGCTTTCAGATCTTCCGGCTCGACCGTAGGGGGGATTCCGCAGAGGGTCAGGTGCTCGAAGACCTCCGCAACCAGTACATGCAAACGGCGCGGACCCAAACTCTCGACGAACTCCGCAAGAACGCCAGGATCGAGGAGCGATTCCCCTAGGACCGGCCGATACCGGGTTGACCGTGGCGCGTCAGAGAGGTATCATTACCCGCGGAGACACCACGGACTAGGTGGAAACGGAGGTCTGGAGCACGGAAGCTCCCTCCCTTACTTTCTCCCCCCTCGCTTTTTTCAAGGTCCCTGCCGGTACATACTCGCATCATGGGACTGACGCTGCTCGTCGGCGGCACAAACTCCAACTGGAACCCCTGGCTGCAGGAGGAGCTGGACGGCCGAGATCGGCTGTGCCTCGACCCCGCAGACAGTTCGCACGGACCGCCCGGCAGGCTGGCCCTCATTCGCGGGGAGACCGTCGTCGCTTGGCGGTTCTATGGCGGATTGTCGCCCCGCCGGTCCCCTCACATCCTCGTTCGGGCAGCCGCAACGCTCCTGCCGGAAATCCGAGAGGAGGGCGTCGTGCAGTTGTTTCCCGTAACCGCCTCGCCGCTGATTCAACAGTTGGCTCGTTGTATCATCGAGCTGGCGCGCCCCACGCAAATCCTGATGGCCTCAGGAACTCCGCTTCCGCTCAGCCCTTGGCCCGCTCCTGTCGAAGAAGTCGAATGCGAGCCTGCGCTCCCCGGAGCAGTGGCGGCGTCCAAGCGGCGGGCTCGGTGGCGGCAGTGGTTCTCAGAGTGCGAAGTTCATTCGATTTCGATGTTTCAGGTGACCTTGGAAGGGGTTCGGCTGGGTTCGGGGCGCGCGCTCAATGCGGTCGAACTCGAACAGGCCGGACTCTCCCGCGCGTTGCGCGCCGAGATTCAAGGGGGCAAGCTCTGGATCGTAGGGGACGAAACCTTCGACGCGGAGACCATCGCCCGGGCGCTCGATTATTCCGGCTGCGACCGTGCGCAGTCGGTCTCGCCTTCGGCCTATCACGATGTCGTCTGCTCGTTCGCCAGGTCCGACGGCGAGGACTTTGCGTTAGGGGTCATCCGCGAAGCGAACTTCCACACCGGCGCTTTTCGGATTCTGAGCCCTGCGGTCTCTCCGGCGGTTGTCGACCTCCTGCGCATCGGCGGCTTACGCATCGGCGTCGAGGCTCAGGAACTTGGGGAAGCCCCCAGTTGGTCGCTGTAGGGGTGGATGGGTATAAACGCAGAATGCGCCTGTATTTGGTCCGGCACGCTCAAACGGCTTGGAACTTGAGCGAAAGGGCCCAAGGGCACACCGACATTCCGCTCGACGAAGTGGGGCGGCTCCAAGCCGAACGGCTCGCGGAGAGGTTCCGGGGAGTCGCGCTCGCTACGGTACACACGTCCGACCTCACTCGCAGCCGCTCGACCGCCGAGCCCATCGCGGTCGTATGCGGCGCGAGGGTTTGCGTCGATCCCTTGCTGCGCGAGACCCACCTGGGAGAGTGGGAGGGCTTTCCCTTCGAGGAGATCCAGCGGCTTCGGCGGCTCCGGGCAGACCCAGACGACCCGTTTTACCTGGACATCCGCCCGCCGCAGGGCGAGTCGCCTCGCGACCTTTGGAACCGTCTCGAATGGATCGAAAAAGAGGCCTCCGACTGGAACGAGCCTACTGCCGTCGTCACCCACGGCGGCGCAGGGGGGATGATCCTCGCGCGGTTGCTCCGAGGAAACATCGAGTCGGCGAGGAGCTTTCGGTTTCCGAACGCAAGCGTTTCCGAACTGGAACGCAGGCCCGATGGCCTCTGGACCCTCGTTCGGTATGCCTGCATCGAGCACTTGAACGGGCTTCAGGTCAAGGCGGGAGGGCTCGATGGCGCTGCGCGATAGGCTGCGCCCGTATGGTCCGGCAACCGCGAGCGTCGTTCTCATCGCGCTCGCGTTTCCGCCCTTGAACCTGGGGCTGCTCGTGTTCGTCGCGCTCGTACCTTGGCTTCTGAGTCTCCGCGAACTTGACTCCAAGCAAGCCATCAAGTCCGGCTATCTGTTTGGGCTTCTGTTCTGGCTGCACCAGATGCAATTCGTCCAGCCGCTCGTTGCCAAGTGGACGGGCAACGTCCTCCTCAGCCTGATTCCCTGGTTCAGCGCGTGCTTGCTGGGGGCAACGTACTTCGCGTTTCTCGGATTCGTGCTGCGCCGGTGCTTGAAGTCGAAGCGGGAGTGGCTGATCCCCGTCGCTTGGTCGGGCCTCGAGGTCGTTCGTTCCTTCGTGCCGATCCTCGCCTTCCCTTGGGGACTGATTTCGACCCCGCTTTACCGCTATCCGCCCCTCATACAACTCGCCAACTACGGAACGCAATACCTTGTTTCCGCCTGGGTGGTCGCGGCGAGCGTCGGGGTCGTGCTGCTGTTTTCCGGCACCGGCTGGAACCAACTGCGCTACCATGCGTTGGTCTTTTTGGGGCTGCTTGGGCTCTCGATCGCCCGCTACACCGCCCCCGAGGTGGGCGAGCCCGTAACGGTGACCATCGGCCAGCCAGGGGTCGATGCGGCGTTCAGCGACCCCGAAGAAGAGGCCCGCAAGGTGGGCGTCGCGGTGGCCGAACTCTCCGAATCCGCCCTTGCCCAAAGGGCCCGACTCTTGATCCTGCCCGAAGGCATGGCGATGGGAGGCACCGAGGTTCCGCCTGATGTACCGTTCGAACTCACCCCTGGGTTGCCGGTCCTTTTCGGAGGCTCGCGCGGCCCCCAACCGAGCTACCAATCCGCCTTCGCGTTCGATGGGGAATGGAAGTACGCTGACAAGAGGCGTCTCGTCGTGTTCGGCGAGTACGTTCCGCTCCGAGGGACTCTCCCATTCTTGGACGCGTTCGAGCTCCCCACGGGCGACCTTCGCCCCTCTAAGCGAACGAGCGCGATCCAGGTCGCAGGGATGACCGTCGGCCCCATGCTGTGCTTTGAGGGACTGTTCTATGACGTGGCGGCCGACCAAGCGAAAAACGGGGCTCAACTCCTGGCTGTGATGTCGATCGACGATTGGTATGTGGGAACCGGCGCGCCCGAGCAACTCATGAGCGCTTCGGTGTGGCGGGCAGTGGAAACCGGCTTGCCCGTAGCAAGATCGGCCTCGCTCGGCCACTCGATCGCCGTCGATGCTCGCGGAAACATCGTCGCGCGGGCGCCGTTCGGAGTCACCTATCCTTTGAGGGCCAACCTTATCCTACCAAAGCAAGCGGAGAGGTTCCCTGGAATCGAAGTCGTTCCAATCGCGCTCGCGATCTTCTTGCTCGGCGCGGCGACCATGCCGCTTCCCCGCACAAAGGCGGGCTCGCCTGACCGCGTATAATCGCAGGCGATGGCGTCCCCAGAACCCCCGAAGAAGAGCTCCCCACCTCGCGTTGCGTTCCCGTGGCTGGGGCTGGCTCTCTTGCTTGCGAGCGTGTATGTGTTCTGGATTCTGCCTCAGCAAAGCCCGCCGAGCGACGTCTCCGTCACGTTCGACCGCTCGGAGGAATCCCGGCCGCAGGGGGCAAACGAGGCTCGATGAAGGTCGGCTTGATCGGCCATGCGGGCGTCGGCAAGACCACGCTGTACCACGCAGCGGCCCGAGGTCAGGCCAAGGGCGACATCACCGCTGTGCCTGTGCCCGACGAACGTTTCGAGAGGATCGTTGAAGCCGTAAAGCCCAAGAAAGCGAGCCCGGCCACGGTCCTGCTCCACGACGACCTCGACGATATCGGTACGGAGAAGAAGGCGTTCTCCCAGCGGTTCCTCGATGCGGCTCGGCGCATGGACCTGCTCTTGCACGTCGTTCGCTCCTTCGATTCGCCGATGGCGCCGTTCGCCCGCGAAGTCAACCCCATGCGGGATCAGGCCGCCATCGAGGATGAGCTCGTTCTCACGGACCTCCAGATCGTAGAGTCGAGGATCGAGAGGCTCACCAAGTCCGTCCAAGCCCAGAGCCCAGGTTCGGCCGAATACACCGAGCGCGAGGTCCTGCGGCGAATCGTGGGGCCCTTGGGCGAGGGCACGCCCCTGCGGTTGCTCCAACTGAGCGAAGAGGAAGAAGCGATCCTGCGAAACTTCCAGTTCCTCAGCCAGAAGCCGCTGATCGTGGCCTACAACGTGGACGAGGCCGATGCAGCGTCTGTCGATGGATCCCTGCAAGAGCAGATGGGGCGACTCCGCGAGTCGGGAGTTCCCGCGTTTGCGGTTTGCGCGACGCTCGAACAGGAGATCGCCGAGCTTGAGGAGTCCGACCAATCCGAATTCCTTGAGTCGCTCGGACTCCAAGAGCCAGCGAGTTCTAAGGTCATTCGCGCGGCCTACGACGCGATGGGGTTGATCACCTTTTACACCGCGGGCGAGAACGAGACGAAAGCTTGGCCCCTCCGGCGCGGATCGAACGCCCTTAAGGCAGCCGCCACGATCCACAACGAAATCGCCAAGGGGTTCATTCGCGCCGAAGTCGTTTCTTATGAGGATTGGGCCGAGCACGGCTCGCTTTCGGCGGCGCACAAGGCGGGCAGAATGCGCCTCGAAGGCAAGGAATACGTCGTCCAAGACGGCGAACTGCTCGTCATCCGCAACAAATCCTAAGCCTGCGCCACCTGCGCGTCCTTCCGTGGGGGACCCATAATAGGGAGGAAGGGGACCTCTCATGAACAGCCGACAGCACATCGACTTCCTGCGCGTGACCGAAGCGGCGGCGATCGCAGCTTCCAAATGGGTGGGAAGAGGCGACCGGAACTGCGCCGATCAAGCCGCCTGCGAAGGGATGAGATCGACGATGAACGAAATTCCGATGAAGGGAATGATCGTCATCGGAGAGGGCGAGCGAGATGAGGCGCCCATGCTCTACATCGGCGAAGAGGTCGGCGAAGGAACGGGGCCTTCCGTCCAAATCGCCGTCGATCCGCTCGAAGGCACGAACCTCTGCGCCAACGGACTCCCCAACGCGATCGCGGTCCTCGCTGCCTGCGTCGAGGGCGAGGGGTTTCTCATGCACGCGCCCGACTGCTATATGGACAAGATCGTAGTCGGCAAGGAGTGCAAGGGCATTATCGACATCACCGTCCCCCCTCGGATCAACGTTCGGCAAATGGCCAAGGCTCTCGGGAAGGAAGTGGATGAGATGATCATCGGGGTGCTGGATCGGCCCCGGCACGAACCCCTCATCGCCGAACTCCGCGACGTGGGGTGCAGGGTACACCTCGTATCCGACGGCGACATCACGATCGCGCTCGCGGCGCTCGACCCCGAATCCGGGCTCGATGGCTTGATGGGAATCGGAGGCGCGCCGGAGGGCGTGATCACCGCGGCGGCAGTGCGTTGTTGGGGCGGCGACATGCAAGCCAAACTGCACTTCCCCAAAGACGGCCAGCGGGAAAGGGCCGAAAGGATGGTCGGCGGCGATTTGGATCGTGTGTTCATGCCCGACGAACTCGCACGAGGGAATGTGACGTTCGTCGCAACCGGAATCACCACCGGCGACTTCATGCGCGGCGTCCGGTTCCGGCGCGACGACATCATCACGCAGTCGATCGTAATGGAGTCTTCCAACGGCACGATCCGAAGGATCGAGACCATTCACCGGGGCGCAGTCGAAAACGGATAACTTTGTCCGCTCGCCCCATCGGAGCGAAGACGTTAACTCCAAGCGGCCTGAAGCCTTTCGGGACGCGCGGCTAAGGCGGGAAGTGTCCGTAGCCGATGATCTCCATAGGGATTGGCGGCGAAAGCACCCCTCTGGCTGGCGATGTACGAATGCACTTCAACTGAGATGACGGTCCCGCGAAGGACGAACGCGCGCGACCCGCTTGCAGACATCCTCGAACTCTCTCCGAGTCCTGACGGCCTGGGGGGTTACTTGGCGAACGCCTTACGCGGGGTCGTCGATCTATTCGAAGCCCATCATGCGACCGTATTCATTCGCGAGCCCAATTCGAGCCACTTTGAACTGGCTGCGGTTCAGGGGCCTCAAGCCGTCGTCCCCGCGCAAGCGTCCTTCGACCTGGGCGAGGGCATCGCTGGAGCGGCCGCCGAAGAGGGCGAGCCGATGATCGTCGACGATCCGGAGCTGCATCCAACCCTTTCCACGCGTCGAGCCAAAGGGCGGGGCAACGTCGGGAGTTCGATGGTCGTTCCCCTGCTCCTGAGTGGAGTCTGCATCGGCGTCCTGAATATCGCCCGTGCCCCTCAAAAACCCAGTTTCGACCGAAACGCACTGAGAAAGGCTCGGGCCGTCGCCCAGCACTTGGCGCTTGCGGTCAACAACGCCGCGCTCGTCGACCGGATCTCCTCGGCCCTTGCCGACGCCGAGTCGCTTCGGGCCTCGCGAGACATCCTTTTCGAAAGCCTTGAGGCTGGGCTGATCGCCATCGAAGGAACGGAGAAGGTGGAGTTGAACCCCGCAGTGCTTTCGATGCTTCGTTGGACGGGACCAGCCCCCGCGACCTGGCGCGGGCTCTTGCGAAAGCTCCCTCACTACTGGAAGCACGCGCTTACCTTGGCTCGGCGGGCCGCGCTCCAAGGCACCTCGGCTCGCACCACCGTCCACGACGGGCAAGAGTCGCGGTATTGGTCGCTAACCGCCTCGGCAGTGCCCAACCGGGGAGCGGTGATCGTCGTCCACGACACGACCGAAATCGAACTCGAGCGCCAAGATTCCGAGCGCACAAAGCGCATGGCCGAGATCGGCCAAATGGCGGCGGCGATCGCGCACGAGATTCGAAACCCCCTGACGAGCATTCTCGCATCGGCGCAGGTCATTCGCGACGTCTCAGAAGCCTCAGCCGAGTTCGCTTCTGTCATCGAAACCGAAGTTCGGAAGCTCGATCGGCTGTGCGGCGACTTTCTCGAGTTCTCCAAGTCGCTTCGCCTCGAAGTCTCTCGCGTCGATCTCTTGAAGCTCGCTCATCAGGTGATCCAGTCCGAGCTTCCCCGTTCGGTCGAGGCGGGGGTGAAGCTGGCGCTGATTTCAGAAGCAAGGTCCCCCAAGATTCTCGCGGACCCCTTGCGCGTCGAGCAGGTTCTACGCAACCTCGTCCTGAACGCGATCGACGCCTGCCGGCCCGGAGACAGCGTCGAAGTGGAGTTGGCCGAGTGGGGCTTCGAAGTGAGAGACACCGGCGCGGGGATGAGCCCAGAGACCGTCGGCAAGCTCTTCATGCCGTTCTTCACGACCAAGGCAAAGGGAACGGGGTTGGGGCTGAGCAACGTGCGCAAGATCGTCGACGCTCACGGCGGGACGGTCGAAGTCGAGTCCGAACTAGGCAAGGGAAGCAAGTTTCGGG
The DNA here is from genome assembly GCA_017347465.1 of Candidatus Nitrosymbiomonas proteolyticus. GTDB lineage: Bacteria > Armatimonadota > Fimbriimonadia > Fimbriimonadales > Fimbriimonadaceae > Nitrosymbiomonas > Nitrosymbiomonas proteolyticus. Next base: position 1,288,823 of record AP021858.1, on the reverse strand, counting down.
TGAGGTTGAAGAAGGACTGACATGCCAGAAAACAAGCGACTCTTGATCGTCGACGACGAACCCCACATCCGAAGGGTCCTCCAGGCCGCTTTCGAAAAGGACGGCTACAGCGTGAGCCTTGCGGAATGCGGCGAGGATGCCTTGGTGCTTCTGAAGGAGGCCCCGTTCGAGTGTATGCTCTCCGACATCACCATGCCGGGAATGAACGGCCACGAACTCCTTCGGAGCGCGCTCTCCCTCCGCCCGGAGCTCCCGGTCGTGCTGATGACAGCGTATGGGGCGATTCCCTCGGCTGTGCAGGCCATTCGGGAAGGCGCGTTTGAATACGTGACCAAGCCGTTCGACCTCGACGCCCTCAAGCGCATTCTTCGCAACGCCATGACGGACGAGGCTGCGCCCAAAAAGAGGCGATCGAAAAAGGGGTCCCGCCCCGAGGTCGAATTCATCGCCGAATCTCCTGAGATGAAGGAGCTACTGGAAACGATGAAGCTCGCCGCGGATTCAAAGGCCACGGTCCTCATTACGGGCGAGAGCGGCACCGGAAAAGAGGTCGTCGCCAAGACGATTCACCGGCTCTCGACGCGCCGCGACCAGCCGTTCGTCGCCGTAAGCTGCGCCGCCCTCCCTGAAACGCTTCTCGAAAGCGAGCTGTTCGGCTACGAGAAGGGCGCGTTTACCGGCGCGCAAGACTCCAAGCAAGGTCGATTCGAGCTTGCCGACAAAGGCACGCTGTTCCTCGACGAGATCGGCGACGTTCCGCCCGCGATCCAAGTCAAACTCCTGCGGGTGCTTCAAGAGCGCGAGTTCGAGAGGCTCGGCAGTTCGAAGCCGACCCGAGTGGACGTTCGGCTCCTTGCCGCGACCAACCGCGACCTCAATGAAGCCGTCCAGGAAGGAGAGTTTCGCCTCGATCTGCTTTATCGGCTCCAAGTCGTCGAGTTGCGAATCCCCCCTCTTCGGGAGCGCAAGGCCGACATCGAGCCACTCGCGAAACTGTTCCTGCAACGGTATTGCACGGAAAACGAACGCGACCTCATGGAACTGACGCCGGAGGTGAAGCGGTTGCTCCAGGCGTATCACTGGCCCGGAAACGTCCGAGAATTGGAGAACGTCATCGAACGTGGGGTCGTGCTCTCGCCGCGCGACGCCCGCGAGTTCTTGCCGAAAATGTTGCCGACGCACCTGCAAGATGCAGCGTAACTACGAACAGGAAGATTCGAATTCGAGACACGAGTACCACGGAGAAAACCAATGAAGACAACGACGATCGTCTTATCCCTCGCCGGCCTCGCGCTGCTCCTTTTGGGATGCGCCTCGGAGCCCACGGCAAAGGCGGATTCCGCCCCGGTAGGGGCCACGAAGGGTGAGGGTGCCTCGAACGCATCCCTCGACAAGCCCGTCATCATCGATGATTCAGCGTCGGGCGATTCAGGCGGGACGAGCGCGGCGGGTGGCGAATCCAAGTGGCTCACCTCGCTGGAACAAGGCATGATCGCCGCCAAGCGCGACGGCAAGCCGATGCTCGTCGACTTTTACGCCGATTGGTGCGGCCCCTGCAAGCAGTATAAGAGCGATGTGTTTCCCACCGCTGAGTTCAAGAAGGCGGCCGAGGACTATATCCTCGTGATGATCAACGTGGATAACCAGCCCGAGGTCGCGAGTCGATACAAGATCGAAGGGATTCCCGACATCCGAGTTCTGGATGCTAAGGGCGATGTGGTAGATCAACTCGTGGGCTTTGGCGGCTCGGACCCGCTCCTTGCGATGATGTCCAAGAACGCCAAGAGCTAATCGCCAACGGGGAGACCTCAGGCAACGCGCCCTTGCGCCAACTCGACTCGGGGCGCGAGGGCGCTTTGCTTTTCCCTGGCCGAGCCCTGTGGGTTGCTCGCTCTTAGGCTCGTTGTGGGACCTGGTGAACATTTCGGGAACAGACGCGTTTTTGCCCTACGTAATCCCATCAGCAGGATTCCACTTAGAGAGGAAAAACATGAAACGATTCGCTATGATCATTGCCGTCGCGGTCCTGGTGGCCCCGATGGTTGTTGCCCAAGGCGCGGGCGTTCGCCAAGGCGGACAGGGCGCGCAAGGTCAGGGCCGCCAAGGCGCCGGTTTCGGCGGCGGCCGAATTGGAATGCGGGGTGGCGGCGCGGCGCTCCTCATGCGGGCGGATGTTCAAACCGAACTGAAGCTCACCGACCAGCAGAAGACCGCGCTTCGAGAGAAGATGGGCGCAATGGCCGGCGGCGCTAGAGGCGGCGGCGGTGGCGCAGGTGGCGGCGCTGGAGCGGGCGGAGGTCGTGGCCAGGGCGGCGGCCAAGGCGCGGGCCAAATGGCTCAGCAGATGAACGACGCCATCAAGTCGGTCCTCAACGACACGCAATATAAGCGCTACACCGAGCTCGAGCTTCAGTGGACGGGACCTTCGGCGCTTTCCCGTGAGGACGTTGGCAAGCAGGTCGGCATCACCCCCGATCAGCAGACCAAGATTCGCGACATCCAGCGAGCCGAAATGGAGAAGATCCGCGGCCAATTCCAAGGCGGAGGCGGTGCGGGCGGTGACCGAACCGCGATGCAAGAGAACATGCGAAAGGTGCGCGACAGCATCGACAAGCAGGTCCTCGCTCTCCTCAACGATGGCCAGAAGGCCAAGTGGAACGCGCTTCTCGGCAAGGCGTTCAAGTTCGATCCTCCTCGTTAGGTTGGTTACCTCCAAGGACACAGCGGGGCTCTTCGTGCGCGGAGGGCCCCGTTTTTTGCCGAATCTGCCCCGATTTGAGGTACAACTTCCCTTCACTGGCGGGTTGCCCGAGTGGCCAATGGGAGCAGACTGTAAATCTGCCGGCGAATGCCTTCGTAGGTTCGAATCCTACACCCGCCACCAGGATCAAGCCTTCGTAGCTCAGGGGTAGAGCATCCCCTTGGTAAGGGGAAGGTCACGAGTTCGAATCTCGTCGAAGGCTCCAGGTTAGCGAATCGATCCGAGCAAAACCGTGACCGATCAACATCCAGAAAAGATCAGCCCAGCCGAGCCCCCCGCCCCAACTTCCGAGCGGATTCACCCTATGGCCTGGGGAATCGTGGGCGTGATCGGAGGGATCGTTCTCACCTTCGGAATCCTCCGGCTCACGGGGGTGTATCCCTTCAACGCCCCCACTCAAGACTCGCCGCCGCCTCTCAAGCAAGAAGCGGTTTCGCCGGCGGGAGCGCCGGACGCGAACGAGGGCCCTGCATCGGAAACCCTCAGCCCCACTTCGGGAGAGCCGACAACCCCCAACGAGGCGCCCGTGGAGCAACCTTTGCCATCGAACGCCGAACCGACCCCTGGCACCACGGGCCCGACCTCGCAGATCGGCGGAACCCTTCCCGTTGGGCCAGTGAACCCAATCGTCATCGGGCCCGGTGAGGGCATCGAAAACAGCGTCAAGTGCCAACTGATCGAAGCGGTCGTGTTTGTCCCCCAGACCGAACTCGAAGCCGTGAAATCCCAGTTCCTGAAGCTAGCCCAGGACTCCCAAGGCAAGGCGATGGCCTTCAGTGAGGCGCCCGTCGGTGAGATTCCCGGCAGAGAAGGGGTGTTGCTCGCGCTGCCCGAATCCGCGCTCGAAGCGACGCTCGCCAAGGTCCTGAAGGCGGGGACATCCTCCGTGACCGAGCGGTGGACCGGACCTCCGGGCGAGCGGCGAGATCGGATCGAGCGCCCCTTCCGCGACGGACTCTATGAGCTATTGAAGGAGGAGCGCAAGCTTCTGGAGCGATACCTCGAAGATGCTCCAGAGGTGAAATACGTTCGCGAGCGAATCGCCGAAACCCGGCGGCAGCAAGGCCTCCTCTTGAACCCTCCTCCCGAGAACGCCGCGTTGCGGGTCTACCTGCTGCATAAGGTCTGATCTCGGCCGCTTGCTGCAACGGGTAAAATGCGCTCTCGGGTCGGGATGTGGCTCAGCTTGGTAGAGCGCTGCGTTCGGGACGCAGAGGTCGGGAGTTCAAATCTCCCCATCCCGACCATTTTCTTCTAGTGAGATGTGGCTGGCGGACTAGGATTCGAACCTAGACTGACGGCACCAAAAACCGCTGTCCTGCCATTAGACGATCCGCCAACGAAGGTCTGATTTTACCCTTCGACGAACTCGCCCCAATCGAGGGTTGGGCATAATCGACCCATGGCGACCACGGCAACTACGCGTTCGGAAAGGCTCGCAGAAGTTCTGCGTGAGGAAGGGTTCGACGTGTTCTTGGGCTGGGCCCCTCCAACCTTGGGCTATCTCAGCGGATTCTTCGAGGGCGCGGGTGAGCGATTCATGACGCTGGCGGTCCGTTCTACCGGCGAATCGCGGCTCATCTGTCCGCGCCTGTCGGTCAGCCAAGCAAGGCGAGCGGGGATCGCGGAGATCGACTCGTGGGGGGACGGCGAGGACGCGCTGGAGCTATTCCGTAGGCTGTCTGCGAATTGGGGCCTTCGCTCTGCGGTGTTTGCCGTCGACGACGACATGCCTTCGAGGATGCTCCTCCAAATGCAATCCGTGTTGCCTGCCGCTCTCTTCAAAGCGGGAAGCTTCGCCCTCGCGGAGTTGACGAGGTGCAAGGACGAGGGTGAACTCGAATCCATGACCCGCGCGGCGCAAATCGCCGACAGCGCAATTCAGGCTGGAATCGGGGCGGTTCGGCCTGGAGCCTCCGAACGGGAGGTCGCGCGGGCGCTTGCGGAGGCGATGGCGAACCTCGGAGGCAACCCGACGTTCTGTATCGTCGCCGCAGGGGCCAACGCAGCCGAACCGCACCACTTGAGCGACGACACGATCATTGCTTCGGGAGACGTCGTGGTGATGGACTTCGGCTGCGAAGTCGGTGGGTACCAAAGCGACATCACGAGGACGGTCTGCTGCGGAAGCGCGGGCGACGAGGTCCGAGAGGTGTACGAGACCGTGTACCGCTCTCAAGCTAAGGCGCGGGAGGCGATTCGGGCCGGAGTCCCGGCACAGGACGTAGATCGGGCCGCCCGAGCGGTGATCGAAGAGGCGGGGTACGGATCGTATTTCACCCACCGAACAGGGCACGGGATCGGGCTGCGGGTCCACGAAGAACCCAATATCGTCGAAGGCAACGATCGGCCGTTGGAGGTGGGCAACTGTTTTAGCGTCGAGCCGGGCATCTACCTGCCGGGAAGGTTCGGCGTCAGGATCGAAAACATCGTCACCGTAACCCAAGAAGGGCACAGGAGCCTCAATGAGGAGCCTGCGCCCACGATTCTCGAAACCGGCCCCTAACTCTTCGTCGAGCGCCTTCGCTGCAATTTGAGCAAGGTCCCGAAGCCCAATCCCAGCGCGAGCAAGGAGGCGGGCTCAGGGATCGGCTGCCCGCCGTCGCCAAAGTTGACCGCGCCGATCACGTAGACCGCCGGCAAGAGAGAGACCAACCCGTTCACCGGCCCGAACTGGCCCTCGGCCTCAGAAGAAGGCGTCGCGACTTCGCGCGGCATCGGCGTGGGTTCGAGCGGAGCCGGCGCGACCGGGATCGGAGAGAGGTCAGGCATGACCATCGTCGTCAGAAGCGTCGTCTCCGTCTCGGTCTTCGGCACCACAGCCAAAGGCAAGAGGTCCGGCCTGGCAGCCACCAGCATGTCGGACACGTTGGTCATGACGAACGGCTCTTTGGGCCCGCGAGTCAGTGGATTGCCGCATTCGAGCAGCAAAACGGGTTGCCCCGAGGGATCGGACACGACCCACTCTCCGCGCTTGAGAACTCGCTTCTTCGCCCGGATGACGCCCGAGCTGGGGACCGCATACACGTCGTACGTCCCGGTCTCTTTAAGCTGGGTGATCTTGAGTTCCTCAAAGTAGGCAAACAGCTCCGCCGGCGTCATTGCGAAGTGGCGCACGTAGCGATCTAGCACGGCCGCATCCGACCTCACTTGATTCATAAGCGAGCGATGCGTCTTTACGGGCTTGTTGAGAAACGCATTCGGCGGCACTTGAGCGGTCGCAATAGCCACCGCCCCCAGGAGGCCAACCCAAACAAATAACCTACTCATGCGAACCAGCAAATCCTTGCTCCTTCTGAACACCACTAGTGAAACGCGCACGATTTACGTTTCAATCAAGTATTCAGACTTCAATTCAATCAAAGCAGTTCCAATGCCAAGGCCGGAACCAAAGTGGAATCCTAACAAGAACACCTGCGACCTACAGCCCCCGATCTTCGAGAGCGATCTGCCGGGCTTGCTGTGCGCGCAGAATCAGGTTGAGCGCGTCTTGAGCCGCGGCCTGCTCACCTTCCTTCTTCGAGCGTCCCACGCCCTCGCCCATGATCTCCGAATCGAACAGAACTTGAACTCGGAACTTCCGCTCGTGCGACGCGCCGTACTCTTGCACGACCCGATACGTCGGGGTCTTGTGCCAAATCGCTTGGGCGGCCTCTTGGAGCTTGGACTTGTAATCGTGAGGGCTCACGTCCCCTGTGCGGACTTGCATCAGGTGGTCGTGAAGCTGCTCGAGAATGAACCATCGCGCCACCTGAAGGCCGGACTCCAAGTAAATGGCTCCGATCAGCGCCTCAAACACGTCGGAGAGGATCGAAGGGCGCTGCCGCCCGTCGGGGGAGTCCTCGCTGGCGCTGAGTTCGATGAACTGGCCGAGGCCGAGCCGGAGCGCGGTTTCTGCAAGCGGACCTTCTTGGACCACGCTCGACTTCGCCTTGCTCAGCATCCCCTGATCCCAGGCGGGATGGTTTTCGTAGAGGTACTCGGCGATGACCAGGCCCAGCACCGAGTCGCCAAAGAACTCCAAGCGCTCGTAACTCTCAGCGACGGTGTTTTGCGCTGCGGAACGGTGCCTCATCGCAAGGCGGAAGAGTTCGGGGTCCTTCAGGGGAATCGACCTAGGAATCATTGAGGGACCTTGAGCGATTCTACGGCGTCGCGGATTCTGGCGAAGGCCTCAGTGAGTTCTTCGCGGCTCGTGGCGAAGCTCAGTCGCAAGAACCCGGGGGCGTCGAAGGCCGAGCCCGGTACGGTGGCCACCCGAGCCTCCTCGATCAACCACTCGCAGAACGCTACGTCAGAATCGAATCGAGGCGTGAGAAGGCTCCGCACATCGATCAAGAGGTAGAAAGCCCCGCTCGGAGGATGACACGACATCCCGTCGATCGAGGCTACTTCGAGGAGGGCGAGATCTCTCCTCACGCGGAACTCCTCGCGCATTCGGGCGACTTCGTTCTCGGGGAGGCTCAGGGCCGCCAACGCGCCGTACTGCGCGAAGCTCGTCGCGTTGCCGTTCACCTGATCCTGCAAAGCGCATATCGCTTGGGCGACCGCGGGCGGGCTCGAAGAGTATCCGATCCTCCATCCCGTCATCGAATACGACTTGCTGCACCCGCCGATGGTGACGGTCCGCCCAGCGACCTGCTCACCCAACGACGCCGGGCTTAGCGGCCGCTCGCCGAAGTAGAGCTTCTCATAGATCTCGTCCGAGATGATCCAAAGGCCGTGCTGCTCTGAAAGGAGCGCGATTCGTTCGAGGGTCTGCCGAGGAAAGACGGCGCCGGTCGGGTTGCAGGGCGAATTGAGCAGGATTGCTTTCGTTCGGGCATTGACCGCTTCGGATACCGCTTCGAAGTCGGGCAGAAACCCCGCTTCGCTGGAGCACCGAACTACCCTCGGAATCCCGCCCGCAAGCCGAATCTGCTCGGTGTACGTCGGCCAGTAGGGAGCAAAGAGGATCACCTCGTCCCCGGGGTCGAGGAGCGAGAACAGGGCGCCGAAGACCGCTTGTTTCGCCCCGCACGAGACCACGACTTGGCCCGGCGAAGAGGGCACGCCGTTGTCGCGTTGGAGCTTTTCCGCGATCGCCGCCCGGAGTTCGCCGATGCCAGCGGTTGGGGTGTACTTCGTGTACCCGGACTTGAGCGCCGCGATCGCCGCCTCACAGACAGGGGCAGGCGTGGCAAAATCCGGTTCCCCAGCGGCCAGACTGATCACGTCGATCCCTTGGGCTTTGAGTTCGCGGGCCCGCGCAGCCACCGCCAGAGTCGGTGAAGGCGCAATCTGGGAAGCTCGGCTCGATAGGTTCACCGACTTCACCCGCTGAGTATACCGAGGGCTATAATCCCCCCTGTGGTGGCGCTTCGAGCTACGGACCGATCCCCCAGCCTTTTCGGCACGCTCGTGTTGCTTCTCGCGCTCGTAGGTGTCGCTTTCGTATTGCACCTGGGCCTCGGCAGTTCCTCGGGAGGACTCGGACTTCGCCTGACGCCGTGGGAGGTGGTTTCGGAGCTATTTCGGGGCCGGATGCCCGACACCACGACCGGCAACGACATCATCTGGCTCATCCGGCTGCCGCGCGCGCTCGGGTGTTTGTTGGCCGGAGGCTTGTTGGGGGTGGTGGGCTCGGCGTTTCAATCGCTCTTCCGCAACCCTCTTGCTGACCCGTTCATCGTGGGGGTGTCATCGGGGTCGGCGGTGGGCGGCGCGCTTGCGATCCTTTTGGGCTTTGCGGGCGTGGCGGCGGGCTTGGGGCTGTTGGCGGCCTCCTTCGTCTGCGGGATGCTCTCGCTCGGTCTCGTGTTTTCCCTCGCGACCAGCAAAGGAGCGGTGGACGTACAGACGCTCCTCCTCTCAGGGGTGGTGGTCGGCGCGATGCTATCGGCGGTGCTCGCGCTGCTGTTGATGGCGGGCGGGCTCGACGCCAATCAGGTGCTCCGGTGGCTGCTCGGATCGGCGACCCCGATGTACTGGCCGAAGATCTACGCTATGGCCGTTGCGCTTCTGGTTGGAGGCGCGCTCTTGCTCCTTCAATCGAAAAGTCTGAACGCGCTTTCTCTTGGTGAACACACGGCCCAGCGCCTCGGAGTCGATACTCGCAAGCTCAAGCCAACCGTCTTGGTCACGGGCACGGCGATGACGGCGGTTTGCGTGGGATCCGTCGGGATCATCGGTTTTTTGGGGCTCGTCGCTCCCCACATCGCCCGTCGAGTGGTGGGCGTGGACTGGCGGCGCTCGCTAGCCGGATCGGCCCTGATCGGGATGTCCCTATTACTCTGCGCCGATGTGGTGGCTCAATGGGGCCTGCCGGGAGGCGAAGTACCGGTCGGAGTCGTCACCGCGCTCCTAGGGGCTCCCTTTCTTTTGGTTCTCCTTCGCCGAGAGAGCTAGCGCCCGAGGACTTCTTTGAATACGGGCTGCAGAGCGGGTCGCCGACCACGATGTCTTTCCATTTCAGCACCATCGAAGCCATGTAAAAGCTCTCGGCAAGATTGAACCCGCCCGTGTAGCGGTCAAAGAGGACGTCCGGGTAGGCCAGCGCGAACGTGTAGGGTTCGCTGACGTACCCCTTGACCCCCGTCACGCCGCCCGCGACTAGGTCCGAGATCACGCTTTGGCCGCTCGAAACGACTTGAAACGTCCGGGCGCTGGTCGAAACGAACGTCTCGGCGATCGCTCCGGGCAAGAACCTCAGGCCGCGATAGACGTCCGCGTTGAACTTCTTGTCGTTGCTCCCCCAACTCGCATAGCCCGCAACGGGCCAGCTACTCCCCACAAACACGGGGGTCTCGTCTGAATTGACCTCAAAACCCTTCTGCTGCAGGACCTTCGCTGCCCGAACGAGGGAGTCGTGCATCATTTTGTAGCCGCCCTCGGTCTTCGTGGGGTCTTGGTCGAGCAGGAAAGGTCCCTGATTCGGGCGCCCGTTGACCGATTGATCGATGAGGCGCTTGACGTGATCGACCGTGTACCCGTCGAGCCGCGTGACGAGATAGAAACCGTATTTTGCGCTGGAGAACGGCTCCGCTTTGTTGAAGTACGGGTTGAGGCACCGCTTGATCTGCTCGGGTTCGGGCTTGGCGATCGGCTCAAAGGCAAGGTTCATCGCAGCCAAGTGGCCGTCGACCGAATAGCCCCCATCGCTCCTCAGGCGGATCGGCACGCCCTTGCACAGAACGATGAAATCGATCCGGTGGGAGAGCCCCTCGATCTTCTTTTTCACCCTTGATTCAAGGAGATCCAGGTACGGGTTCCATTCGATGTTGTCGGTAACCGGCAGGTCGAGAAGGAGGACATTGCTCTGGGGGATCTTGCGGCGGTAAATGTAGTACTCGCCGATGAGCCGGCTCTCGTCGCTCTTCTTGTTGATGACGACGAGGACGCGCTTCGACTCGGCAGGTGCCTCTTGCAGGCTGACGCCGAGTTCCGCTATCGCCGCGGGCGACTTCGGGTTCGAAGCGCACCCGATCGAAAGACCGACCAAGATCGCTGTGAGCATGTTACGTCCGACGCCACCGCGCGTTTTTTTTTTCGGCGGACCCGCACGACGGCTCTGCCGATTTCAGCCCACATCTTGGCCCTAGCGGCAGCGCCTCGCACGATTCCCATCTTCCGCTCTTTGTGCGTGTTACTGACTCCCCTTAGCACAACTCGTGCCACACGGGAGTTGGAGCGTTTGGCGGCCGCGTTGAGCGCGACCTCGATCCCCATGCGAAGCTCGCCGATGTGGGGAATCGAGAGAAACAGCGAGCGTCTCATCGCCCGCTGGCCGCTGATGTAGGGCGCGACGCGATGGGCGCTGGTGCTCCAGAACTTGCCTCCTCGAAACACGCCGATGCACATTTCGCAACGCCGGTTGAGCACGGGTTTGAGAATCGCGTCGATATGCTCCGGCCGGACGCCCTGCAAATCGGCGTCGATAAACAGCAGCACGTCAGCCTGAGTGGCCTCGACGCCAGCCGCCATCGCCCCGCCCTTTCCCGCGTTGCGGGGCAGTTCGATCACTCGAACCCCTTCGATCGACTTCGCAACCGCAGACGTGTTGTCCGTGCTCGCGTCGTTCACAACGATAATCTCATCGGGAAGCGACGAGCCGCGGACGGCTTCCAACACGGCTCGAATGCGAGCCCCTTCATTGAAAGCCGGAATGATGACTGCGACCATCGAACGTTCTAACCTTACAAGACAGCACCGCGTTGCCGCAAGTGCCCCGAAAGACCCACTCAGACGAGCCCGCGACCCTCGAACCGCGCTCGAAGTCGGCCTTCGAGTTTGAACCCGGTCCCGCTCGCTGCAAGCGCCAGGCGGCCCGGTAGGGTCGGGGCTGCCGAAAGGTAGCGCAAGTTCTTTTCGACGTTCTGAGGTTTCCACCTTCTCTTATAGGGCTCGTCACCCCTCAAGAAGTCGAAAGCCTCGAGCCCCTCGTCGATCGAGCGCCGAATCGCGTCCGCGACGAGTAGGGTCCCAGGCGACAGCGATTTGAACTCAGGACTGAAACCGGACTGGTAAAAATAACAGGATTTCCCCCAAACCATCGCATAAAGAGCGCCCGCGGGGTTTCCGTCCACCCGCAATCCCGCCAACCGCAGCATCCCTGCCTCGGCCGCGCGGACGACCCATTCCCGATGAAAACTCTTTCTGCGCTTGCCGACGAACGCGCCCGGAAGTCCCCGCCGCTTCCATCTCGCCTGATGGTGCGAAAGGAACTCAAGGAACATCGCTTCCGCGCTCTGTGGGTCCGCCAAAACGACCTCGACTCGCCCTTCGGCCATCCGCTCCAGTCGCTTGACGTCATACCGCAGACTCTTGCTCAGACCGCGCGCGTACGCCTCGAAAGTCGGAGGGAGATTGAGTTTGAGGCAGGTCGCCTGCGGGGCCAATAAGCTGGGGCGATCGCCGCCGGACGGAAGGTCGGAGACCAACGGACAGCCCTCTCTCAGTTGATGCAGGTCGATCAGGTCGGCGGTGGCAGGGTCGCTGACGTACTCGACGAGCGCCTGGTTCGCCTGATTCTCATATCCGGGCCGGACCAGCGGTTCGAGATAGTCGGAGCATCCGGCGCCCATCGGCTTGAGGACTCGCCAAGGCGCGCGAGTAAGCACGAAAGGCATCAGGGCCACGAGGTCGTCGCCCTCGTAAGCGGTCCAAACATGGGGGTGCTGCCTTCCATGGAAGTGACGGAACCACGTGGATTGCCACTCCCAGGTTTGGAACGGCGTGGCGGATAGGGCCTTCGATTGAAGCTCCTTCCAAGGCTGCTCGGTTCGATCCGCCCATCGAGGGTCGGTTTCGACTTTCGTCCTCAGCACGTAGGCATTATAGTCGGGTTGGCTGAGTTTTGCGGTCGAGGGGCGCGTTCCGGGTCCTTCGGCGCAAGGAATGAAAGATGCCTTCGCGCAATGCCTCGAAACGCTGCCCCGGGCGCCAGCATGAGCGACGTGTTATGCCTCAAATGTCGATGCTTTCCCCAGGCGCCAAGGCGGGACCCGAGAAATCCATATTGTGTTCCTCGCTCTCGCTTCTAATTGAGATTTCGATATCTCCAACGCCTCCGGTTCCTTCGTAGTCGCTGCAGATATGGAAATGTTGATCGGGGTCGTCTTTGATCATTTTCAGAAGCTCGATGAAGTGATCGATCTCGTCGGGGTCGAGACCGACGCTGATTCCGGACCAACCATTCTCCCAGTCTTCGATCTTTACGTGCATCTGGTCTGCCCCCCAAAATTGAAGACGTCAAAAAAGTAGTCCTCTGGTTCAAACTGGAGGCAATCATGAAGAGATCGAAGTTCACCGAGGAGCAGATCGTGAGGATTCTGCAGGAGGCCGCATCGGGCCAGAAGACGCAGGCCCAGCTTTGCCGCGACCACGGAGTCAGCGCGAACACGTTCTACGTGTGGAAGCGCAAGTACGCGGGGATGCAGACAGACGATGTGCGGCATCTGCGCGAGCTCGAGCGGGAGAACGCTCAGCTCAAGCGTCTTCTTGCCGAAAGAGACCTTGAGATCGACGCGGTACGGGCGCTGTTCCGAAAAAACGGACTCGCGCTCCCGAACCCGTCGCGGGGGCGCGATTCCTGATGGAGCGGAACATGACGGTCCGCAGGGCTTGCTGGATGACCGGGATCTCGACTCGCGCTGTTTATGAGGAGCCAGGGCCGGACCGGGACGCTGCGCTCAGGGAAGCACTCAGGAGGGTCTGGCGGCCCAACATGGGCTACCGGATGGCGCACGCCCTGGTGAAGGAGGAGTTCGCTCCCTTGAACCTCAAGCGGGTGCATCGAATCTGGAAGGACGAGCGGCTCGGCCGCAAGAAGCGATATCGCAAGAAGCGGACCGGGAACCCGGTTCCCCTGTCGGCGGAGCATCCCAACCACGTGTGGACGGTGGACTTTATCCATGATTCCTGCCTGAGCGGAACGAAGCTGAAGGTGCTTTCGGTGGAGGATGAGTTCACTCGGGAGTGCCTGGCTCTGGAGGTGGCGACGCGGATCAATGCTCGCAAGGTGCGCGACGTATTGGCTCCGCTCTTTGCCGATCGCGGGGCTCCCCGGTTCGTTCGGAGCGACAACGGCGGCGAGTTCGTTGCCCGGCTGCTCGCGGTGTTTCTCTCTGAATCCGGTTCGAACAGCCGCTTCATCGATCCGGGCAAACCCTGGCAGAACGGGTTCGTGGAGTCGTTCCACTCGACCCTGCGCCGGGATCACCTCGACGTCGAGGTCTTTGTCAATCTGGCCGACGCTCAGATGAAGACGGCGATCTACCGTCGCTACTACAACGAGGTTCGGCCGCATTCGTCGCTTGGCTATCGCCCCCCGGCGGTGGCCGCGCAGAGTCTGGAGTTCAGTCGGGCTACGCCCTGCCTGCCCCCCAACCCTGCTGGGATATCATCAGCGGAGGTCTACTCTTAAGATGTCTTCAACAATGGGGGCTGGCCACATCGAACTCTACGTTGTTCTCCATAAGGCATTACTGCCGAGTCCCCAGAATCAAACCGGAAGTGAGCGTGTGGGTCTCCGCCAAGAAGCGCGCTCGAGGCATCTCGCTTCGATCGAGCACCGAACGCTCCGGGAAGACGAACCGCGGGTGCCCCGGCCTGCCTCGTAGAGCCGACCGGGACAATGAAGGAAATCCCCCCTCGCCCGTCCGAGGGAGAGGGGGCCAGGGGGTGAGGGACTCCGGGTGCCGGGTGCCCCGGTCTGACTCGCAGAGCCGACCAGGACAATGAAGGAACCTCCCCCTCGCCCGTCCGAGGGAGAGGGGGCCAGGGGGTGAGGGATTCTTTCCGAGTGCCGGGTGCCCGCCTCCGACTCGAAGGCCACATCTGCATTCAAGAACGCGCGGCCATTCCTGACCTTGTCAGCCGTCAGTGGAATCTGCGCCCTCGCCGCGGTTTCTCTAGCCCCGTAGGAGCGCCATGTCTAGAGACAAAACCCACAACAGATTCCTCCTGGCCCTGATCGAGTGGAAGATATCCCAAGGGTGAAGCACCGGAAGGCTTCACAATACCGCCCGGCAGCGCAAGGACAAGCCGGACGCTCTGAACATGTCGCTTTTGCTGAGATCGAAAAGGCAGCGGACGGGCAACGTCCGGCGTGAACCTCGCCGGAGGAGCGCGGCGGAACCGGCGTAGTGTTCCACGCCGTCGTTAGGCCTCATATTCTTCGAGTTCTTCCCGGACTTTCTTGATCTCGAAACCTGTGATCTTGGACAGCGCGAAGATCGCGTCCGACAAAGACCCACCATACGGTTTAAGCCAATCGGGGGATCATCAACACGAACGTCAATCCATGCGGTATCCGCGCCGTCCTGCCCACCATGTTGACTCGATATGCGATGCTCCACCCGCCAGAGGCGAATCACGTCATCCTTCGGGATCACCCAGCAGTGGGAATCGAAGGGCGATACGCCAAGACAGATGGCAAGGTCGTAGCGCTGGTCGCGGAGTTGTTGGAACTTGTACCCACCGTTGGCCCACAGAGTGCTGAACTTGATCTCGACGCGCTTGTTCTCGACCACCCGGTCGGCGTCGGAGTCGCCAGCCCGAACCACGTTGAAGCCGCGAGCCGCCAGCCACCCAGCAACAAGTTTCTCGCCGATGGCACCGACTTGGCGGGATGGCTTCGTCTTGATCCACGCAAAAGGGCTGCCCTCCCACTCTCGATTCTCGCTCTGGTACTCCGCCTCCAATGCTTGGCTGATACCAGCGAGAATCCTGACTTCCGGGTCTTTGATCGTCATGCGAACAGTCTCCTTTGCACGGGCTGGTCGTGCTGCGCCTCGGGTGTCCAATTTATCCATTCCACGTTGATTTCTGCGAAACGCTTCTCCATGACGCGCAACGCCTCCGGGTTATTGTCCACGAGGAAGCAATGGCGGCCTAGCTCAACCGCAGCCTCGCCGAACGAGCCGCTTCCGGCAAAAAAGTCCAGAAGCAGGTCGCCGGACCGGGAGTGCACCTTGACAATCCGATCCAAGATGCCTCTCGGCTTCTGCGTGGGATAGCCGGTCTTCTCGTGTCCGTTCGGACTGACAATCGTATGCCACCAGGTGTCCGTTGGCGTCTTTCCCATGGCGGCCTTCTCCGCTCCCACCAGACCGGGTGCCATGTACGGGATGCGATCGCATTCCTCATGGTGGAACTGGTAGTCGTCCGGGTTCTTGGCATACCAGAGGATGTTGTCGTGCTTCGCAGGCCATTTCGTCTTCGACCGCGCGCCGTAATCGTAGGCCCAAATAATCTCATTCAGGAAAGAGTCCCGTCCGAAAATCGTATCCAGTAGGACTTTCGCATAGTGGACCTCCCGGTAATCAATGTGGAAGAAGAGGCTTCCGTTGCCTTTCAACACTCGCCGCGCTTCCTCCAATCGTGGATCCAGGAAGGCAAGGTAGTCGTCAAAGATGTCCTCGTATTCTTTCGTCGCCAGTTTGATCGTTCGATAACGCTTGCCCTGAAATCCCGTCCGGTCGCCGTTCTCGTCTCGGACGGTGGACAGGCGCGTCCGGCTCTGCACTTTGCCGGTGTTGAAGGGCGGATCAATGTAGATCAAGTCCACCGAGTCGGCAGGGAGACACTGCAGGACCGATAGATTGTCTCCGAAGTATATGCGCAGATTGCTCATCCTGGGCCTTTCAGTAGTGTCAGTAGGCTGTCGCTCCCACGAAGTGTCGTTTCGTCCACCTGGTAGTTGTGAACCTTCCGCATCGAACCTCTGCCGGTCCACCGTTGAGGCGCAGTCTTGATGTCTTCAAGCGTTGACCATCGTCCTGTATCAACTGTGAATGTATCGTATTCTGTCGCCTCAATAACAGGAATTGGGTTTGCGAGCACACACCAAACCACGAGATCGCACTTCTGGCACAGCGCATTATATTGGTCAATGGCTATACAACGCCCCAGGTCTGGCCAGTATTGGGCGGTCCAGGTCTTGACCTCTATGCGTACTACGCCGCCATCCGCTTGATTTACGCTGATGTCACACAGTCGTTCGGCTTTTGGATCAAAGTAGTGACGGGTCAGCCTCAATTCTGCGTCTTGCAACCAAGTAGCGGCGGCAATCTCTCCGATCCTTCCGACCAGGTGTGAGCGAAGGCGATTGTTGTAATGGCCTGGAACGTCTGCCCACCGAGCGATAGACTGGCATGCCAACCGATGCGCTTCTTCAACTTGCTGTCGCGACAAAGTGATGTTCATATCTTGGGCAAACGCTCAGCATCAGCGGCGGCGCGCAGCGCCGTCCGCTGCATGCTGTTGTTAGACCGTCGTTGAGGTAACTCATCACGTCAACTACTCGAACCACGCAACGCGGGCATGAGGAGCAGGACAACCTGGACGATGCTCAGAAGCGTGCCGAACGGAAGGTACCACAGACCGAGCGCCGCACAGGCCACCATTCCCGCCCAAGCCCACGGCAAACGTAGCGCGAAGCAGATCATGACCACGAGCCAAGCCACCCCAAGGCCAAGGTGAATCGACTTCATCAGCGTCGACCGTGGTTCGATTCCGACCGCCGACACGACCTTCGCCCACGGACCAAGTTGGCCGGCATACTGGCCGGACGTTGGAGTGACGTAGTCGCCCACGACAAGTGCGCGACCCCCGTCGAAGGCCAGCCATCCGCCCTCGATGAAAGCGAGAGCAAGAACAATCCACCCGAGCCAGTGCATCTTCCTGTTCTCCGATTGGGTTCCTTCCATCGGTCTAACTACTGATTCTCCTGCAGATTACTGAAATGTGCGCGGCCTTCCGATATCAAAGTGCACTTGCGCAAGATACGTGCGCGAAAGCGTTGTGTTATCCGGCAGAACGGCGCATAATGTGCTCATGGTAAACTCGACGTCAGGCGAGCCGCGGACCGTCACCGAGTTCCTCAACGCGGCGCGAGACCACTTGCGCAAGCGCCACCTCAGCCTCAAGACAGAGAGGGCGTACTTGCACCGGATGCGGGAGTTCATCGAGTTTCATGGGCGCAAACACCCCTCAAACTTGACCGGCGAAGACATCAGCGCCTACCTCACGCACCTAGCGGTGGACCGCTCGGTGGCCGCCTCCACGCAAAACGTCGCCCTGAACGCCCTCGTCTACATGTACCGCAACGTGCTGGGCGTCGCAATGCCCCAGGCTGCTGGAATCGTGCGCGCTCAGCGATGCAAGCGTATCCCCTGCGTCCTCACCCAAGACGAGGTGCAGCGTCTCCTCGAAAACATGTCCGGCGAGACCTACCTCATGGCCTCGTTGCTTTACGGGGCGGGCTTGCGGCTCGCCGAGTGCCTCGACCTGCGCGTCAAGGACCTGGCGATCGAGAAACGAACCCTCAGCGTTCGCGAGGGTAAGGGCGGGAAGGATCGGACGACGATGATCCCGGTGAAGATCATCCCGGCCCTGAAGGTTCAACTCGGACGAAGCAGGCTGCTGTTCGAGTTGGACCGTAAGCTCGATCGCCCCGGGGTCGCCCTTCCGGGCGCGCTCGAAAGGAAGTACCCCAACGCCGGGAAGGAGTGGCCCTGGCATTGGTTGTTCCCAGCCGAGTCCCTTTCGACCGACCCCCGTACTTCAACCGTGCGTCGCCACCACGTTCACGAAGACCGTCTTCAGCGTGCGGTCAAGAAGGCGGCACATGCGGCTGCCATCGACAAGCCAGTCAGTTGTCACACCCTTCGACACTCCTTTGCGACGCACTTGCTGGAACATGGCTACGACATCCGAACCGTTCAGGAACTGCTGGGCCACAAGGACGTGCGGACGACTATGGTGTACACCCACGTCATGAACCGCCCGGGTATGAACGTCCGAAGCCCGCTGGACGGCTAGCGCATTGGTGATTCGGACAGCCGGGCGAGCGCTGCTTCAAAGCAGGCCCTCTCGGACGGCGACAGGGTGGCTCGACGGCGAGGCTCGGACAGGCGAAAGGTCGTGCCGTTTTTCAGGGAGGGTTGGGAAAACGAAGGACAGCTCTGTCTCCGGAACGATCTTTATCGCAACCCAAAGCCACAGTCTTCGTTAACAGAAGTGAAGCAGGCGTGATGCGGGCTCTCGGCATCATGTTGCGTAAACTGGAATTGCTCGGAGCCACGTCCCAGTCGTCGATCATCAACCACCCGGACGTGATGATCGGGAGGGAGGTTCTTACACCGGACGATGAGTACCAACCACTACCCGAACGCGACATCAGTGCAGGCGTTTCTCGACCACTACTTCCCAGGGGTACGGGAGTGCGACCTGTCGCCAAGCGATCACAAGATGGTACAACAGCTTCTCCTCGACGGGATGTGGATGCTCGATCTCGTAGACTCAGCGGTGTTCCGATTACGCTATTCGGGCTGGCCGTCGATACGGAATACCGACAAGGGCACGGAGTAGACCTTCGCCAGTACACGATCCACAGCGTCACCGAGCTCGCGGAACTGGCGTTGCGGAACTGGCGCGATTCCGCGAAGGAGGTGATGCGCTATGTGGTCGTGAACCGCCAGACGGGACGATTGGCGGTTCCACCCGTGGGCTTCACGGTGGGGCGGCCGGACACAGTGCCACTCTTGCCATCTCGCCGTAGGACGCCTGTGACGGCGCAGAAGAGCGAGGAACAGTTCTTCGAGCAACTGCGCGACTTCCTGCGAATGACGACGAAAATCCATGTGTCCGGTAGGGACAATTCGGGCATTGGCGGCCTCGGAGGGACTCGAACCCCCGACGCCCTCCTTAGGACGGAGGCGCTCTATCCACTGAGCTACGAGGCCGCGGCGATCTCTCAAGGAGAACCTGCTGAAAGGTACCCGAACTTCCAGGGCCGGGTCCTCTACCCTACCCCATCCCCCCTCAGCTCACGCCCACAATCCAGCGGTAGATCACGCAAATCCAGTTCAGGAAACCGTGCCAGATCGCCCAACCGATCGACTGGTTGATCGACCAAGAAATCTGAACGGCAACGGAGACGCCGATCGACGTAAAGAGCGAGATTCCCGCTCCAGCCGGGCTTCGCCGCTTCCGCGCGTGGGTCGATTCGCTCATGCCACCGATACGTCGCAGCGAGCCGCGCGTCGCAGTCTCAGGCTACGGGCGTGCGGAGCCACCGCATTAGCGTTTCGACGCTCTTTTCAATCCCCGCGGCTACCCCTTTTGGGCCCGGTCCCAGCATGTAGGCGGGCGTGGTGATGATGCGCGAATCCTCGTCGGCGACGAACGAATCGACGGCACACTCCTCGTGCGTGCAGCCTAACGACTCGATGGCTTGAGCGGTCCCCGCGTCGCTGCCAATGGTGAGATTCGCTCCTGCGCCAACGTTCGCCAGAGCCAAAGCGAGGATCGCTGGGCTGATACAGATCGCAAGGATCGGCTTCCGCGCGCGATAGGCCTCACCGATCAGCCGAGCGAGGTCGGGGTCGACTTCGCCTTCGGCGCCCTTCGTCGCAAACGTCGAGAGGTTCTTTGCGACGCCGTAACCCCCTGGCATCGCGAGCGCATCGAAGCCGGACATCGATGCCTTGCTGAGAGGCTCGATTTGCCCTCGCGCGATCCTCGCGGATTCGGTCAAGACGTTCCTCGATTCGGCGGTGGGCTGGCCTGCTCGATGGTCTACGACATGCATTTGAGGCTTGTCGGGGGCAAAACACTGAACTTCGGCCCCAGCCCGGTCGAGATACAGCAAGGTGAAGACGGCCTCTTGGATTTCCGCGCCGTCCAAGAAACCGCACCCCGAAAGAACCACGGCGACCTTTGGCATAGCAGGATTTTACCAACCCTCTTTCCAATTGTCGGATATAGTTCACCGGAGGCAATTACCATGACTATTCCCTTTCTGATCGTTTGCTCGACCCTTGTCACGGCTTCACCCCAAGGAGATGCGCTGCAATTCGAACCTTGGACTCGGGTCCATACGAAGTCGATCTCGTCGGTCGATTTCGGCTCGGACTTCAACCGTCCTTTGCGCGGGGACGCATCGTTCCTCGTTTCGGGAAGCCAAGACGGGAGCGCGATCATCTGGGACATCGTAGGAAAGAAGGTTCGCCATAAGCTGGTACACATCGCCGACGAACCCGCCGCGCGGCTCATCGTCAACCGCGTGCGCGTCGAACCTACGGGCCGCAGAATCGCCGTCGCCGGATCCAACGGCCAAGTGAGCGTTTGGGACGCCCGCACAGGAGTTCGTCTCAAGACGCTCGAAGGCTTCACGGGCCGAGTTTCCGACGTCGATTGGTCAGGAGAGGGGGCTAAGCTTGCCGCCTGCGACGACGACGGAAAGGTTATCGTGTGGAACACCGAGACGTGGTCGAAGGTCCGCGAGTTGATGGGTGACCCTGGCGACCAAGTTCTTTCATCGCTCTCCTTGAGCCCGGACGGCGCGGTGGTGGCCTTCGCGAGCCGAGGCAACAAGCTCTACCTGCGCCACGTCGAAACGGGCGCAAAGATCGCGACCCTCACCGATATTTACGAAGAGCCCAAAGCGATGCGGTTCAGCCCCGACGGGAAGTGGATCGCGCTCGCCGAGGCCGAGCTTTTGGTGCTCCGAAGCGCCGTCAATGGAAGGAGCGTTCGTCAACTAAAGGGCCATGCCGGCACGATTCGAGGCATCGACTGGAGCCGCGACTCCGAAAGGTTGTTCACCGGCGGCAATAGCGGCGAGGTCTTTGAGTGGAACGTTAGAACTTCGGCCGTGCTCGCGCGGGGTAAGGTCAGCCAATCGGTGAACGACATCGCTCTTTGCTTCGTCGGCGGCGTGGAGCGGCTCGCCATCGCCAAACCCTCAGGCATCGTCGAGTTTCAGAAGTCCCCGTAGGCACTGTCAGCGCCTCCCCAAGTCGCAAGTTGCGGCAGAAACCTGGAACGAGTGCCCCCTGCCATTCGTACTGGCTGTGAGGCCAATGGCCGCAACACGCTTGGGGAGGTGCAGCTTGGAAGTCGAATTCGTCGATAGCCGAAACATGGACCGAGTGCTGATCGAGACGCACTGGGACTTACCGTTGCCACGCGAAGGCGACGTCGTCGAGCTACATTGTGGTGAAGCTAGCCGGTGGGTTGTCGAGGAACTCGACTGGGTGTTCGAAACCGTCTCGCAGGAACAGCATGAGGAGGTTCCGGTAAAGAAGCTCAAGGTCATGGTGATTCCCGAAGACCTGGCTCATCGGGGCGAAGGGCGGCCAGTCGACCCCGTTTGCATCTGCGGCCATCCGAAATCCGTCCATGCGCCGGCCCGTTGCTTGGGAAACGCGAGTACGTGCGATTGCCGTGGGTTCGCCGCGAGAGAGTAGCTAACTGCTCGCGCTCGTATATCGCGTCATCGCGAACCGCCAAAAGGCTCGGCTTGACGAGAGGAATGCGAGCGCCCACAACATGCCCAAACCCACCATCAACCAGTCGGCGCCACCGAAGCTGCCGAGAACGGGCCGAACCAGTTGCCGGCTGGGGACCGTCGCCAAGAACGCCAGCGGCACGAAGTACGTGAAGACCCGCTGGAGCCCCGTGCCGTAAATGTCCATGGGGTACCGGACGACCGACATCAGGGTCTCTCCGAGCACCCACAAGTTATCGACCCTCACCAACCAAATCGCCAAGGTCATCAGCATCAGATTGAATGAGTAGAAGATGGCGATGGAGGCGGCGACCAGCACCGCATAGGCGAACCACTGGCCGACCGTGGGCGTGACGCCGGATTGGAGCGCGCCAAGAACGATCATGCCGAAACCTGCGAGCAGAGTCCCTACCTGGTCGAAGTTGAATCGGCGAAACGAAACCCAGAACTGGCTGTCGATCGGCTTGGCGACGACGTAATCGAGCGTTCCCTTGCGGACGGCCTCTGGGATCTCCATCAGCGACATGAAGAGCCCTGAGACCACCGCGTTCATGAGAAAGCAAGTCGCCGCGAGAACGAACGCGTCGCCTCGCCCCCACCCTGCCACATCGTCGGTGTTCGAATAGACGACGAGCAAGATCAGAACGAAAAACGCCACCCAAAGCGTGTTCTGGATGATCTTCGCGAAGAAGTTCGACCGGAACTCGAGTTCGCGGGCGAACGAGCTGACGAAGAAGGTCTTGTACACGCGCAGGTAGCGGCGCATGGCGAGACGATACCCGTAGGCTGGGCCGTATACTGGCTCGAATGCTGGGATTCCTGATCACCGCGCTGTTCAGCTTGGGCGTTTGCGGTTGGGGGCAGGCCGTGGCCGGAAGACGGTTGGCGAGCCTCGACCCAGCCCTTGCGTGGGGTCTTCGGGGCCTGATCGGTCTCGGCGTTGTGGGTTGGATCTCGCTTCCGATCGGCCTTGCTCCCGGAGGGGTGCGCTGGGGCCTGGGGGTGGTCGCGGCGCTCGCGATCTCGGGATATTCGCTGCTGTTCGCTTCGAGAAAGACGATTTCGAGCCCCCTTCAACTGCCCAAGGGTTGGCCCCTTCTCGCACTCGGACTTGCGGCTCTGGCGCTTCTCTTTTCGCTGGTGGGTGTATTGGGGCCGAGCGACACGCTCGACTGGGATTCACTCGCCTACCATCTCGCCGTTCCCAAGCTCTGGATTCAAGCCGGCCAAATCGAGTTCGTTCCAACCATCCACCACAGCAACTTTCCGTTCCTCGTCGACAACCTATTTCTGTGGGGACTCCAGTGGGGCGGCGAGGCTGGGGCGAAGGCCTTCGTCTGGGCCTATTCGTTTTGGGGCGGACTGGCGATGTTCGGCTTCGCGCGGGGAAGGTACGGCCCTTCAGCGGGTTGGATCGCCCTGGCCGCGTTCTGGGCGATTCCTTCGGTCTTGTGGGAATCGGGCACGGCTTACATCGATGCGGCGCACGGGACGTGGTCGGCGCTCGGCGTGCTGTTTGCGGCCGCATGGATCGCCGAGGAAGCGAACAAGGACGCGCTATGGCTTTCGGGGCTTTGTCTTGGTTTTGCGGCTTCGAGCAAGTACACGGGCCTTCAGGTCGCGCTGGCTGTGGGGATCGTGCTGGCGATCTGGTGCCTCGCGCGACGCGAACCCAAGCGCGCGTTTGCGTCCGGCTCGCTGCTTCCTCTCGCCGCGCTTGCGCTCGCTTCCCCCTGGCTCATTCGCAACGCGGCCACGACCGGCAACCCCGTGTATCCGTTCTTCTACTCCGTCTTTGGCGGCGAGAACTGGGACGGTAGGCGGTCCGCTATCTATGAGGCCGAGCAAAAGTCGTTTGGAAAAACGGGCGCGTCGCCGCTCGAGCTTCCTCATGCCATTCTGGGCCTCGCCTACCAGCCGGGGCGCTACGTCAATCCGGCTCAAACCGAAGGTGGGGGCTTCCCGTTCGGCGCGCTCGGTGTTGTGCCCCTCATTGCGCTGCTTGGCTGGCCGCTTTCGGGCCGAACTTCCTCGTTCGAGGGCGGCGTTTTGGCGGCAGTGTTCGTGTGCTTCCTCTTCTGGTTCTTCCTCAGCCAGCAGAGCCGCTACGCGCTCAATATGGGGCTGCCGCTGACGTTGCTCGCGGCCGGTGGGGTGGTGAGGCTCAGAGCGGGTCCGCTGCTGGCGGGAGCGATCTCTCTGCAGGCCCTCTATTCCCTGTGGCTGATGAAGACTGTGACGGTTGACCCGAAGCTGCCGGTGGTTTTGGGCAAGCACTCGGCCGAGGACTACCGGAAGTCGACCGTCGCGCTTGCGGCAGCCTCGCCGAAGATCAACGAACTTGCCCAAGAATCGAAGGTCGCGCTTTACGACGAAGTGTTCGGGTTCTTGCTCGACGTGCCCTATTTTTGGGCCAATCCAGGGCATAGCACGTGGATCCCCTACGACGAGATGCGCTCCGGCCAGGACCTGGCCCGATGGATGAGCGAAAACAAAGTGGGCTTCGCCTACTACAGCTTTGCGTTGAAGCCTCAGTCAGACGTTCAGGCATGGCTCGCGACCGCCGGGCTGGCGGGACCTGAAACCCAAGGTTATTCCGACGAGGAGATTCAGGGCCTTCTCGACAACTTCGAACTTCGCTGGAAGGCCCTGCTGGCGGATGCCGTCCGGACTGGAGCGCTGCGTCCCGTTTGGACAGGCCCATCGGGAGTCCTATTGGAACAATCTTCTTAGTAGGCAGAGGTAACCTAGCGAGCCGATGAGACCGAACGCTGATCCGCTTTGCCGAGGACGAACCCGAAGGTGAGCCAGCAACACCCGACGCCCCAGGTCGAGTTCGAGCGCCCGCGAGACGTTTATGAGTTCGAAATCCGCACGGGGTACGCCCACATTCACATCCACGGCCTGGAGGCGCCCCTGCAAGAGGCCCGAATTCGCGCGCTCGAAGGCGTTGCCCGAGCAGGCGTGAGCATCGACTTCTTGAAGCTGACCCAAAGCGGGATGGCGTTTCTGGTCGCCGAAGAACAGGCTCAGAAGACGCAAGACGCCCTGTCCGCGCTCGGCCTCAACTTCCGGGCGGGCAAAGACTACGCCATTCTCATCGTGCATTCGGTGAACATGAGGGACGAAAACGGGAGAATCGCCAAGATCGTCTCGATTGCGATTGGAACGGGGGCGCGGATCGACCACCTCAGCGATATGCACGACCGCGTTCTGATCGTGACGCCGAGAGAGCACGCTTCTGGGCTCGCCGAAGCGTTGCAGGCCACCCTTTCGGAGGCGAAGGGATGAGCATCGTCGTGCTCAAGTTCGGCGGGACGAGCGTCTCGACGCCTGAGAACCGGCGTAAAGCCGCGGCTCACGTGCTCTCCGCGAAGGAGCAGGGGTATAAGCCCGTGGTCGTAGTCAGCGCGATCGGCCGCGAGGAGAGCCCGTACTCTACGGACACGCTACTAAGGCTGCTCCAAGAAGTTGATCCGACGGTTGCGCCCGACCCTCGAGAGGTGGACCTGATGATCGCGTGCGGGGAGATTCTCTCCGCGACCCTGTTCGCGCATACCCTGAAGACGATGGGGCAACCCTCCCAAGCCTTCCGGGGCGGACAAGCCGGAATCCGGACGGACGGCGTTTTTGGGAACGCGAGGATCGTCAGCATCAACCCCTTACTCCTTTCCGAGAGTCTGGAGAAAGGCAACGTCCCGGTGGTGTGCGGATTTCAGGGCACCTTCGTTCCGCGCAAGGGCGACCCTGGGGGCGAGCTCACCACATTGGGAAGGGGCGGCTCGGACACGACGGCTGCGGTTCTCGGCGCTGCTTTGGGCGCGGAGCGCGTCGAAGTCTACACCGATGTGGACGGAGTCAAGACCGCAGACCCGGACCACGTCCCGAACGCGCCGACCCTTCGCAAGGTCACTTACGACGAGGTAGCTGAGATCGCGCACCTCGGCGCCAAGGTCCTTCACCCGCGAGCCGCGGAGATCGCGATGAAGTTCGGGATTCCGCTCTGGGTGAAGAACACTTTCAGCGACGATCCGGGCACTGAAGTGGTCGACCGCAAGAGCTTCCCCGGCAGAAGGGTCACTGGGGTCACGCACTCCGGGCGGTTGGCCTACCTGCAATTCAACCTGGAATCGGCGGAAGAAACCCATCGTGTTCCGCTCGAATCGAGAATCTACGAGACGATGGCGCGGTACGACCTCAACGTGTACATGATGAACCACAGCAGACACGGTTTTGGCTTTGCCATGCCTCGCGAAGAGTTCTCGACCGCCAAGGACCTGATCGACGGCTTGGTTCTCCCAATTGAGGGCAGCGAACCGGTCTACCTTTGCCAACTCGGCGAAAAGCCCTCGCGCGAAGTCGAAACGCAAGCCGACCTACTGCGACCCCTTGGAGGCGTTCGCACCCTCTCCATCGACCTCACGGAGAACTGCACGATGGTCTCGGTGATCGGGCAGGATTATCTCCAACAACCCGGCGTCTATCACGAGGTTCTCACGACTCTCCACGAGCAGCAGGTTGCCGTACTTCAAACCAGCGACTCCGAGCGCTCGCTGAGCTGCCTCATCCCCTACGTCGACGTCGAGCGCGCCGTCCGAGCGCTGCACGAAAGGTTTGAACTGAGCAAGGCGCAATGAGCTTGCAGATTCCTCCCGATCGCCCGCTGCTCATGGGCATCCTTAACGTGACTCCGGACAGCTTCAGCGACGGAGGGAGCTATGCCGATGCGCCTTCGGCGGCGGCGCGGGGGCTTGCGCTCATCGCTGAGGGAGCGGACCTCATCGATGTGGGGGGTGAGTCCACACGTCCCGGCGCGGAACCCGTTCCCTTCGAAGAGGAGTTGCGCCGCGTGCTGCCGGTCGTGGAAGCGCTGGCCCGGCAATCGGTGACGGTTTCCATCGATACGTCCAAGTCCGTTGTGGCGAAATCCTGCCTCGAAGCTGGCGCAAAGGTCGTCAACGACGTTCGAGCGCTGAGCGACCCGGCGATGTCTGAGGTTTGCGCGGAGTTCGGGTGCGGAGTCTGCCTCATGCACATGCAAAACGACCCTGCGACGATGCAAGTCGAGCCCAAGTACGGCGACGTCGTGCGGGAGGTGCGCGACTTCTTGGGGGAGCGGGTCGAGAGTGCTCGAAGAGCGGGGATCGCGGAGGAGAATATCTGGATCGACCCCGGTTTCGGGTTTGGCAAAACCGTCGAGCACAACCTTGCGCTGCTTCGGGGCCTGCCCGCGATTTGCGAACTCGGCTATCCCGTGTTGGTGGGTTTGAGCCGAAAGTCGTTTCTCGGACGAATCGCAGGCGGAGATGTCCCCGTGCCGATTCGGGAGAGAGAGAGCGTGACGTTGGCGGCTCAGGCGCTCGCGCAGTTGGGGGGCGCTAAGGTCATTCGAACCCACGAAATCACCGAAGCCGTTCGGGTCGCGCGACTCATTTCGGCCTTCCAACTCCTTTCCTAACGACGCCTCAGGCCGCTTACACCTCTTTGTGCTTCCATTTGCCTTGGCGAAAAGCGAGCACCGCGAACAACCCCTGAAGCAGTTGGGTGACGCTCATGGCGATCCATGCTCCCGTCGAGCCGAGCCCCAGGGGAAGGGCGAGCAGCCATGTCAGCGGAACCCGCATGCCCCAGAGGGTGATGACGGTAATCCACATCGGCCGCACGGTGTCGCCCGCGCCCTGCATCGCAAACATCATCACCATCGCGTAGGCGAACCCCACCTCGGTCACGCAAAGGTAGCGGAGGAGGAGCGCAGTCTCTGCGGCGATGCTCGGCTTGCCCTGCACCAAGAGGTTCGCCAGGCCATCCGCGCCGAGGAAGATCGGAAGCGCCAGCAACGCGGTCACGATCGCCGCATGATGGGCCGCCGTCCAAGCGAGCCGCTCCGCGCGATCGGGGTTCTTTGCCCCTAGGCTCTGCCCGACGAGCGCTGCGGCCGCCATCGCGAGCCCAAACGACGGCATGAACATCATCGACTCGATGGCGAATCCAGGCCGCATGCCCGCGATGGCGTCGGAGGCGTCCTTGGCGTATTTGAGCACGATCGTAAACACCGCCAACGACGAAACCCGCAGGAGAGCCATGATCGCCGCGGGTATCGCAATTCGAAAGATCCGAACGACCCACGCCCACGAAGGGAGGATCAACCTCCAGACGCTCCCCAGCGCCGTCCTGCCCGCATACAGCAGGTAGCCGACCGCCGCCATCCACGCGGAGATCGTCAATGCGAGGGCGCCTCCCGCAAGGCCCATGTCGTATCCCGGAAGCATCAATCCGCCCCCCAAGTCCCGAGGCGGGAAGATGAGGATCAGGTTCAACGCGATGTGAAGCAGTATCTGAATCCCCGAGATCACCATCGGGCTGCGAGTGTCGCCAACGCCGCGCATGGCTCCGGCGAGCGATTGGATCAAGTAGATCGCCGGCAAGCCAAAGGAGTAAATCGCCAGGTAGGAGAGCATCAGCGACTCCGCCCGGGTTTCACCGGCCGGAAGAAACGCTTGGGCGGCCGCCGGGGAGAGCGATGCGCCCAGAATCGCGAGAATCGTCCCACAGGCGAGCGTTACCGACAGAGCTTGCCGAGACGCCATGCGAAACTCCTCGACCTGCCCTGCGCCATAGGCTCGGCTGACCAGCGCTGTGGCGGCCGTCGCTAAGGCCATCGCAAGCGAAAACAGGAGGAACAGCACGTTGGTGAGCGCGCCGTAGGCAAGCAGCGCGGCGCTTTCCAACCTGCCGATAAACGCGCTATCGAGAAGCATGTTGAGAACCTGCATTCCGTTGAGCACGACGGCAGGCCAAGCGAGCGCCCAAACCACCTTCGATGGGTTTTCGTGGGGCGCCCCTTTCGTGTCAGCGGACAGTTCCAGACTCGACATGCGAACTTTCATCTTGGCACGTGGCTCCCTGAGCCGCTGGGGCGTTCGGCGCGCCGAACCCGCTTCCCGAATCGTATCGAAGGTGAGAGATTTGCCGAATGAACTACGAGATTCTTTACCAACCCTCCTTCGCCGTGGCGCGAATGATGCTCGAACCTGGAGACAGCATCCGGGCCGAAAGCGGCGCGATGGTCAGCATGTCGCCGACGATCACCGTCGAATCAAAAATGGCGGGCGGACTCGGAAAGGCGATCGGAAGGCTCTTCGGGGGCGAGAGCCTTTTTCAGTCGACTTTCACGGCGGACCGCGGGGCGGGAGAGGTGCTCTTGGCGCCCGCAGCGGTGGGGGATATCGTCCCGCTGCAACTCTCCCATCAAGGCTATATGGTCACGAGCGGCTGCTATCTCGCGGGAGATACCTCGCTCGAGATGGAGACCAAACTGAGCGGAAGGAGCTTCTTCGCCGGGGAGGGATTGTTCATATTGAGGGTCTTTGGAACCGGCACCTTGCTCGTTTCGAGTTTTGGCGCGGTACATGCCGTGCGCCTAATGGAGGGCCAGCCGTACATTGTCGACACCGGCCACATCGTCGCGTTTTCCGATGGCATGAACTTCACCATCCGGAGAGCCGCCAAGAGTTGGCTGGGCAGCTTCACTTCGGGCGAAGGCTTCGTTGCCGAGTTCGTCGGACCGGGGATCCTCTACATCCAGACGCGGTCGCCGCAGGGCTTCGGCCCGTGGGTGAGCCAGTTCATCCCTTCGAAGGGCTAGGATCTCAGTACGAACCGCCCGTCTTGGGAATCGGCTTCGCGCCCGCAGGAGGCACGAACACGAAGTTGCTTGCCGCCGGGATCACGTCCGGGCGCACCATCATCGTCCACTCAACCAACCGGCTCTGATTGCCGACCGCGCTGACGCTCGCAAAGTACACGGCGTTGACGATCTTGCCCCCAAACTTCGGATCGCTGATGATTTCGAAGGCGAGCGAGCGGTTCGCAGGTTGGCCGGTCCAGAAGACCGCGTATTCCACGGCCGCCGAAGACACATAGGTTCGCTGGTTGCCGAGAACGGGATCGTCCATCGACTGCCCGCCGGTCAGCAAGGAGGAAGCTCCTCCCACGATCCACGGCTTGAACTGGGCGAATCCGCCATCGTAGGTCTCCCGAATCAAACGCACCAAATGCGTCGTCTGCCCTTCGGCATGCGTGCCAATGCCCTTGATCAAATTCGTCAAGTACGTGGGCGGGGGCGATCCGGAAAAGGCGCCGTAGGTCGTCGCGTTGTAGGCGAACCTAGCCAAATCGTAGTGCCACAGCGTAACGCCGTCGCCGACGGTTCGGACTCGAAGGTTGCCGTTGAGGAACTCTTGCAGTTCGGCTTTGGCTACAGGCAGTCCCAGCGCATCAAAACTGGAATACCAGTAGAGGTCGCCAATGAACCGATTGGCCACGTTGCCGACGGTGTCTTGGCCGTCCATTCTCAGCCACGCTGAAGGGTGCATCCTCAGACCCGCCAAGGCGTTCTGCGTCGCGGCTTCGGGCGTGAGCTGTGCCTGAGCGAAGGAGGTCAGCCCCAGCGCTAAACCTACCGCAAGCAACGAGATGCGTACCATCGAGAATTGGACTGCGCCTCCACCGCCCGAGGTTCCCAACTCCATGCGATTCATTGGCAACTTTCCCGATCGCGCCAATACTCCAGGGTTCGCCTGAGCCCCTCTTCAAGCGGGGTCGAGGCATCGAACCCGAGTTGCGCGTGCGCCAGGGCGGTGTCGGCACGGCTGTCGCGCACCTCTCCAGGGCGCGGAGGTTCGAAAACGATCTGCGAGTTCGACTCGGCAATCTCGATGACCTTCTTCGCAAGATCCAGGACCGAGAGGCTGACGCCCGATCCGATATTGAGCACGAAAGACTCGCCGCTGCCCTGCTCCGCTGCCAGCAAGTTCGCACGCGCCACGTCCTCGACGAACACGAAGTCCCGCGTCTGCCCACCGTCACCAAAGATCACGAGCGGCTCGCCGCGAATCGCCCGTGTGACGAATTTGGGGATGACGGCTGCGTACTCAGACTGAGGGTCCTGCCTTGGCCCATACACATTGAAGTAACGGAGCGAGCGCGAGATCAGGCCGCCCGTCGACCAGAACGCTTGAAGGTACATCTCGCCGCACAGCTTGTGAACCGCGTATGGGCTGCAGGGCAGGGGCCGAGCGGATTCGGAGACCGGTAACGCGTCAGCGTCTCCATACACGGCCGAGGAAGAGCTGAAGACGACGCGAGACCCGGCACGAGTCGCCGCCTCGAGCACCCTCACCATTCCCTCGACGTTGACGCGGCCCGTGCCCACGGGATCCTCGACCGACCGCTGCACGCTCGCAATCGCGGCCAGGTGGAAGACCACATCGCACCCCTCCACCGCCGAACGGACTGCTTCAGGATCGCAAACCGACCCCACCCGCATCTCCAAATGGGACGGCGCGCCGGTGAGGTTGCTCGGGCTGCCCGAAGAGAGATCGTCCAAAACGACGACCTGCCAACCCTTCGCCGCGGCGCCCAGCGCCACGTGACTCCCGATGAACCCGGCGCCGCCGGTGACTAATGCCTTCATTCGCTGTCCGCCTAACCGCAGACTCTACCGCACGAACCGAAGGTATGTCCCCGTCAACGGAAAGCTCGCCGGGGGGGTTCCGGATTCGATGCTGTAGTTGCCACCCGTGGCTTCAATCGAGGCGACACCGCCAATTGTCGTCGGAGAACCCTGCTTGAACTGCCCGATCGGATAGGCGCTGAAGGAGCCCGTGTTGCGATTGAGCGTTCCAAAATAGCATGCGGTGATCACTCCCGAAGAACGCGAGAGCATCAAGAGGTGGTCTGACTTGGTCGAATCCGTCGAAGGGAACGAGATCATCACGAACTCGGTGAAGTCCTGCACCACGTTGTCGATGTCGGTCCACGGAGCCGTGTATCTGGGAATCTCGACGGAACTGTTTTGCGGATTGGGCTCAACGACCGTGTAGGTTCCAGAAGCTGTCCCGGTGAACGTGCCACCCCGAACTGGGACGAAGTCCAAATTGCGGTCGCGGTCCATGTGAATCTCAAACGTCGTAGACGTGGATCCGCTGAGCCCCACCACGTCGCCCGAGACATACACAAATTGCGCCTGCCCCCCCGCATTCAGCCCTGGGCGAGACGAAAGCTGGCCGATGTCCACTCGGACGCAGTCGCTGAAGAACGCCGGAATCGAGCCCCCGAACAGATCGACGTTGACGAAGTCGAACGCCACGTCGTCGAAGATCATTGCGCCTTGGTCTTCGAACACCATCGACTCATCGAAGAACGTTTGAATCGCGGTCGTTCGACCGGCCATGAGTTTGAAGTTGGACGGGACAGTCTTGGTGTGGGGTCCGGGAACGATCGTATTGCCCGGCAGAATCAGTTGCAGAACATTGATACTAAACGAATTGAAGGTCTGGGTGCCAGTCCCCAGAGCGACGATGTCGAGCGGGGTCGAGGTGTACCCGTTGAGTTGAATTCGAGTCGTTGCGAACTCGCTCTGTTGCGCCCCCGCCGAAATCCAGTCGATATCGATCCACGAATCCGGCCCTCGGCCCATCCCGGTAATCATGTGGGCATAAAGGACTCCTGGATCGGCGCTCACGACGATCGAAGGGGGCGTTCCTCCGCCGCCACCGCCGCCACCGCCACCACCGCCGCCGCCACCACCGCCGCCACCGCCGCCACCGCCTCCTCCTCCGCCGCCGCCACCCGACGTGACGGTCCCTCCCCCACCGCAACCGAATGCGGCGAGGGTAAGCAGCGCGGAAAGCACAGCGGCCCAAAAGACGGGCGAAAAGAAGGTTCGCGTTATGCGGGCGAGCATATTGGGATTTTCGGCATCACGGCGAGATCGCTCCAGCGAGGAGGTAGCGCAACCTCGCGCATTTCACAGGAATACCGACGAAATTGCCTCGGCGATCGTCTTGCCCGTTCGCTCGCAGGTCCATAGCGAATCTCGGCTCGGCGGAATCAACCCCTTGCGGATCGCCGAGCCAAGGGCCTTATCGAATTGATCGGGGTCGTGGGGATCGAAGCGCTGCTCGCTCGGGATGATCTCCTCTGCGCATCCGGCATAGATCGAGGTCAGAACGGGCTTCCCGCACAGAATCGCCTCGTTCGCCGTGAGTCCCCACACGTCTTCGAGGGTGGGAAACACCACGAGATCGGCGCTTCGGTACACCGCCGGCATTTGGTCGGCAGCGACGGCGCCGTGAAAGACGAGGTGCCGCAAACCGAGCGACGCCGCCTGCTCCTGCAGCGACTCCGCTTCGGCCCCTCCGCCCACGAGCAATAGGGAGAACTCCGCTCCCCCAGACTGCAACCTCGCGGCAGACTCAATCAGACGATCGACGCCCTTTCGTCGAATCATTTGGCCCGTATAGAGGACCACCGGCTTGGGGTGGACGTCGATCAGCCTCTCTCCCTCCGGCTGGAATCGCCGCTCGTCGACGCAGTTTTGAATCTGGAGCACCCGCTCGCGTGAAACTCCGAGCGACTCCAGGTATTCCGTCGAGGTCTCGCCGTAGCTGATCCATCGCCGAACCCGCCCCACGAACCACTTCCTCCAAGCCCGCTTGCGCCGACTGAGGTTGCGCTCGGTGTGAAGCGTGCCCCCCCACCACACCCACACGGGCCTGCGAAACAGAAACCCATAAAAGAGAGCGGCCAGGGTGCGGAAGCCCATCTCGTTGGAGATCACCGCATGGGGCCGATAGCGAAGTAGCTCGAAGAAATACCCCGGATCGAGATGCAAGTACTGCTGGTCGATCGCGCCTTGTTCGGCTCTTCGGGCAAACCGCAAAGCGAAGCCCCACACCTGCTTCCATCGGCAACTCCGAAATTGGCCGAGGACCCGTTCCCACGACCCTCGGTTGCGTTCTCTGCCCGAAAAGAGCACGAGGGTTTCAAACGCCCCGCCCAGTTCCTCGTAGACCGGGACCCGATACGGAGCGACCATGTTCACGAGGATGGCGAGGCGCTTCCGTCGGACGGGGGGGCTTGGCAGGGGGGTAGGTGCGGACATCGGTTCGGGTTCTGAGCGAACTTGGGGAGTGTATCCCACCGCCGACCTGCCCCAGGCCTCTCGTGGGCAGAACCGAAAGACATACCTGCGAAATCTCGGCTCCATCACGGAACACCCGTGTTGACGGAGCTTCATCATGAAAACCTCTCGAATAACCTTGACAACCGCGATCGTCGCTGGGCTGGCGATGCAGAGCGCGGCTCAAAGTTCTCTTTCCAATTTCGCGGCCAACAGCGCATCGACGCTCAGCCCGGTTTCCTTCACCTGGGGCGGAACGTTCGTTCCCGCCAATTCGGGCGAAGTTACTGCGATGGGGCAGATGCTGCCGTTTGGCGCGCCCGTTCGCCCGCACCTAACGTTGAACGCGCAGCGCATCACTCGAATTAACCAACTGAAAAACACCGATGCGACGATGCAAACGTATTACGCGGGCCTGATCGACCATGTCGATTGGCTGTTGTTGCAGCCCGTGTATACGGTTCAGAACGTGGACTCGCGAATGTCGGAAGAGCGAATTACGGCGCTCGCCCTCGCTTATCGGCTGACGAACAACACAGCCTATGCGGAAAAGGCGCGGCAATACCTTTCAACGCTCGTCGCGATGCCCGATTGGCGCGCCGAAGCCACAGTGCTCCACGTTTTGGCCGAGTTCACCTCGGCAGCCGCCATCGGATACGACTGGCTCCATGACTACTTGACGCCCTCGGAGCGCTCCGCCCTTCGAAGCGCGATTGTGAATAAGGGCCTCAACGTCGCTTTGGCGCGCTATCGCTCCGGATCGACGCAGCAATGGTGGACCTGGTCGGGACTGAATATCGCGATGGTCTGTAACAGCGGGTTCATCACTGGCGCACTGGCCATTCGAGATACCGATCCTTCGGTTTCGAGTGAAGTTCTTGCCCATGCTCAGAAGTCCCTATCGATCGCGATGGCGAGTCTCAACAATGATGGGGGCTGGATCGAGCACCACGGGTATTGGGTCTATGGCGTGGGCCGTCTGATCCGGGGATTCGATATGCTGGAGACGAGCCTTGGCACCGACCTGGGGCTCGACGCTGGCGGATTCTTGAGCAAGACCGGTTTGTATAAGGTCCTTGCGGGGGGGCGCGGACCTCGGGGAACGGCGTGCTTTGACTTTGGCAACACGTACCCGCTCAACGAAGGCTCTCCCGAACTCTATTGGCTCGCCAGCAAGTTCGGCCAGGCCCCGCTAGCCGCCTATCAGAAGACGCTTCATCAAGACGGCCAGCTCATCAAGCCTTGGGACCTGATCTGGTACGTCCCGAGCACTTCAGCGGACCTTGCGAACTTGCCCAAGGCGGGCGTGTTCCGCAACAACGCCCAGTTCTTTGCGCGGAACTCGTGGTCGACCGTCGAACCCAACGCGATTGCCTTCAAAGGCGGAGACAACAAGGCCAATCACAACCAACTCGACATCGGGCACTTCCTCTATGAGTCGCAGGGCGTGAGGTGGTTCCTCGATCTGGGTCGAACCGCCGACCAGCAGCCGGGGCCTGGCGGGAAGTTCTATCGCAACTCCACGCTCGGCCACAACACGCTGAGGTTCAATGAGGGCGAGCAGCCCAGCACGGCCCAAGCGTCGATGATCGCGTTCTCGAACCGAGATGCCAACCAGTTCGGCATCATCGACGGGACCCAAGCGACCGGCGGAGCTGCCGCGCTCTGGAAGAGAGGCGTCGCACTGCGAGGCGGGAGCACCGTCGTTGTCCAAGACGAATGGACCGCCGCGCCCCGAACCCGCGTCGACTGGACCGCCTACACGACAGCGACTCTCGAACCGGGGCCCGGGCGGAAGTCGGTCTACATGACGAAAGACGGCAAGACCGTGACGGTAGCCATCCTGTACCCGCCGACGGTCTCTTTCCAGGTCAGTTCGGGATACATCAAGGCGCCCGAGAGTCCGATTCCAGGGCTCAAGAAGGTCACCCTGATGTACCGGCCCACAACGATCTGGAATCGCATGGTGGTCGCGATCATGCCGGGTCGCCGTGCCCTTAGCGACTTCAATTCCGTTCGGCAGTCGTTCCTCGATGACTGGGTGAACGAAGCTAACCTACCCTAACCAAGAACGAGAGGAGCGACGGGGCCGCGTCGATTTACAGACGCGGCCCTCTTTTTGCGCTATCCGCAGGCGCGGTGGGCCGGGTGAGAATATAGACCGTCACGGCCGTGCCGATCGTAGGCAGAATCACCCGCACGGTCGTCGAACTCACAAGCCAAAGGGTCGAGCCCATACAAACCCAAAGCAAGGTAATCGCAACGATTTTCGTTCGCCTCTTGATGCTGCCGTTGCGATCCCAGTCTGTGAGAGTCGGCCCGGTCACGCGGTTGGTGAGTAGCCAAGTCTCCATGCGCTTGTTGCTTCTCTTGAACGCCCACAGGGCCAGAATGAAGAAGAACGTGGCGGGCCAACCCGGAACTACGACCCCGATTCCCCCCATCACCACAAACAGGAGCCCAAGGCCTGCGAACGTGACTCGCGAGACGCTCGAAAGCCAGGCGCCTATGCCGAACTTAGCCCTCATCTCGTCGTCTGCGAAGCGGATTCCCACAGCCTAATTCAACCGCAACCCCGGCACAGGGTGGGCGCTCGGATGTCGGTAACTTGACGAAAATGACGGAATTGGGTTCGCCCCAGCCAAGGCCATGAGGAGACGCCCCCTTACCTACCGGTAAACTTCCGCCATGCTGCGTCCCCCGCTCAAGAGGCCCGGCCAGGTTCTGCGCGACCTCATGTCGCACGGCACCGTGCTCGCTCCCGGCGTTTTCAGCGCGCTTTCGGCACGCGCCGCCCACGCTGCGGGCGCAAAAGCGCTCTACCTTTCGGGCGCGGGAGTCACCAATAGCCTCCTCGCCGCACCCGATATCGGTCTGCTGGGACTCGACGAAATGAGCGCCCAAGCGCGATTCGTGACTCAAGCCGCCCCTCTGCCAGTCATCGCGGACGCCGACACAGGGTATGGCGAGGCCTGGAACGTCGCAAGAACGGTGGTCGAACTCGAACGGGCGGGCCTAGCGGGGATCCACCTCGAGGATCAGGTCAACCCTAAACGGTGTGGCCACCTCGACGGAAAGCAGATCGTCCCAACAGGTCAGATGGTCTCGAAGGTGCGGGCCGCTGTGGACTCGAAGTCCGACGATTCGTTTCTGATCGTCGCACGGACGGACGCGCGCGGCGTCGAGGGACTCAGCCAAGCGATCGACCGGGCGCGCGCGTATGTCGACGCCGGCGCGGACATGGTCTTCCCAGAAGGACTCGAATCCGAATCCGAGTTCGAAGCGTTTCGCAGCGCGTTCGATGTGCCGCTTTTGGCCAACATGACAGAGTACGGAAAGACTCCCCTCCTCCCCCTTTCTCGGTTCCAATCACTTGGGTACAATTTGGTTATCTTTCCGATGTCGGCCTTTCGCGTAATGCTGAGGTCGATGTGCGAAGCGTACGAAGAGTTGATTCGATCTGGCTCTCAAGCCGCTCTTCTTGAGCGAATGAAGACGCGGAGCGAACTCTACGAACTCATCGAGTATGCCGAGTACACGAAGCAGGATGCGCTCTGGTCCGGCTCGGGACCGACAGAAGACAATTGAGTTGGGCGCACGTCTCCCCCAAAGAAGCGGTGACCCAGCAAACTGGAACGGGCAAGAGTCTGGTTTCCCGTTCCTCAAGCGTAAGCCAGATTAAGGATTGTAGAAACCATGGCAGCGACCACCTACCCGAATTACAGCCCCGGTCTTGAAGGCGTGATCGCGGGGATCAGCAAGATTTGCGATATCGACAGCGACAAGAGCCTTCTCATCTACCGAGGTTACAACGTACAAGACCTCGCCGAATATGGTAGCTTCGAGGAGACCGCTTACCTGCTCCTTCACGGCGACTTGCCGACCGCGGCTCAACTTGAGACCTTCAAAGAAACCCTGCGAGGCGAGCGCGGAGTTCCGTCGGAAATCTACACGGTGCTGCGGGCGATGCCCCGCGACACGCATCCGATGGACCTTGCGAAAGTCGCCTTCGCGGCTCTTGCGCCCCACGACCCCGATTACACCAACGGCGACCACGATGCCAACGTCCGCAAGGCGACGCGCATTGTCGCCAAAGCGCCCACCCTCGTAGCGGCCGCGCACCGGATTCGGACCGGAAAGGACCCGATCGAACCGAGTTCATCACTCGGCCATGCGGCGAACTTCCTGTACATGATGGAGGGCAGCGAGCCCGACGATTACACGGCCAAGGTCATGGACGCCTCGCTCACGCTGTATGCGGAACACGGGTTCAACGCCTCCACGTTCGCCTGCCGCGTGACCGTCGCCACGCTCAGCGACCTCTACAGCGGAATCGTGAGCGGGATAGGCACCCTCAAGGGACCCTTGCACGGCGGCGCCAATGAAGAGGCGATGAGGATGCTGATCGAAATCGGCGACCCTGCGAACGCCGAGCACTGGATTCGAGACGCTCTCGCGCAGAAGAAAAAGGTCATGGGATTCGGCCATCGCGAGTATAAGAAGGGCGACAGCCGTGCGATGTACCTGACGCGAATCGCCAAGGACATCGGCCAGCGCAAGGGCAACACCAAGTGGGGAGAAGTCGCTGACATCCTCGAAAGGGTCATGCTCGACGAAAAGAACCTGCACCCGAACGTGGACTTCCCCGCGGCATACGCTTACTATTTGCTCGGCATCCCGATCGACCTCTACACCCCGATCTTCGTGATCGCGCGGGTGTCGGGCTGGAGCGCGCACGCCATCGAGCAACTGGACAACAACCGCCTGATTCGCCCGACCTGCATCTACGAAGGCTCCGGTCTGCGAGATTGGGTCGCCCTGGGCGATCGGAACTAATCGGTCCTCGATTCGCCGACCTTCCTCCAACGGCCACCCTACGCAATAGGGTGGCCTTTTTCATTACTGAGGGGGGTTGGGACGCCTTTTCGATGGGACGAAGGGGAGGTCTACCCTTGCCTCGCCCCAATAAAATAAGAGCGCGGCTACTCGCTGGGCAAGCCCACCTTTGACCGCGCTCTCAACTTCGAGACGCCGGATCTTCCGAAGAAGGCCCACGCCTCAAAGTTTGTAGACTTCTTGCATTTAGGTTAGGGTCCGAAGACCCTACTACTGGTCCGCATTCTGTCTACTGCGGCGCCGCTTGGATAGGATTGGCCGAAGCCTCACCTGTCCTGCTGTGCGAGGAATACCGAAGTCTCCCTCACACGGCGCGGTCGCCGCGTCCTTCTGTTGCCGCCGGACAGGGCCTTGGCTCTCCGACTCTACGCTCGCTGGACTTTGGTCCAAGCCGCCCAGCGAGGTTGCAGAAGGCTCCCGACGTCTCCCGTTTCCGGGACCCGCCTCCTCCCGAGAGAGGATTACGGATTTCTCCGCAAGGGCAGTGCACTTTCGGCGAAGGGAATGTCGTCTTCGCCGTCTCCGGCGCACCGGAGCGGTGATCCGATTCCATCACCGTCAAGCGCATGAATACGATATCACGCTTTTTCGCAATACCCAAGCATTTTTTCGGGGGTTTATCCACAAACCTGCGTGGAAAAGGCAGGGATAACTGTGTTAACTGTCTGGCGAACCTACTCTCAGGTTCAAACAGCCCTCCAGGGCCCCGATCCAAACCCCCACTTCAATGCCCGATCCCTACTGGGGCGCCGTCTCGAACGACCACCTGCGAACGAACTCCGACCCGTCCTCCGCGGTCGCTTGGACCTCGACGCGGTACTTCCGGCCAGGAATCAGCGGGTCTTGCGGAATCAGAATCAGCGCGTTTCTGAGGCTCTTGTCGTTGTCGGGCGTGTTCAGGTAAGTCGCCACGGGCTCGTCAGAGTCGTTCAACAGCCTCGCGTCGATCACGGTCAAGCGATCCTTACCTCGCCTGTAGTACGCAAACGTGATGGGGTACCCCACGCCCACGATCGCCTTCCCATGAATCCGGAGGGGATTCGGCCGTTCGAGGCGGTTCCACCGCACCGGGACATCGCGCTGGCCCTCATAGGGATAGATCGAGACGCCGGTTTCCTGAGTGAGCGAAAACTGAAGGGTCACCCGGTCTTCGGCGACGCCCGCTCCAAACGCAAGTTCGCCGGGCTGAAGGATCGGAAGCCGGTGGTAGGGCCCATCGACGAGGGCCGCGAGAGCGTCTTCCGGGGTCCAGCTTCCACAACTCACCGCCTCGTAGGTTCCGCCCAGGAACCCGAACGACTCCGCCCGGTCGATGGGCGTCGCTCCCGTGAACCCCTGCGATTCGGGCTTTTCGTAGTGGCCGGTGGTTTGATTGCGGAGGTTGTACTCGCTATGGCTTTGGCAAGCGACCGCAAGGCTCGGGTGCATGTACACCGGCGGAAGCCCGACCCTCAATCTGAAATCGTTGACGGCTCGCTGCAACTCGAGCTGGTTGGACGAGGGCTCAGGCAGGTCGGCCATCGCAGAGAGCCCCACCGTGAACCGCCAGTTCGAGCGAACCGCAAAGCCCCGCTCGAAGACCGCTCGCGCGACGACTTCGTAATTGCCTGGAGCGAGTTGCAGGGGGGTTTCCGTTCGAACCGCCAATCGAGCCACGTCGTACACCGCCGGGATCGGCTCGCCATTCAGTTCGATGACGCCCCTTACGATCCGATCGGCGCCCGTCGACCACACCTCCCACATGAGGGTCACGTTGCTGGAAAGCAGGTTGCCGGTCGGGCCGCAAAGTCCGGACTTCACTTCCGCGTGCGCCAGAGTCGCCCATGCGAGCAAGACTCCGAC